>CAZHBB010000051.1:0-13724 GCA_964530185.1 uncultured Anaerolineales bacterium
TTGAGCATCTCCAGGAGATGCACCTGGGCTACCATGATACCCACATCATCGGCGTCACGATCTCGCGCGTCTTCAGTGACGTCGGCGTCATCAATGAGCTATTGTCGCAGGGCTTGATCACCGTGATTGGGGACGTGATCACCCTGGTGGGTATCGTCGTGGTGATGATCTCCATGAGTCCTCAGCTTGCGCTTCTGAGCTTCAGTGTGGTCCCGTTGATGGTCATTGCCACATCCATCTACGGACGTCATGCGAAGAGTGCCTTCCGTGAGACGCGGGCCAGGGTTGCGCGGGTGGTGGGATCGTTGGCCGAGGATCTGGCAGGCATGCGCGTCATTCAGGCCTTCGCGCAGGAGCACCTCTCCCGTGAGCGTTTCGAGGAGGTAAATCGAGCCAATCGGGATGCCAATGTGCGCGCCATGACGCTCTCTTTCATTTTTATCCCCTTCGTGCAATTCCTGGGCGCGTTGGCTACCGTGATCGTGTTGTGGTTCGGTGGCTGTGCTGTGGCCCGGGGCACCCTGACCTTTGGCGTGGTATTTGCCTTTCTCTCGTATGTCACCCGTTTCTTCCAGCCCATCCGTGAGCTCAGCCAGCTCTTCACGACGATGCAGGCGGCTATGGCTGGGGGCGAGCGTGTGGTGGAGTTGCTGGACACCCCGCCCGGTGTGCCCGACAGGCCGGACGCCATCGAGATGCCCCCTATTGAGGGCCGTATCGAGCTCCGTGATGTCACCTTTGCCTACCAGGAGGGTGAGCCAGTGTTGTACCATGTCTCGTTGGTCATCGAGCCAGGGCAGACGGTGGCATTGGTCGGGCCAACAGGGGCCGGCAAGACCTCCATCGCTAACCTGATTGCCCGCTTCTACGATGTGACGGAGGGAGCAGTGTATATCGATGGCGTCGATGTGCGAGAGGTCAAACAGCGTTCTCTGCGGCGGCAGATGGGTATTGTGTCGCAGGACCCCTTCCTGTTTTCGGGGACCATCGCGGATAACATCCGCTTTGGTCGCCCTGATGCCTCCGACGAAGAGGTGCGTGAGGCAGCCCGTCTGGCCAATGCGGACGAGTTTATCGAGCGTCTGCCCGAGGGCTATGAGACTGAGGTCCAGGAGGGGGGCGTCAATCTCTCGGTGGGACAGCGACAGCTCGTGTGTATTGCCCGTGCGGTGTTGGCCAGTCCTCGGATCCTTATCCTGGATGAGGCCACCTCCAGTGTCGACACGCTGACCGAGGCCCTGATCCAGGATGCGCTGGAGAAGCTGTTGGCCGGCCGTACCGCGGTAGTGATCGCGCATCGCCTGAGCACCGTTCGACATGCCGATTTAATCTGTGTGGTGGATGGTGGGCACATTGTGGAACAGGGGACGCACGAAGAGCTTCTGGCGTTGGGCGGCGTGTACAGTGGGTTGTATCAACAGCAGTTTATCGACGTGTTGGAACCGCAGCCCTCGACGTAACGTCACGATGTAACATCGCGATCGCGCTGCGCGGAATTCAGGAGGATCAATGAGGACCTTGAAGTTTCTCTTTGGATATGTCAAGAACTACAAGCTGGCGTTGGCGGCGACCGTGTTCAGCATGTTTGCACTCACGGCGGTCCAACTTTACGAGCCCCAGATCATCAAGCAGATGATCGCAATTATCAAGGATCCTGCGAACTTGGCTGCCTCACTGAATGTGGTGGGGAGACTGACCCTGCTGGCTCTGGGGCTCTACCTGGTACGGGCCGTCCTGAGGTTCATGCGCAGCTACATGGCGCACGTTGCCGGCTGGGGCGTTGTGGCCGATGTGCGTAAGGACATCTATCGCCACCTGCAGCGCCTCTCATTGCGCTTCTATGAGGACCGCAAAACCGGGGATCTGATGTCTCGCATGGTGAATGACTCGGATATGTTCGAGACCCTGATTGCGCATGCGATCCCCGATGTTGCCGTCAACGCTCTCATGTTCGTGGGAGTGGCGGTGATTTTGACCGGGTACAGCCTGCGACTGATGCTGCTGACGATGATCCCCATCCCGCTCATCGTGTTGGCTGCCCAGGGCTTCACGAAGTATGTGCGACCTGCTTTCCGGCAGCGGCAGCAGGAGCTGGGGGAGCTCAACGCGACCCTTAACGACAATCTGGCTGGCATCCGTGAGATCAAGGCCTTCACCCGTGAGGACCTGGAGGCTCAACGGATCGGCCATCACATCTCCCGCTACCGCGACTCCCTGCTTCGTGCGCTGCGGCTGATGGCGACCTTTCACCCGTTTGTGGAACTGACGTCCTCGTTGGGGACTATCGTCCTGATTTACTTCGGCGGCCGCATGGTGCTTAACCAGACCCTACCACTGGAGGAGTTGGTGGCCTTTTTCCTCTATCTTGGGCTTTTCTATCAGCCTGTGCGGGTGCTGAGCGGGGCATGGGAGAATGTGCAGCAGGCGATTGCCGGGGCCGAACGGGTATCGGAGCTGCTGAAGGTGGAGCCCGATGTCAAAGAGCGGCCCGATGCCATCGAATTGCCCGGTCGAGCACGTGGCGAGATCGAGTTCGACGGTGTGAGTTTCCACTATGTCGAGGGCCAGCCAGTGTTGGAGGACATCGACCTGCACATCCCGGCGGGAAGCGTTGTGGCGCTTGTGGGGCCTACGGGTGTCGGCAAGAGTACTCTCGCCAGCCTGATCCCACGCTTCTATGACGTCTGCGAGGGTGCCATTCGCCTGGATGGCTACGACATCCGCGACTTGACGCTCAAGAGCCTGCGGCGGCAGATCAGTATGGTGTTGCAGGATGTCTTTCTCTTCCATGGTACGGCGCGTGACAATATCCTCTTTGGCCGGCCTGATGCCACAGAGGAGGAGATCGTTGAAGCAGCAAGGATCGCTAACGCTCACGAGTTTCTGGAGCGACTGCCAGACGGCTATGATACCATTATCGGTGAGCGCGGTGTCAAGCTCTCGGGGGGACAGAAACAGCGCCTGGCTATCGCGCGCGCTGTGCTCAAGGATGCCCCCATCTTGATCCTGGATGAGGCGACGTCTTCGGTGGATACGCAGACGGAGATGTTGATTCAGGAGGCGTTGGAACGGCTCATGGTGGGACGGACGACAGTGATCATTGCGCATCGTCTATCGACGATCAGGAGCGCTGATAAGATTGTGGTGCTGGAGGGGAGCCATATTACGCAGGTGGGTACGCACGAGGAACTTATGGCGCAGGAGGGGCTGTACCGGCATCTCAACGAGGTGCAGGGCGACTTCGAGCCCGACTATGCGCTAATACGTGCACGGCGTCAGATGGCCGTGCGGGCCGGACTTTGGGAGGCTGGAAGATGACCGTGTGTCGTGCGGCTGAGCACCTGGAATGACATGAGGTCATAGGCGTTGAGAGTTGTTAAGCGAATGGAAGGTCCCAAGGGGCAAAAGAGTGCTATAATTTGTATTTGGTATATGAATCACCTGCTCAGGAGGAAGTAGCTGATGATGCAACGTAGATTGGCCACGCTGGTGTCACTGGTGACATTGATTGGGATGATGCTCAGCCTGGGGGCCTGTGCATCGCTTCCCTCTGCTGGCGGTACTGGGGGAGAAGAGCCTACACCGACGCCAATTCCGACCTCCATCGTGCCCTCTAATCCTACCTATGTGGTCCAGCGGGGTGACGTGGTCCGACTGATGCAGTTCTCGGGTCGAGTTGCGCCTGTCCGCGAAGAGGAACTCTTCTTTAAGACCGGGGGATACGTGGACGAGGTCTATGTGGGGCGTAACGACGAGGTCAAGGAGGGGGATCTGCTGGCTGAGCTTGAGGTGACGGATCTGAAAAACCAGATCACGCAGAAGGAGGCGGAGCTGCAGGCGGTCCAGATGGACTATGACCGCCGCGTCACCGAGGCTCGGAACAGTGTACACGCCGCGGAGTTACGTGTCGCCAAGTTGGAGCTGAGCACCAGTGACGTTCAGCTCATCAGCGCCCGCATTAATCTTGAGCGGGCCAGGACCAGACTTGCCGATGCCCAAGACGAATACAACAAGTCATTGGACCGCTCGTGGGAGCGGCCAGAGGTGCGTGAGGCGTATGCCAAGGCGGTCCAGGAAGCCCAATGGAATTTGGAGATCGCAGAAGCGCAGTATCAGGATGCGCTCAAGGCCAAGCAGCGCACCCAGTACGATATCGAATTGGCGAAGATGGACCTGGACCTTGCGCAGATGCAGCTTAACGAGATTCAGATTGGCCTGGATGTCACGCGTACCGTGTTGGCATTGAACCGGCTCAAGGACCAGCTCAACGATGCGCGCATCGTGGCCCCCTTCGATGGGGTCATTCTGCAGATCAGCCTGATTGAAGGCAAGCAGATCCAGGGCTATAAGCCTGTCATGATTATCGCGGATCCCACCGAGCTGGAGATCAGCGCCGATCTTCAGGATAGCGAGATGAGCGAGCTGGCCGAGGGCATGGAGGTAGAGGCCGAGTTCCTCAACCGCCCTGGAGAGACGATCAAGGGTGTGATCCGTCGCCTGCCCTATCCTTACGGTGGCGGTGGCCGTTCCGAGGGCGTGGAGGATGAGGACAAGTCGGTACGTATCACCCTGGTGGGAGTCGATCTGCTTGAGGCCGGGTACGAGATCGGGGATCGCCTGCGTCTGACGGTTGAGCTTGAACGCTCGGAGAATACGCTCTGGCTACCGCCTCAGGCGGTGCGTACCTTCGAGGGGCGCTCCTTCGTGGTGGTGCAGGAGGGTGGTGCTCAGCGGCGCATCGACGTGCGCCTGGGCATCCGGGCAGCCGACCGGGTGGAGATCCTGGATGGTGTGACCGAGGGTCAGGTTGTGATCGCACCCTAACGTGGTGGACCGAGCGATGGCTACCCTGAAGCGTTTCTGGGCCATTGTTGTGGTCGTCGCCAAGCGGCTGACGGCCCAACCGTGGTTGGCCATCGCGACGGTGCTCGGCCTGGTAGTGGCGATTGGGTTGATGGTGAGCATCCCCACGTATGCGGATGCCGTTTACTATCGCATTTTCCTCAAGAACATCTCAGTGGAGGGGAGTTCCTCGGGGACGATCCCTCCACTGACCTTTCTCTTCCGCTATGATGGCAGCATCTACGGCAACAAGGAATGGGAGGATCTGGTCGAGGTCGATCGCTATTTGACCGAGGAGGCTGGCTCAAGCCTGGGCCTACCCTTGCTGCAGGTGGTGCGATATGCGACCACAGAGCCGTTTGGCCTGTTTGCCGATGAGACATCAGCGTTCGAGAATACCGTCTCCCCCCTGGCCTGGGTGGGTTTTTCCTTCATCAGTGATCTAGCTGATCACATCACGGTGACGGAAGGCCACTTTCCCGTCTATGCGCCACCAGAGGAAGGGGCTGCCGTCGAGGTCCTGATTCATGAGGACTTTGCCGTACAGTTGGGGATCCAGGTCGGTGAGACCTATATCGCCTACACGAGGGTGCGGGATCCCGAGGGTTTCGTGACGGACCTGCAACTCCCGGTCCGTGTCGCGGGCATCTGGAAGGCCGAGGACCCCCACGAGAGTTACTGGTTTTTCAGACCGCAGGCGTTCACCGAGCGCATGTTGGTACCTGAGGAGACCTTCGTCAACACCCTTGGGTCTCAGATGAAGAACGAGGTCTACACAGCCGTGTGGTATCTGGTGATGGATGGCCACCAGATCCAGCACACCGACGCCAATGCCCTGATCCGACGTACGATGTCGGTGGTACAGCACGCGGCGACGCTGATGCCCAATACAACACTCGGTCGATCGCCGTTGGATGCGTTGTTGGACTATCGGCGGTCGTCATCCTTGCTGACGATTCTCCTCTACGCCTTCAGCATTCCTATCCTGGGCCTGTTACTGGCTTTCATCAGTCTCACATCCTCTCTACTGACGGAGACTCGCCGTAATGAGGTCGCAGTTCTGCGGAGCCGTGGCGCCATGGCGATCCAGATGGTGGGGATTGCTGCGCTCGAGAGTCTGCTGTTGGGTGCCGTAGCCCTGGGGCTCAGCATGCCTATCGGGCAATCGATCGCGCGGCTGATGGGGCAGGCTCGTAGTTTCCTCGATTTCGGTGCGCAATTGGATGCTCTGCGGGTCACAGTGACCATGGGGACGCTGCGCCTGGGCATGCTGGCGGTGGCTGTGGGCATGGTCGCGCAGGTCTTCCCGACCTTTGGGGCGGCGAGCCACACGATTGTCTCTTACAAACGCGAACAGGCCCGCATGTTGCGAAAGCCCTGGTGGCAGCGCATCGGGTTAGACGTTCTGTTGTTTATCCCCGCAGCCTATGGGGCTTATATTCTGCGTAGCCAGGGGGTCCTGGTGGACCTGCAGAGCCGCTTCGGAGGAGCGCCTTTCGATAATCCTCTGCTCTTCCTCATACCAGCCCTGGGGATCACTGCTCTGGCGCTGTTTTTCTTGCGTTTCATCCCTTTGATCATGAGCGGGGTGGCGTGGGTGGTCTCTCACACCCGATCGGTGGGGCTGTTAATGGCGGCTCGTCACCTGGCTCGAAGCCCCAGTTTCTACAATACGCCGTTGCTGCTCCTCATTTTGACCTTAAGTCTGTCAGCATTTACGGCATCGCTGGCACATACCCTCGATCGCCATCTCTACGATAAGACGTATTATGAAGCGGGCGCTGACCTGCGCTTCCTGGAGCGAGGTGAGGGCAATCTGGCGACTGGACTCGGTGGGCTGCTGGGCGGGGCACCGGGGGGAGAGGATACGAATGCGGCGCCTCAAGAAGAGGGACCACGATGGTTCTTCCTCCCGGTAACGG
Source organism: uncultured Anaerolineales bacterium (assembly GCA_964530185.1). Lineage (GTDB taxonomy): Bacteria > Chloroflexota > Anaerolineae > B4-G1 > SLSP01 > PWVB01. The sequence goes on from CAZHBB010000051.1 coordinate 6,765, forward strand.
AGTATCTCAATGCCCCGGGGGTGGAGGCCGTGATGCGTGTTGCGCGGTATCCCATGACGGCACAACTCAGCACGGGACGGTCCAACGGCGTCTTTCTGGGGGTGGAGCGTGCCCAGGTTCCGAGTATCAGTTATTGGCGGGATGACTTTGCCCGAGACAGTCTGGGCGCACTGATGAACCTGCTGGCAGTGCAGCGCGATGGTGTCCTGGTGCCCCAAGATTTCCTGCGAGAGAATTTCCTCGATGTGGGGGATCGCATCAGGATTGAGGTGGTGACCTACGGCGAGCGCAATGATATCGCTGTGACAGTCGTAGGGGCTTTCCGCTACTTCCCCACATGGTATCCTTCCGATGGTCCACTCATCATCGGTAATCTTGACTATTTTTTCGAGCAAGTGGGTATGCAGTATCCTTACGAGGTCTGGATGAAATTGGCTCCAGACGCCGATATTCAGTATCTGGTGGAACACGAGCTGGATGTGTACGAGTATGATTGGTCCGCACCGAGGCTCGAGATCGAGGCTGAACAGGCCCTGCCGGAGCGACAGGGGCTCTTCGGATTGCTGTCCGTGGGCTTTGTCGCCGCAGCGGTTTTGACTGTGGTCGGTTTCCTTCTCTATGCGCTTTTCTCATTCCGGAGGCGGTTCATAGAGTTCGGTGTCCTCAGAGCCGTTGGGCTTTCGACTCGACAGATGTCGGCTTTTCTGGGGTGGGAACTGGCCTTCCTGATTGTGATGGGGAGCCTGGTCGGTACGTTGCTCGGAGGGTGGGTGAGTTCGTTCTTCATCCCCTATCTGCAGATTGGCGTCGACGAGGCCTCCAGGATCCCCCCTTACATTGTCGATGTGGCCTGGGCGGAGATCGTGCGGGTCTATGCGTTGTTCAGCACTCTCTTTGTGGTGGCCTTCGTTGCGTTGATTGTGATGTTGCGTCGGATGCGGATTTTCGAAGCGGTGAAGTTGGGCGAGACAGCTTGAAAGAGTTGTCGCCTCGCCCGAAGGAATCAGAATTCGTTTGAGGGAAGAAGAGGACTATGGCAGAGCGGATTGACACACGCTCCGGAGACAATGGAGCAGCACAGCCCTTTATCGTCTGCGACAATCTGGTCAAGATCTACAAGATCGCCGATCTGGAGGTCGTTGCGCTACAGGGCCTTGATCTGGTGGTACGGCGGGGGGAGTTGCTAGGCATTGTCGGGGCCAGCGGGAGCGGAAAGACGACCCTGATGAATGTCCTGGGGGGACTCGATCGCCCCTCAGCCGGCCGGGCCTGGGTGGACGGCAAGGACCTGCTCAAATTGTCCAACCGGGAGCTCAATGAATATCGACGCTCCGAGGTGGGTTTCGTGTGGCAGCATGGCGCCCGCAACCTGATTCCCTACCTCAATGCATTGGAGAACGTCAAGCTACCCATGGTGCTGGCGGGACAATCGGGACGACAGGTGGATCGGCGCGCCCGGGAGTTGCTCGAGCTGGTGGGGCTGGCGGACCGCATGCGCCATCATCTTTCAGAGCTGTCGGGTGGTGAGCAGCAGCGCGTCGCTATCGCCGTGGCGTTGGCAAACAACCCAAAGCTCCTCCTGGCTGATGAGCCGACGGGGGAGTTGGACTCCGTCACGGCGCAGACGATCTACGGGCTGTTCAACAAGCTCAATCGCGAGCTGGGCGTGACGACGTTGATCGTGAGCCACGATCCAGGTATCGCACGCCATGTGCATCGAGTGGTAGCAATCCGCGATGGGCGGCTGGCAACTGAGACTGTGCGCTCTCGGGCCAACCACACTGAGGAGGCGGAGGCAGCCGGCGAAGAGGGGGAAGAGGCTGAGGAGATCTTCGAGGAACTGACGGTCCTGGACTCGGCTGGACGTCTGCAGATCCCGAAGGAGTTCCTGGAGTATTTGGGGATCAAGGGACGGGCCAGGATCGAGCTGACAGAGGAGGGTATTCTGGTCCTGCCGGCTACCAATGTGGATCTCGATCATGTGCATGACGCGGAAGCATTAGCGACAAGCTTTGAGGAAGCGCGCAAGAACCGCGGGCTGAGTGGTTTGCTGAACCGGTTGATGCGCGGCGAATTCAGATGGAAGCGTGGAGAGTAGGCTATGGCAACCCGGTTACCGATTCTCGATTTCGAGTACGCCGTTGAGACAGAGGATCTGTGGCGCGTCTACAAGATCGGCAACAATATTGAGGTGCCGGCGTTACGTGGACTTAACCTGCGGCTTGCACCGAGGCAGTTCATCGCGCTCAAGGGACGATCCGGCAGCGGCAAGACCACCTTGCTCAACTGTCTGAGTGGTCTCGATCGACCCACCTCAGGCAGCGTGCGGGTGTTGGGCTATGATCTTTCTACGTTGAATGACCGACAGCTCACGCAATGGCGGCGCGAGCAACTGGGCTTTGTCTTCCAGTCCTTTGGCCTGCTTCCCACCTTATCGGCCTACGAGAACGTTGAGCTCATGCTGCGCATCAAAGGCGTGGGCGCCAAAGAACGCTACCAGCGGGCGATGTACTGTCTAGACCTGGTGGGACTCCGCAAGTGGGCCGACCATCGACCCTACGAGATGTCAGGTGGTCAGCAGCAGCGGGTGGCGATCGCCCGAGCTTTGGCCAACAATCCACTGCTTATCCTGGCCGATGAGCCTACGGGCGAGCTTGATAGTGAGACGGCGCGGGAGATCCTGGGGCTTTTCCACGACATCGTGCGCGAAGAGCATGTCACGATCCTGATGGCCTCGCACGATCCGCTCGTGGACGAGTTCGTGGATCTCATCGTGCAGTTGCGGGATGGGCAGATTGCGTCCTGAAGCGCGTCGTTGGGAGAGGTACATCGGGCCAGGGGAGATCTCCCCTGGCCCAGCCTATTGATCGCTGTTTGGGTCCCGCTATGCGTCCTGGGGCCGGCTTCTGAGAAGGGCTGTCCATTGCCCCTGTTGGACGATCTCGTCCCGCTGGTTCCGTATGGTGACATCGAAGGTCGCCAGCCCTCCATGATAGTCCGGCATGCTCCGCTTGCTGTGGTACCGCAACTGCACCCAGATGGAATCTCCAATCATCACTGGGGCCTTAAAACGCCAGCGGAGTTGGGTGAACGCCTCCAGGACATTGACCTGTTGGGTGGCCTCGTAGACGAGGCCGATGGCAATGGAGAGGACCAGCGCGCCATGGGCGATAGGCGCGCCATATGGCGTGGTCGCGGCGTACTCCTGATCCATGTGGAGGGGGTGATCGTCGCCGGTCAATCTGCCAAACAACTGGACGTCTTCCCACTGTATGGTCCGACGCCCTGTCTTCACCTCGAAGTCCTCATTCAGATCATCGAAGTACAGGGTGGCTTTGGACATCAGTTCTTCTCCTCCTCATGAAGGATGATCCAGTGTCATGGCTGCCCCTCATCCCCGCGGTCCATCGCGTCCAGCATGCGGTAAAACAGCGCCTCATAGTCCTGCACAGTACGCTGTGTCGAGAAGCGACGCGCGATCTCCTCTCGCGGTCGGAGATAGGTGTCGTGTCTCTCCAGCACCTTCAGGATCGCTTGAGCCAGCCCCCGAGGATCACCTACAGGGGCGATCTCGCCCATGCCTGTCTGTAGTACGGGCTGCCGCACACCTGGGAGGTCGCTGGCAACGCTTGGGGTTCCACACAGCATGGCTTCAACCTGCACAAGGCCAAACGACTCGGTGGAATTGAGGCTAGGTACCACGATGACGTCCAGATTGGGGTAGAAGGCCGCCATCTGCAGCGGGTCGAGCACACCCAGGAACTTCCACTGCCCGCGTTCCTCGTACTGCCTGATGCGCGGCATCAATCTCCGCGCATAGGCCTCCTCGGCGAGGACGTTGCGGTACTGCCCAGCGAATAACACCAGGGCATCGGGGTAGCGTTCCAGGATCGTTGGGAGAGCCTCAAGGAGCACCTCCACGCCCTTCTCGCTCGCCAGGCGCGCCGCCATGCCAATGACGGGACGCTTGTTTTCGGGGTTGTGCATGCGCGCAAACGCCACAATGCCCGATTGGGTCATGGGGGGGAGCTCTACGGGCGGGGGAATGACGTGGAGTTTGTGTTGAAAGCGCTGTAAATAGGGCGAATGCCGGGCGAAGTCCTCGGTGTAAGCAATCACGCCATGGCTGAACCTGCCCGCTAACTGGTTCATCAGGTGCACGGTCTGGTTGACCAGGCGATTGAACACTCCCGGCGGGAGCATCAGATCGCAGTGGTAGGTCAGCAACGTGGGCTTATGGAGGAGTCTCCCACGGAGGGCCACCCCCGCCGCATCAAACTGGGGGAGGTGCAGGCTGACGACATCGGCCTGCTTCACATGTTTCCAGGCGAGGAAGCCAAACGTCGGCATGATCACGCCCTTGCTGACCCGGAAGAGCACAGGAGCGCGCTCTACGCGGACGCCGTCTCTCACTTCATGGCGCGGCAGGCGACGGCTGTAGCGGCTGGTGAGCACGGTCACCTGGTGGCCGCGCGCGGCAAGGCCGCGGGCCAGACGCTCAGCGTAGATCGTCAGCCCGCTGGTATGGGGTCGATAATAGGTCAGGACGATGAGCACGCGCAGGGGGGGCGTCGGTTTTTCGGGTGTCGTCACGTGGCCTCCTGTCGAGTCGCCTCGCTATGCCTGGGCGAGATAGCGTTCCAGCAGCTCCCGGTGGGTCATGACCCAGCGGGAAAGCTGGCGAATGCCGGTCTCTACGTCAACCTGGGGGCACCATCCCAGGTCACGGTGCGCCTTACGGATGTCGGCGACGAAGACACGTTGGTCGCCAGGGCGCCAATCCCCCCAACTGACGGGGATGGCGTGTCCGAGGATCTCTTCGAGCAGCGGGCCAAACTCCCGCCAGATGGAGATCTGGTTGCTGGGGCCGCCTCCAACGTTGTAGATCTGCCCGGAGATGGCAGGCATACGCCCGATAGCGGCATCGTAAGCGTCTAGTAAATCCTCCACGTAGAGCAGGTCCCGCACCTGCTTGCCGTCGCCGTAGATCGTGAGGGGCCGTCCCAGGAGCGTGGCGATGATAAACCATGCCACCCAGCCTTGATCCTCGATCCCGAACTGGCGAGGGCCATAGATGCAGCTCTGGCGAAAGACCACCGTAGGGAGTCCGTAGATGCGGGCGTAGTCGCGTACATACTGATCTCCCGCGCCCTTCGAGCAGCCATAGGGGGAGTGGAAATCGAGAGGATAGGTCTCTGGGATGCCATTGGGATAGTCTCGCAGCACATAGCGGGTCTCACGTTCCTCGTGGACCAGTTCGTCGAGGGCCCCGTAGACCTTGTTGGTGGACGCATAGACCACGATGGGGCGTTTGGGCGAGAGCCGTGCGGCCTCCAGCACGTTGAACGTGCCCAGGGCGTTGATCTCAATGTCCCTGCGTGGCTGTTCTACCGACGTCGTGACCGCGACTTGAGCGGCCAGATGGACGATCACGTCGGCTTCGTAAGCCGCCGCGGTCAGCAGGGCGGGATCGCGTACGTCCCCCTGCACGAAGCGAAAGGCATCCTTTCCATAGGTGGACGCCAGCCACTGCAGATTGGCCTGGGCCCCACGTCGGGATAGATTGTCGTACAGTGTGACCTGCTCCCCCCGCTTCAGCAGGCGGGAAGCGTAGTTCGAGCCGATAAAGCCGGCGCCACCAGTGATCAAATACTGCATGAGTGAGCCTCCAGGTTTCTTCTAAGCGAGATCGGGCTCCGATCGGGTTTCAGGTTCTGACGCATCGTCGGCTGTCTGGCTCACGGTCTGCCCGCGGGCGATCAGGCGTCGGGGGGACATACCCCAGAGGAGTAAGGTCAGAGCGCCGACGGCGATGCCTATGAGGTAGGGCAGGGCGTGCACCAGCACCGCGTAAGCAAAGCCGAAGTCACGGGGTACACTGAAGCCCCAGAACAGGGCTTCCCGCACGGCAAAGTGAAACGAGCCTATGCCGCCAGTCGCTGGAAAGACCATGCCGAAAGCACTGGCCCACATGGCGACCAGGGCCATCAGAGGTGAGCCCTCAGGCAGAAAAGCCTGACACGCCCAGAGCATGGTCAGGAAGTAGGATGCTGTCACGGTCCAGAGCAACAGCGACCAGAGTAGGATGATCAACCCATCCCTGGCCGAGCGCAGTGCCCCCAGACCCTCGGTCACGCTGCGGACCGGGCGCAACCAGCGTTCGGGGTGCGAGACCTTGAGGCGGACGAGGGCTGCCTGGGCGAGGCGCTCCACCGTTTTGGGGAAGACCGCCAATGAGATGAAAAGGAGCAGGATGGCGACCGTCAGGCCCCCGCTGAGGATGAGCATGGACGTCAGCGAGAGTCCCCCGCCGATCTCTCCCGAGGCCAGATAGGCTTGGAGGCCAGGCACCCGCGGCAGGGTTGCCACCAGGATGAGTATGATCAGCAACATGTCGAGGACGCGCTCCACGACGACCGTCGAGAGTGCCGCCAGTGCCGAGATCTTGCCCCGCAGCGTGGCGCCTACGGCCCGGGCTGGATCTCCTGCTCGCAGCGGCAGTACACCGCTGATGAGGTAGCCGATGCCGATGAGGCCCAGGGCATCGCGCCACGAAAGCGCATATCCTAATAGGACACGCCAGCGGGCCGCGCGGATGAAAAGGGTTACGACGATCAGGATCAGGCTGATCCACATCCAACGCCAGTCGACCTGGGCCAGGGCTATCTGTACATCCCTGATGCTGATGCCCCGCAACGCCAGGATGACGGCTGCGATACTGAGGATGATCGTCAGTGCGATCTGGAAGCCCTGTTTTTTCACGGGGTCATTATACCATAGTGAGCAAAGGATGCGCCTCAACCCTCTATGCCGTTACCTTCAGGTTTCTCCAGAGACTCGGCATCCAGGCTATGGAGACTTGCACCGAGTGAACAGCCGTTCGCTTTGTGCCGTTCCCAAAAGCCATTAGACTTGGGGACATTGTCCACGTGATTGGGAGGTGCTGATGCTGCTGGCTGT
>CAZHBB010000051.1:13824-19950 GCA_964530185.1 uncultured Anaerolineales bacterium
ATTAGACTTGGGGACATTGTCCACGTGATTGGGAGGTGCTGATGCTGCTGGCTGTGGATATTGGCAACACGAATATCGTCTTTGGGGTACATGACGGCATCAAGTGGCTGCACCATTGGCGCGTGCGCACGGTAAGGGACAAAATGTCTGATGAGTACGGGGTGTTGCTGCGTGCCCTGATGCGAGAGGCTGGCCTTGGGATGGGGGCGTTTGATCACGTGGCGATCGCCAGCGTCGTGCCGCCCCTGACAGGCCGTCTGCGGACGCTGTTGGCAGCTGAGAGCCCGGGCGTGCCGCTGGTGATCGGTCATGAGACAAGTGCGATGTTGGCCTTCGCCGTCGACAATCCGGCTGAGGTGGGGGCTGACCTGATCGCCAACGCTGTGGCGGCCTATGACCGCGTCCATGATGCCTGCATCGTGGTGGACTTCGGGACGGCCACCACGTTCACCGCGGTCTCTCAGAAGGGAGTGTTTCAGGGCGTCGCTATCGCACCGGGGTTGAACCTGGCGGCGGGGGCCCTGGCAAGTGGCACGGCGCAATTGCCCCAGGTTCCCCTCAGTGCCCCGCCTCATGCAATAGGAACCAACACAGTCCATGCGATCCAGGCAGGCGTGGTCCTGGGGTATGTGGGGCTGGTGGAGGGCATGGTGGCGCGCTTCCGGGATGAGATGGGGGCTCAGGCCCAGGTCATTGCTACGGGGGGGCTCTCAAGTATCGTCGCACCGTTGACGGGCTGTTTTTCAGCCGTGGACCCCTGGCTGACGCTCGATGGGATCAGGATTATCGCGGAACATACCTTCACTGACTGATTGCTCCCTCGCCCATGGGGTGGCTGTGTTCTCCCTGGCTCTGACGGCGTGGGTCCGCGCAGCCTGGCTGGTCCATTTTCATCCCCATCCGCTGGACCTGGTGGACGCAGAGGGCTATCATCTGCTGGCGGTGAACCTGTTGGCGGGTCGTGGCTTCGCCATTGGGTGGGGACCGCCCTTCTGTCCTACCGCGGTGCGTTCGCCTCTTTACCCCTTGTCCCTGGCCGGTATCTACGCGGCCTTGGGCGAGGCTCCACGCTACGTGGCTGTCCTGCAGATTCTGTTGGAGGTCCTGACCGCCGCACTGACGGTGGTCCTGGCGCGGGAGGTGGCCTCTCATGCCCGGGCAAAGGTCGGCATTCCGGGTAGGGTTTCCCTCTGGGTTGGACCTCTGGCGGGGCTGATCTATGCGCTTAACGGGACGACGCAGCGCTTCACCGGCTACCTGTTGGCGGAGGCGCTGTTGTTGCCTCTGCTGACGCTGGCCCTCTGGACCACATTACGCCTGTTGCGTAACCCAGATCCGCGGTGGGGGTGGGGAGTGGGAGTTGTGTGGGGGCTGGTCTTGCTGACCAAGCCCAACCCGCTCTATCTGGCAGTCGGTATTCTTCTGGTGGCAGGGGGGAACCTTGTCCATCGCTGTGGAGGTGCTGCCTGGCGCCCGCTCGGCGCGATGCTCGCCGGTCTGACGCTCTGCCTCGCGCCCTGGGTCATGCGCAACCGGCTGGTCTTTGGCCGTTGGCTGCTGTCGACCGCTTTCGAGGAGAACCTGGCGCGTGTCAGTGCCGTGGCGGTCCTCGCCAGGGTGCGGGGAGTGGAGGCGGAGCCCTGGACGGACACTTGGGAATATCTCTATGATCAGGTGGTGGGGGTATCACGGCACGTGCGTGAGCGGGCCGATGTGGACTGTCGGACAAGGCTCCTCTGGGCTGCTCGAGCGACGTCCACTGCGCGCCGAATCCTGCGGCGGCATGGGTGCGCTTTTGTGACCACCCATCTGGCGGGTGTGGCTGAGAGCCTGATAGACCCAGGCCATCGTCTATGGTATCGAGCACTGACCGGTCGTGGCTGGGAGACGACTGGTACGGTGCCCCTGATCGGCGAGCGGATGGCCTGGTCGCTTGCCAGGGGGGCTGTGGGTGACGCCTGGTGGGCCTTGTGGCAGGAACGGGGGCGTCATATTCCACGGAATGCCGGAGTCATATGGTGGACCCTCGCCCTGGGGCGGCTCGGTCTATGGATGGTGGCCCTACGGGGTGCCTGGCGCCTCCGTGGTTGCATTACAGCTCTGGGGATTCTCCTTCTCACCATCGTCTACCATCTCATGCTGCCTGGCCCCATCGCCCACGATCGTCTGTATATGCCCGCCATCCCAGCGACGGTGGTCCTGGTGGCCCTGGGATTAAGCCTTGGCTGGAGAATGCCGACGGGTGGCCGTCGCGGTGGTAGCTATCGGCGCTTCTCCCGCTCTCGCTTCGGAGGGGGGCCATGACGCGGATCCCGCGGCCGTTGACTTCGCCTTCGCAGGGGTATAATAACATTGTGCCGTTGGGAGAGGGTTTCACGGAGAGTGGATGATGATAGAGGTCAAAGTCGAGGCGGTCCAGGTCAGTATCGTGTCTTCGCATCGGATTGTGGTCCTGCGGGAGGTTGATGCTGAGCGTTACCTTCCTATCTGGATCGGTCCATGCGAGGCGGAGGCTATCACGGTGGGAGCCAAGGGGATCGACATTCTGCGCCCCCTGACCCACGATCTCATCGTCGACATTTTCGATGCCCTGGGTGGCGAGCTCCGCTATATCTATGTTAACGACCTTTCGGAGAACACGTTCTATGCCAAACTGGTGGTCTCCGTGGGCGATGCTGAGATCGAGATCGACTCCCGGCCCAGTGATGCGATCGCCATCGCGGTGCGGGTGGGTGTACCCATCTATGTGGCCGAGGAAGTGATGGATGCCGCGAGCGTCGTCCCCGAGCCTGACCTCCAGGAGAAGATGATGGGGGACAAGAGCGAGGGGCTGAACGTGTTCCGCGACTTCCTCAGCTCGCTCAATATGGATGAGCCGCACGAGACAGGCTGAGTAAGTTATGCGTTCACTGCCGGTGAGCGTCTGGGGTCCCCATGTGTAAAGGAGAGGACACACATAGCTATGCCTGCACCTGATAAGCGGGTTCCTGCGAACGTCGAAGCTGAGGAGGCCGTCCTCGGGGCGCTGCTGATCGACCCGGAGGCGATCTTCAAGGTATTGCCTGTCTTGCAGGCCGATGACTTCTACCTCCAGAAGCACCGCTGGATCTACGAGGCGATGATCCGGGTCCATGAGCGCCGTGATCCTATCGACTTCCTCACGTTGACCACGGAGCTCGACCATCAGGACCGACTGGAGGCTGTGGGGGGATCGGCCTACGTCACCCGGTTGATCACTGCTGTGCCGTCCGCTGTGGGTATTGAGACCTACGCCCATCTGGTCGAAGAGGCTGCGGTGCGGCGGCGTCTGCTTGATGCAGCCGATGTTATCGCGCGCTACGCTTATGATGAAGCGTTGGGTGTCGAGCAGGTGGTGGATTATTCGGAGAAGGCATTGTTTGGTGTGTCGCAGCGGCGCACCACGCGGGATCTCCAGCCCATCCAGGAGATCATCCCACGCTTCTACGACCGGATCGACAATCTCTATCGTCACCGTGGGGAGCTGCTGGGCGTGCCCTCCGGTTTCAGCTCCCTGGATCACATTCTCGGGGGCTTCCAGAAGTCTGACTTCCTGATCCTGGCTGCCCGTCCTGGGGTCGGCAAGACGTCATTGATGTTGAGTTTCGCCCTGCACGCGGCGCAGGAAGGAAAGGTGGTGGCGCTCTTCAGCCTGGAGATGTCGGCCGAGCAATTGGTTCAGCGCCTGGTCTCGCAGATCAGCGGGATCGACGCCCAGCGGTTGCGGCTGGGGCAGCTCGAGGAGGATGAATGGCCGGCCTTCTCCGAGGCGATCGGGCTGCTTTCTGAACTGCCCATGTATATCGACGACACGCCATCGATTACGGTGATCCAACTGCGCACCAAGTGTAGACGGTTGGCTTCGGAGCACGGATTGGACATCATCTTTGTGGATTACCTCCAGTTGATGGACTCTGAGGTGCGCGCTGAGAATCGGGTGCAGGAAGTCTCCTATATCTCCCGTTCGCTGAAGGGACTGGCCCGCGAGATCGACGTCCCTGTTATAACAGCTTCTCAACTCTCGCGTGCGGTGGAGCAGCGCAAGGACAAGCGCCCGGTGCTCTCTGACCTGCGTGAGTCGGGGTCGTTGGAGCAGGATGCCGACATTGTGATGTTCATCTATCGGGAGGAGTTGTATAGAGAAGACACGCCCAATCGCAATATTGCCGATATCATCATCGCCAAGCACCGAAGTGGTCCCACAGGGACAATTCAGCTCTACTTCAATAAGAAGTTGACCAAGTTCGCCGATGTCTACACGCGGGTCGCTCCCGACGAGTACGCCGTACCTATGTCGCCGGTTGATGTCCCATGACTCGAACCCCGCGGTTTCCAGGTTTCGCTAAGCGGCGCAGCGCTTTGGTCGCATTGCCAGAGGCTGTCTTCACTCAGATTGTGCCGTTGGTCGATGACCTGGACGAGCTGAAGGTGATCCTGCTGGTGCTCTGGCGGCTGGCGCGGCTGCGGTCGAACGTGGCTCCCTGGATCACGGAGGATGAGCTTCGGGCCGATCCTCGTGTCAGGCAGGCGCTGGGCCGAGAAGAGTTTGAGGTGAGATTGCGGGAGGGGTTGGCGGCCGCAGTGGCGGATGGAGTTCTGCTACGGCATGAGTGGCAGGATGCTCAAGGAGCCGTGCAGGTACGCTATTTCGCTAATAGCCCGCAGGGACGCGCCGCTGTGTCGGCATTGGAACGGGGGGCGGACCTCAGCCGATCCCATGATGAGGAGCGTCCCAACATCTTCACGTTGTACGAACAGACGATTGGCCCGCTGACGGCACTGCTCAGCGAGGAGTTGCTGGAGGCCGAACGGTCGTACCCGCCGGAGTGGATTGAGGAGGCGTTCCGTGAGGCGGCACGGCTGAACAAGCGAAATTGGAAGTATGTGCGTGCGATCCTGGAACGATGGCAGGCAGAGGGAAGGGATGAAATCGATCGAGGAGCTGGCGGCCGGTCTGGCGGACGAGATCGCGAAGCGGAAGCGCGACGCTACATCGAAGAACACTACGACCGAATCGTCCGCCACTGAGAGCCTGAACCAGGCTGCAGAGGGGCTGGGAGATCCCAACTGTCCTATTTGTAAGGGGTTGGGCTATGTGCGGCTGGATGTCCCGGTCGGACATCCCATGTTTGGGAAGCTCTTTCCTTGCACCTGTCGCTTGAAGGAACTCGAGACGCGCCAGGAGATGACGCTGCGCTCGCTGAGCAACCTGGAGCTCCTGGGCCGATATACCTTTGAGTCGTTTCATCCCGATGGACATGGGCTCTCACCGGAGCGGCAGCGCAATCTGCGCGCAGCCTATCAGGCTGCGCGTGCTTTCGCACTCGAGCCCAAGGGGTGGCTTCTGCTCATCGGTGGGTATGGTTCGGGCAAGACCCATCTGGCAGCAGCGATCGCCAATGAGGTCCTGAAACGCGGGATCGTACCCCTCTTCGTCACAGTGCCTGATCTACTGGATCACCTGCGGGCCACATACGCGCCGGGAAGTCCCCAGCCGTACAGTGAACGCTTTGAGGAGGTGCGGACGGCCCCGGTCTTGATCCTGGATGACCTGGGAACGGAGAACGCCACGTCCTGGGCGCTGGAGAAGCTATTCCAGTTGCTCAACTATCGCTATGTCGCGCGTCTCCCCACCGTGATCACAACTAACCAGGAGCTGGATCGCCTCGACCCCCGTCTGCGCTCGCGGCTTGCCGATCCAGAGTTGGTGGACATCGTCACAATCCTGGCGCCAGACTATCGGCTGAGTGGTGCCGATCGGGTGTCCGTGGATCTGAACATGCTGCCCTACTACCAGGAGATGACGCTAGACTCCTTCGACCTGCGGCAAGGGGAGGTGGATGCGGAGGCGGCTGAGAGCCTGACCAATGCCCTGGCGACGGCCCGCCGCTACGCTGCTCACCCGGATGGATGGCTGATCTTTCTAGGCGGGGTCGGTTGTGGCAAGACCCATCTGGCGGCGGCTATCGCCAACGAGAGACTCCGTCTGGGACAGCCCGCGTTGTTGGTGGTTGTCCCAGACCTGCTTGACTACCTGCGGGCAGCCTTCAGCCCGCAAGGGGGCGTCTCCTATGATCGCCGTTTCGATGAGGTCCGTCGGACGCCGTT
>CAZHBB010000052.1:0-19353 GCA_964530185.1 uncultured Anaerolineales bacterium
GCTAATCAGCACACACCTTTCTATCCCTTGAATTCCGAGAGGCGGGTTGGAGTGAAAAACTTGACTTTAGACTAGAGCTAGCGTCGAGTGCACAGGCTTCTGACTTCGCAGTGAGCTGCTGTCCACCAACCAGGGTCTGATACCAAGACCACCAGGAGAATGAGTCCCATCTTTCAATCTGTTAGTTTCGCCCATGCCAGGGAGCCTTACCCCTTCAGACCGGTAAGTGTTATGCCCTGGACGATGAAGCGTTGAGCAAAGGCATAGAGGACCAGCACCGGCAACAGCACCACTACGGATGCGGCCATCAGGTATCCCCACTGTGTATGATACAAGCCCCGGAACGCTGCCAGTCCCAGGGCAAGGTTGAACTTCCGCGAGTCATCGATGATGATCAAGGGCCATAGGAAGTCGTTCCACCCCCGGATAATTGAGAATACGGTCACGGTTGCCAGCGCTGGCTTTGAGAGCGGTAGGATAATCCACCACCAGATGCCTGCGTAGTTGCAGCCATCGATCTTTGCTGCGTCGTCAAGCTCGGTGGGGATGCCGAGGTAAAATTGGCGCAATAGGAAAATGTAGAAAGCATCTCCAAAAAGAGCGGGGACAAGCAAGGGGAAATAGGTGTTTAGCCATCCGAGCTCCTTGAACATGATGAACCTGGGTATCATCGTCACTTGCCCCGGAAGCATCATTGTGGCAAGCAAGACCATAAAGATGAAGTTCTTGCCAGGGAAATTCAACCGCGCAAACCCATAGACGATCCAAGAACTGGACAAGACCACAGCCAATGTACCTACGCCGGTGAGAAACATAGTGTTCTTAAGTAGCTGCCAGAAGTGCATAAGCTCCAAGGCCTTTGGGTAGTTCTCCCAGAGAATAGGATTAGGGATCCATTGTGGGGGATAGATCCATATGCGGGCCTCGATTTTGAGAGAGGAGGAGATCATCCAAAGAAAAGGCAGGGAAAACAGAAGACCTAGGGCTGTCAGCGTGACGTACCAGATGATCTTCGCGGCGAGGCTCTGCATTCGGTACCGGCTGAGACGTCGAGCGCGCGCGGGCATTTCGGTTTGTGCGTGCCCAGTGGTCATTCCCTTACTCCTTTACCTCACCTTCGTAGTAAACCCACTTTTCTGAAAGACGGAACTGCAGCAAGGTGAGGATAACCATGATGATGAAGAGAATCCAGGCCATTGCTGCTGCATAGCCCATGCGCAGCAGTTGGAATCCCTGGCGGAACAAATACAGTACATAGAAAAGTGTCGAGTCCTGCGGCCCACCGCTGGTCATAATGTAAGCTGAGGTGAAGACTTGGAATGATCCGATGATTCCCATGACGACATTGAAGAAGACCACTGGTGTCATCATTGGTACGGTCACATGCCAGAATTTCTGCCAGACATTCGCTCCATCGATCATGGCAGCTTCATACAAGGAGTCTGGGATACCTTGAAGTCCAGCCAGGAAGATCACGGCAGTGCCACCGACTCCCCAAAGACTCATCAAGATGAATGCTGGTTTGGCCCAGGTAGGGTCAACCAGCCAGCCAGGTGCCGGCAGTCCAATCGAGCGCAGTAAGTAATTTATCAGACCGTACTGTGGGTTGAATAACCAGATCCACAGGAGTGACACAGCGACACCAGATGTCACAGAAGGAAGATAGAAAACTGTCCTGAAAAAGTTCATGCCAGGCAGTCTAACGTTCAGTAGCAGGGCCAGCAAGAAAGCCAACACAATTCCCAAAGGTACGCTGAATAGTGTGTAGTAAATGGTGTTGTAGAGTGAGACAAGGAATAGTCGATCACGTGTCAGCAACTCAGTGTAGTTCTTAATCCCTACCCACTGCGGCGGGGTCAACAGTTCGTAATCGGCAAAACTTAGGCCAAAAGACGTGATTACAGGCCCTAGGGTAAACACCAGGAAGCCAATAATCCAGGGACCAACAAAAATGTAACCCCATAGAGCCTCATGATCGAACTGCGAATGCTGCCGGTGTACGAGTTTCTTAAATACTTCTCTTGTTAGCATATAGGTAGTCTCCAACCTGCAGAGAGTCCTGCCCCAGCAGCGCTTTGTCGTTGATGTTATCCCATGAATCGCCAGGGCAGGACCTCAGCAGAGTGTGATCTACTCGCTGCTCTCTTTGGCCAGAGCGTCTTCGATTTTTAGAGCAGCATCAGCCAGGGCTTCCTCAGGACTGCGGTCACCGAAAATGGCTTCATCGAAGGCCTGTTGCAGGGCGTCGGTGATTAGAGGATATTGGGTGCTGCGTGGGCGCGCGCGTCCGTGCGCCATCGCATCAAGGAATATCTGTAGCTGTGGTACTTCCTGCAATCTCTTCTCGGCGATGCTTTTGCGACCAGTCAGAGCATAGCCATACTTGGACACGTGCATCTGCCAAGTGTCTTCAGTGGTAAACTTCATGAAAGGCAAAACCTGCTTCAGTTTGTCACTGTCTTTATTGGCGGAAAGCAACCAACCTCCTACGCCACTGATAAACTGACCGTTAGCCGGCCGCGGGCACTCGGCGATGTCCCACTTGAACTCTGGTGGGTTCGTCACTGTAAGGTTCGCCAGGTCAAAGGCCCCTGTAGTGCTCATCACCACTACTTGTCCATACCATGTGCCCTCTGGACCAGCTTCGGCCATGCCAGCTTTCGGCCATATCTTGTACTTCTGAACCAAGTCCTTCAGGAACTGGATGGCCTCCACGGCTTCCTTGTCGGCGATCTTGACTTTGCGTGTACCAGGATCATATGTCTCGCCGCCGTTCATCCAGATCCAGGGCAGGATCATCCATGTTGATCCCTCACCACGACAACACCATGTCTCGAATGCCCATTGCTTAACGGCGTTGTAGTCAAAATCTGCTTCATTAGGGTGCTTACCGTTTTGATCGATGGTTAGCAACTGCCCTGTGGTAATCAGTTCATCCCATGTCTCCGGAGGCTTAACCCCTGCTTTCTCCATTAGGTCCACATTGATCCGGACGGCTTGTGAATTAGTCTCGAGGACTGTTGCATATGTCTTGCCGTTCCACTGCATCTCGGCGCGCGCAGGGGCGAAATAGTCATCCAGGAGTTCCTGGGAGATTATTGCGCTCAGGTCAGCGCAGAGACCACGAGAGGCATAGGTCGGCAGGTTGATACCATCAACGGCGAATATGTCGGGAAGGGTACCCCCTGCAGCCGCTGTCTTGAATTTCTGTTCCCAGTCACTAGGTACTCGAGTAAAACGCAGTTCAGTGTCGGGATGATCGGGTTCGAAGTTCTCCTTGACGAAATCGGTGATGTGAATATTGTCCTCTAGCGGATGTGGGGTCCACATCTCAATGACCACCCTCTCCACTGCGGGCTCCTCAATGGGCGTCTCTTCGGCCTGTCCTTCAGTTGTGGGTTTGGTCGTCTGACCACAAGCAGAGAGGAATGTTATTCCAATCGTCACAGATGCCAACTTCAAAAAGTCACGACGCGAGAGCCTGTTCATAATCATCCTCCTCACTACCAGCAAACAAGAGCCATTGTTCCTCGTGGCACACATCAGAGATCACTAGCGCTTCATCCTTTACACCTCCTGTTTCTTCACCACATCTCAGGCGACGAGGACTTCTCAGGAAGAAAGTGGTACTGATTCGATTGACAGACCCCAAAGCATATCTACAATGTTGCCAGTCGATTACCTGTCCTGGTATTCTCAGTGTATAGTGGTTAGTTGCATCAGTCCATGTCACATTCCTGCCATGGAAATGCCATTGGGTGGGCTTAATGTCTTCGAATGACCTGCTGGCCGCGGAAAAGGCGCTTCTGCAAGCGTTGACTCGCCTGTACGATCCTGACTATAGACCGACAGCCTTGCTTTATGACCTGATCGGATGTGCGCGGTCAGCGGGTCCCACCGCATTGCAGGCGGCGCTTATTCAATGTATCGAGGCTCTCAAACCATTACCGACTGTTGCACCTGATGCACAACTGCGGCGTGTTTATGATGTCCTCTACCATCGATTTGTGGCCAAGCTCACACAAGAGCAGACGGCAGAACTGATGAATATGAGTGTACGACAGCTTAACCGTGTGCAGCGTGAGGCTGTCCACGCGTTGGCATTGCACCTGTGGGGAAGCAGACAGGGACGGAGTGTCCTGTTCCGAGGGCGAGCTGTCCCGATGGATTCAGAGGAGTCGCTTGCACTGCAGGCGTCTGACTGGCATGCACAAGTCAGGCGGGAGTTAGCCTCGTTGGAGGAGGCTGCACCGGGGATGACGGCTGATGTGGGTGAAGTGTTGAAAGGGATTCTGGCGCTGAGTGGCGCCTTGACTGCTGAACATGAGTTGAGCATAGGGTTCATTCAGCCTGGTCTGGTCGCAGCGTTGCACCCGTCAGTTTTGCGTCAGGTACTCATCAGCACGATACAACGACTGGCCGACCTTGAACCCACAGCGCGAATGACTCTATTTGCCAACCTCCAGGCTGGTCACATCAAGATCACAGTGGCTGTCTCTGTCGAAGGGGGGAGTCTGTCGACAGAGGGTGATATTCTGCGAGACATTTGGCTTCCGGAAAGCACAACCCTTGAGGTTGATGTACAGGGCAAGGGTTTGTTCGTCCGGATACAAATGCCTGCGGCGGAGGACAAAATCACGGTTCTGGTCGTAGATGATAACGCGGATATGGTTCATTTCTACCGACGTTGTGTGGCGGGCACACGGTATAATATCGTGGCGGCGGCCGACGACAGGGACTTGATTGGCATGGTTGAAAGCATTTGTCCTGCTGTTATCGTCATGGATGTGCTGCTGCCGCATGTGGATGGATGGGAGTTGGTGATGCGCCTCCACCAGAACGAACGTACGCGTCATGTCCCGATCGTTGTCTGCAGTGTGATTCGGGAAGAGGAACTAGCACTCTCGCTGGGCGCGGCTTATTATTTGGCCAAGCCGATACGGCCGCGTCAGTTCACACAGGCATTAGATCGGGTGCTTTCTCAGGCCCCAGCAAGAGAGAGGTCAGCTCCTGAGAACAGCGCAGCACTTTGCTGAAGGGAATCCCCCCGCTGATTGTAACTACCAGGAAATCACTGGTAGGTGGGCCGCTGTCAGGGTCCTTGGCTGAAACCAAGAAGGTAGGCACGTCGGATACCTGTACATTCTCTCTGACGGCTGTAAGTACTTGCCAGCCGTTCATGGAAGGCATTACAATATCGAGCAGCATCAGGTCGATCTGTGTGCGTTGGAGGGTGTCAAGCGCTTCCTCTCCGCTGTATGCGGTGAGAATCTCTAAGGTTCCGTCATAAGCTTGCAGAGTCCGCTTGAAAAGCCGACCTACATCTGGGTCATCGTCGACAATCAAGATGCGTCTCACGGGGCCTCCAACCGCTTCTACAGCAGAGACTAGATCTGCCCGTGTCACCGGCTTGACTAGGCGCCCGATGATGCTGTCATCAGGTACGCTTTGCGCTGAGTGAGATATCGCACATCCAATGATCAGAGTACCCTTTGCTTGCTCCCGGATGCGTTCGGCTAGCTGCATTACTGCTACATGGTCAATGTCATTTACCACCACGGCGTGGGCAGGACATTGATGTAACATTTCCACGATTTGATCTGAAGTCTGCGCTTCAACGATCTCTACCCCGTTCGCGTAATGGTCAAGCCAGGCGCCGAGGGTCCCAACTTGATCGTAGACAATCACACGAGGCTTCAACAGTTGATCGTTGTAAGAGATTCTGCTGGCCTTAAAGGCGGGCTCGTGCCACACCCAATCGGATTTGATGGCATGTCCTGGACGTGCGGTGTGTTGGATTGGGCGTGCTAATGGTAGAGTGAAGTAAAATGTCGTGCCAATCCCTACCTTGCTCCGGAGCCACATTCTTCCACCGTGTAGTTCCACAAATCGTTTGCTGATGCCTAATCCCAACCCACTGCCGCCTTTGCTGTGCCATAGCCTTCCCTGCTCAAAAGGTTTGAATATTCTCTCCGCGTCTTCGGGGGATATACCAACTCCTGTATCCTTCACGGTTACCACAACTTCATTATCATGTGCCGTGGCACTAACAGCAATTTCACCTTGCTCTGTGAAGCGCGCGGCATTGCTCACTAGATTCAGTACGACCTGCTGTATGCGGGTGCGATCACAGTACACTCGAGGTAAGTCGGCAGGAACTGAGATGTGGATCTCTAAACGTTTCTTCTCAAGCAAAGGGCGCACAATTGCTATACTGTTGTCGATGATCTCAGATAGATCAACCCTCTCTCGATGGAGAGCAAAGCGTCCTGCTTCCATCCTGGTAAGGTCTAACACATCATCGATCATCTCGGATAGGTACTCGCAATTACGGTGAATGACTTTCAGATCTTTGCGCATTTCGTCTGAAAGCACCACGGCGTAAATTCCGGGGCTCTCGACCATCAGGTCGACCAAACCGATGATCATGTTGAGGGGGGTACGAAACTCGTGACTCACATTGGCGACGAAAGCCGCTTTCGCCCTTTCGGCACTCTCCGCAATAGCGCGGAGTGCAGAGGCTCTCTCATTGGCTAGCGCGAGCTGCCGATTGGCGTGCGCGAATCCCTGAAGCGCTTTCTCCAACTGCATTCTATGATCCCGTGCTTCTTCGATGATCTTTTGGTTGCGTTCGAAGTATATCTCCAGCCACTCAATCAGACGCCGTATGGAGCGATACATGCTATACGCGGTGGCAAAGGTCACCCAGATCCAGATCAGCGTAACTCGGACATCGGCAAGTGCCGTAGGATAGTGACGCACCAATAAGAGCAGTAAGATCGTCTGCCCGCCGGCAATGGTAAGTGAGGCTGTGAGGTTGATGAGGTATACTGCTAGTGCGACGGGAAGCGCTGCAAAGGTCAGAATCTCGGGTGAAGACAGGTATACACTTGTCACATAGATTGCTATTAGCAGGCTCAGGAGCGTACTCCATCGTCCCACCAAGGGTCGCCAACTTACAAGAATCCAACTTCCACCCGATAAGCCTAGGATGATCAAACTCAAGGATATGACGCGGTTCACTGTTTCCCAGGAACCGGAGAAGATTTCCGCACCTGCATAAAGTAGACAGGCAAGCAAGGTAAGAGCAGCGAGAATGGGCCTGGGCGAAGCGCGAAGCTCAGCGTCGAATCCCAACTTGGTATCATTCATAGTTGTTTCCCTCATCTACTATCCGCAGCCTGATCAGAGGAATACCATTTTCTTAGATCCCAGGCGGCAAGATCTACAAACCCTCTCCTGGCTTGGGTGCACGTATTTCGAGAGAGTGAGAGGGGTTGGAAGATAGTCCCTGTCTTGACTCATACTAGATGTTTGTCTGAGATCCCCAATCGGGCATCTCATGCCCTCACGATAGGTTGAGGACAACTAACGTGGGTCTGCTGGATAGGTTGTTCTGACACGACGCAACGTTGATTGTCGCCTGCTGACCTAGCCTGCAACGTTGGTAGGCGAGCTGGTTGGACGTGCCTCGCGTTTGTGCCTACTGACTGTGATAGCATAAGGCTTGCCGCTGAGGCAGTCTGGCATTTTGCATTCGCTTCTTCCATACACTTCCCTTGATGCTCCCCTCCGTGGAGATCTTCACCTTTAACGGTTCCAAAGGGGTGCATTCTACCGGATGGCCAAGCGTTGGGCCAGCGCTTCGAACCCTTGCCGAAATGTCTCGTCGATGCCAGCGGCGAAGGGGGCCGGACCGAGCTCATCGTACCAGTTGGCGTTGATGACCTCGTAGCCCCCCTCCAGAAGTAGAGCATCGGTGGGCAGGTACGTGCTCACCTCCTGGCAATAACCCCAGGCGACCAGGTGCGGGTCATCGAGCCAGCCACGGAGCAGGCTCAGCCACTCGGCCACAGCCTCCCCGTTGAACCACGCTATGCGGTGGCCTGGAGCAAGTTGCAGCAGCCCGATTTCCATTGGCAATATGCTCGGCATCGGGCGTCCCGAGCTCACAACCTGAGCCCAGTAGCGTCCGACATTACGGCTGAGCTCGTCCTCTTGCTCCGCCATGGCCCGCCAGAAATCCAGCGACGGCATTCGCTCCAGATCTCGACGTGGATGGACCCAATCGCTGACAGCGTCCAGCGCCAGCGTTAACGGATCCGCTGGACTTCCCAGGGCGGCGATCACGTCCCTCGCCAGTTCGTCGCTTACCCGTTGGAGGTCCTCGGGGGAAGACTTGCGGAAGGCCCTGGTGGTCGTGTCGGCAAGGGCTCGTGGTCGCACATCACCAGCCAACCCCTGGATGAACTGCCCCTGCACATGTGGGCCTAACTGTCGTCGGAGTGCCTGGCGGGTCGCCCCAGGGAAATCCGCCGAGACACCATCCCAGGCAAAGCTGTAGGCGATCACCGGATGACAGCCATAGCTAAAGAGAACCGCACGCTCATCCCCTATCTGTGATTGGATGTCCAGGACCCAGAGGTCCGGGTTGTAGACCCCGGCGGGATTGGGCGCCATGATGATCCTACCACTGTCGGCCCGTCGGCGATTGATGCCAATATGAGAAGCTCCGCGGTGCACACGTATCGTCACCGGTTGTAGCTTTGTCAGGGCCTGCACGACCAGGGAGTCCAACGCCTCGACCAGGGCGTCGTAGTATCGGGAGAGAAGGGGAGGCTCAGAGATGAGGGTGGGGTACTTGTGGAAGTTCGTCATGGGGCCACTGTGTACGTGGGCGAAGTTGATTACCACGGCCGGGTAGGGGGCTCCGCTGAGGGCCGACAGTCGCTGTCGAAGCCTCGCGGCGCGCGCATGGTCCATGCCGATCAGATCTAGCGAGAGCCAGAGCTGGCGCTTGCCGTTCTGATCCTCGAGCAATACGGCCTGGGCCATCAGTGGGTCCAGGATCTGGGCCCCAGGCGTGAAGCGAGGCCCGCGACCTCCCATGGGCAGTCCCAGAGGGGGAGTGATCTCCATCTCGGCCCAACCAGCCTGGTTCGACATGTCTCTCTCCATGTCAGCGATAGATGAGTTCCAGGATGTCGTCGCCACGGATGCGCACGGTCTGGCTGTCCACGCGCTCGACGTCTGGTGCCGAGGCCTTGGCATCGGCGGTATCGGTGTGGAAATAGCGGATCTCGAGTTCGTACGGCGGATCCCAGACCAGTGGCGCTACGGGATTTGTGGCGTGATTCTGCACGGCGGTCTGGATGCGACCGCGGATCAGCGAGCGGGCGGCCTCCTTCGACAGCGAGATCGCGCTGTTGCGGCTCAGGCCGCGCTTGACCGCCGCCGTAACAATTCCCGGGATCAGAGCCTCAACCTCGCGGCATGCTGCATCGTCGCCGCTCAGGAAGATCATGGGGATGCCCAGGGCCCCGCAGTAGAGCGCGAATTGGGCTATCTCTCCGATCGGCGTGCCATTGAGCTTCATGTAATCGATGTGTCGGCTGCTCTGGGTGTGGGCGAGATTGCCATCGATGACGCCTGCCATGGCGTGCTGCCCGATCATCAGGGCGACGTCGTATTCTGCCGTCACGGTGCGTTGAACTGACTCAGGGGCCAGGGGCCGCCCATGGAGCAACAACGCGCGTGGATGGATTTCCTCGAATTTGATCCCTCCTGGGCCGTGACCATCGATGACCAACACCTCTTCCACGCCAGCGTTGAGCAATCCCTCCACCGCGGCATTCACCTCCTGGGTCAACAGATGTTTCGCCTCTTCGTAATAGGGCCCGGTCGCGTACGATTGCTGCTCGAATGTCACGACCCCTGCCACTCCCTCGATATCTGTCATCATCACAGCCTTCATGTCATCTTCTCCTCTTCTCGCCTGTGGGTGCCGTCTCAGTCAAGTGGCCGTGGAGCTCTAGGCTCGATACACGCGGTCCACCTTGTGGAAAATAGCCAGTGCATCCTGGAGCTCTCGCTCTCCCCAACCTTCATGGATGCTCACGTTGAAGTGCGTCGCGATAGTCTCCATGGCGTTGGGGCATGGGAATTGGCGCGTTGGATCGCCCCGGTAATCCGGGCTACTCCAGGGATAACCGCTATGTCCGAAGACTCGGCGTTCAGTGAACCATTTCATAGTGTGAGGCAACGCCGCGCGGTAATCTGGCGTGACCGGCAGGCCCTCGGCACTCAGGGCCTGGCAGTAGGTGAGTTTATCCACCCGGCATGCCTTGGGATGGAAGCGCATGCGCAGGAACCAGTAGCTGGGCTCGGCCCCCGGAAGTGGCTCCGGGATGGAGGCACATGCCAGCTCCTGCAGCCCTTCGGAAAGCTGTGCCACGAGCTCACGTCGCCGTTGTACAAAGCCGGGCAGTTTTTTGAGCTGTACGCGCCCCAGGGTGGCCCCAAGTTCGCTTAAATTGAAGTTCAGTGAGGCCATCACGTTCGTCGTGCCCTCTGGCAGGAAGAAGGGCTTGCCGCGGTCTGCAGCCCGACGCAGAGCGTGATACAGGGATTCATTGCGAGTGTACACCAGTCCTCCCTGGCCCCCTGTGCAGTGGTGTTTCCCGAACATGGTGGAGAAGACTGCGATGTCGCCAAAAGTACCCACGGGGCGACCGCGAAGGCGCGCGCCGTGGGACTGTGAGCAATCTTCAATCACCGGAATCTCGTGCTCTCTGGCTATTGCCACGATGCCCTCGATTTCGGCGGGCTCCCCGCCAATGTGAGGGACTACGATGGCCCGTGTCAGGGGGGTAATCAGAGCTGCGACCTGCTCAGGCCCCGTGTTGTAGCTGCCAGGGGCCGTATCTGCCACCATGGGGATCAGGTTCAAGAGCGGTATCGGCATCATGCCCCCGGGGTCGGTGACGGCTCCTACGATCACCTCGGTGAAGGGTTCCAACTCCAGAGCCCGCAGGGCCACGTAGAGCCCGGCTGTGCCCGAGCTGACGGCATCGGCGTAGCCGCCGCCCAAAGTGGCAGCAAACGCTGCACAGTATTGTGCTTCCTCTGGGCCGTTGTAGCCGGGTGGGGCTCCTGTGGCGATGGCTCGATCGAAGAGGGCCATGACGGCAGCTTTTTCCTCAATGCCTACATGGCCTCGCTGTGGAAAAGGCTCGGTGCGGACCGGCTTGCCCCCATCCACTGCCAATTTGTCCATGGCTGCCTCCCAGGTGTGGGCCTGCTACTCTGTCTTGGTGACTTTGCTCAGCATACGCGGCGCCTCGGTGTCGAAGCCCTTCGCCCGCGTGAGGTGATAGCAGACCAATTGCCCCGGCACGATGGCGACTATTGGGCTCACCCACTCAGCGAGGTCAGCAGGCAGCGCGATAGCACGATCGGCCAGATCCAGTGCCTGTTCGGCGTTGGATAGGACCAGTAACTCCACCCGCTGCTCGCGCTTGAGCCGCGTTACCAGTTCATAGAGGTGATCGAAGACGGCGCCCTTGGGCATGACTACAAAGACAGGGAACCCCTCGAACACCATCGCCACGGGCCCATGCTGGAAGTCGGCCGATGAATAGGGCACAGCTACCACATATGTGAGCTCTTTGAGCTTGAGTGCCCATTCGTAGGCCGTCGCATAGTTGTAGCCCCGGCCCAGCACCACACACTGGCTCATGTAGCGGTAACGCTCGGCAAGCAGGCGGATCTCTGAGTCCTGTTCCAGCATCGCTGCTATCGCATCCGGTACACATCGTAGCTCTGCTAGCCGTTCCTCATCACCCTCCAACGCCACAGAGAGCATGGCAATGCTCATCAGTTGTGCGGTGTAGGACTTGGTCGCTGCTACCGCGCGCTCCGGCCCTGCGCAGATGTCAATGACCCAATCACTGGCCCGTGCGAGGGGCGAGTCCGGTGTGTTGGTGATGGCCAGGGTTGGCAGGCCCTGACGTCGACCCTCTTCCATCACGCTGACGATATCAGGGGATTGCCCGGATTGGGAGATGCCTATGATCAATGCGCGATTGAGCTGTGGTGGACGTCGGTATACACTGAAGAGCGATGGCGCGGCCAGTGCGATGGGCCATCGGTTGTATGCCCCCCACAGGTACTTGGCGTAGAACCCCGCGTGGTCAGAGGTGCCGCGTGCGGTCAGGTAGACGTAGTCGATGTCCATCGACCGTAGCTCGCGCCCCAGGTCGCGGATGGTTGGCCATTGGGTTTCGATCAGGCGGCGAATCGTGGCGGGCTGCTCAAAGATCTCGTCTCGTAAGCCCATACATTCCTCCTTGCATGAGGGTGTCAATCCAGCGCTCGGTACACAATCTTACCGTCGATCACTGTCAGGACAACACGCAACGATGGGTCGAGAACGACAAAAGTCGCTGGGCCTCCTCCTTTGAGGTCATCGTTAAGGCCTTCGCCCAGGCCTAACAGGCGGGCTGGATTGGACGCCGCCATGCGCACTGCGTCGATCAGGGAAGTCCCCACCATGTTGACCATGTTGCGCAGGCATTGGTCCATGGTCGCCGTGCTGCCGGCGAGGGTGCCATCGGCCAGACGGGCCGCCCCGTCCCTCACGGTCACCTCACGACCGACGAGGCCATAGGTGCCGTCTCCAAGGCCCGCGGCGGCCATCGCGTCGGTGATCAGGATGATGCGATCTGGTCCCAGACAGCGCAGCAGTAGTTTGATCGCGCCTGGGTGCACATGGATCAAATCGGCGATCAACTCCGCTGTGACGCCCTCTGACGTCAACACGGCCCCCACGACGCCCGGGTCTCGGTGGTGAAAGCCCCGCTGGGCATTGAAGGTGTGGGTGACATGCCGAAAACCGTGTTGAAGGGCCGTGGTTGCTGTCTCATAGTCCGTGTTGGAGTGACCTAACGCGGGGACCACGCCAGCGTCCTCCAGCAGCGCCACCACCGCATCCATGCCAGAGAGCTCTGGGGCCAGCGTCATCTGGCGGATCCAGCCCTGGCCGTCCTCGAGAATGCGGGCCACCTCACGGGTATCCGGCTGGCGGAGCCATGTCGGATCGAAGGCCCCCTTCTTCTCGCGGTTCAGATAAGGCCCCTCCAGATGGAGTCCCAGTGGCTGGGCACCAGGGAACGTTCCTTGGTCCAACACCTTGGCATAGGCCGCCACCAACTCTCGTAACTGCTGGAAATCGGGCGCCGCGATGCTGCACAGAAAACCGGTCACGCCCGTGCGGGCCACGGCAGCGGAGTAGGTCTGTAGATCGGCCAGCAATGCCGCCTCCAGCTCGCTTTCAGCTTGGGTGGGGCTGCCGAACCGGATCCCGAACCCGCCGTGTACATGGATGTCGATCAATCCTGGGATGACTGTATGTCCTGTCAAGGGACTGTGGGGCTCGGGCGATGCGGATGGTTCGGCCCCTGGATAGCGGAGATAGGCCGCTTTGTCCTCCAGTGCGAGGTCGAGCGTCGCCGGCTCAAAGCTGCCTCTTGATGTCAAAACGTGGACTCTTTCCGAAGTCAATGTCACGTCACACCCCCTCCATTTCCGGAATCTCTGTAGTCGGTCTTATTATGCTCGCACGGCTCTCTTCAAGATAATACACCGCTGGGATGGCCCGCAAGCTGATGCCCATGAGCAGAGAGAGCACACCGCCTATCACAAACCATACCTGGATGCCCAGGGTATCGGAAAGCGGGCCTGCTATCGCCATGCCTAGTGGAGTCGCCAGCCCTGAGAGACTTCCGATGACTGTAAAGGTGCGTGCCTGGATCTCAGGTGCCACGACGTCCTGTAGGATCGCGAAAAATGGGCCATTTATGAGTGGGTTCATGAATCCCGCACCGAACATCGCGATCATCGCCAGCCAGAACGCAGAAGATGGGGCTAATCCAAGGAGCACAAAGAAGACACTGGCGCCAATGAGGCCCACCATGGAGGTCAGAATGCGTCGTTTGAACCCACCCCAGGCGCTCAGGACGATGCCGCCAGCGATCAAGCCGGCGCCCCACGCGGACTCCATCCATCCCAACTCCAGCGCTCCTTTGTTGAAGTGTCGGATGACCAGGATAGGCAGGAGGGAGAAAGCCGGGTTCAGCACAGCGTTGAGGAGGGAGGCCACGATCAGCACGATGAAAATACCCGTCCAATGCCAGATGTAGGCGAAACCTTCTCTGATATCGGCGATGAGGCTGACCACTGGCTTCTCCGTGGCCCCCGCGCGTTGTTTTGGTTCTGGGATATGGACGAAGAAGAGGGGAACGATGGCGAAAATGGCTGTCCCGACATCGATGCCCATGATCACGTGAAGGGGCATCGTACTCATGGCCAGGGCACCCAACGGGGGCGTTGCGATTGTCAGGATGCCCTGGAGGGTTTGGTTCATTCCTGACACGCGCGTGAGCTGTGTCTTAGGTACCATCAGTGAGGTGGCAGCCTGCATGGCGGCCCAGTGGAAAGTCCCTCCTAGAGCGCGGACAAACATGATGAGGTAGATGTGCCAAACTTGAAGTATCCCAGCCCATGCCATCACGCCAAGCACAGCCGAGAAAAGTGCCACCAGGCTGTCGGCGAGGATCATGACATAGCGGCGGGGCCAGCGATCGACGAGGGCTCCGACTATGGGGCCTAATAGGACCTGGGGAAGCATGGCAACCAGCGAGGCCGTTGCCAGGATGGTGGCCGATCCCCCTGACGCCTGAGTTAGCCACCACACCAGGGCAAACCCTCCTATCCTGCTTCCCACCAGCGACAGCGCCTGCCCGCTCCAGATGGTGAAAAAAGGAGTCGTCCAGCGCCGCTCCTCCGTTGCCTCAATGGGTTTAGCTTGTGTTGAGGCATCTTCGTTCATGTTGTTCTCCTCGTGAGCGTAATTGTTTGTTATCTCTTTGGACGGCGGTCGTACCACGGCAAACCTGGTGATCGCTGAGCCCTCGGTCCTTGTCCCTGATTTCGGGCTGGAGCTTTCCGTAGAAGGTGGATGGAAGTGTCTCTTGAGAGAGGACTCGAAGCACGGCCAACGCTGTGGCGCAGTGAAATTGATGTGATGAGGGATCTGCAATCACGTATGGCGGGTACTTTTTGGGGATTTCTTATCCTCCAGGGTGAACACCCCGCGTGCTCCATCGCCTCTCATCGAGGCTAAAGCTGCACTCTGTCATGTGGGGTGTCACACGGCCTCGGACTGGGTTCGTGCTGTCCTGGATCTCCCTCGCGACGTCCGGTGTCCAGCAGACGCGGCAGGGATAATCGTGACCATGCGGTCTTGGCTCTAGGTCTTGTAACGCTCCGGCACTTTGGTGAAGACTTGGGCGATGCGCTGCATGTCGAATTTGGCCGAGCGGTCATAGTTATATATGCCGTTCTGCTCCTGTTCGATGTCGGTCAGTTGGGTGTAGCAGTAGCCGCAGACGTGATCCAGGCTGAGGATCACGTCGGTCAGCCCCTTGAGCCGGCTGTAGAATTCCTCCAGGGTTTGAGGGTCTGTTCCGTAGCCCCATGAACTTTCGGTGTATCTGTGGGCCTCGTCAGCGATCCACTTGATGCCGCCATACTCGTCGACGATGTAGGGCTGGCCCTCATACGGCGCTTCCACATCCGGGAAGCAGCGGAACGGGGTGCCATCGGGCCCGGGCGAGAGCTGCTCGCGCATGCGGTCTGGGTCCTGTTCGTAGGTATGTACAGTCCACAGGTCTGTCTTGACGTGCACATAACCGCTTGCGTCGTTCACCGGTCGCGTGGCATCCAGGCTGTGAGCTACATCATAAGCGTCGTTCTGCAGTCGGGCATGCTGAGGGTGCCCGGCGCCATTGCGTGTCTCATTGAAGGGGGTCCAGGCAATGATCGAGGGATGATTCCGGTCACGCATCACGATCTCGCGCCACTCGGTCAGAAAGTTGCGCGCGCTGATCTCGTCGGTCATATCGATGCCCCAACTTGACGACTCGCCCCACGTGAGATATCCCAAACGATCGGCCCAGTAATGAAAGCGCGGCTCGAAGACTTTCTGATGCAGGCGTGCACCGTTGAACCCTGCCGCCAGTGATAGCTCGATATCATGGCGCAGGGCCTCATCCGACGGGGCGGTCCAGATTCCGTCGGGGTAGAAGCCCTGATCCAGCACCAACCGCAGGTAAAGGGGTTCATTGTTGAGGAAGATTCGATTGCCCTCGATGTGGATCTTGCGAAGACCGGCATAGCTACGTACAGTCTCTAGCACAACCTCGCCGTCCATAACCTCCAGAAGCAGGGTGTAGAGGAATGGATCGGTTGGAGACCAGGCCCGTGGATCTGGGGTTGGCAGCACCATCGGCACGCCGTTGACCGCGCCGTGCTCGGCCTGGCTGATCACCTCGCCGTCAGCTTTGAGTGTGGCCCGCAGGCGCAACCCCGGCTTCAATGCATACCAGTGTGGTGTGACGATGAAGCGCTCACCATCGAGGTCGGGCACGATGTGGGCATCGCTGAGCCCAAAGGGAGAGGCTGCTTCCAGCCAGACCGTCTGCCAGATACCGGTGGTGCGCGTGTAGTGACAACCCCGCGAAGCATAATCGGGGCACTGTTTACCTCCTGGCTGCTTGCCCGATCGCACATCATCGCGCACGGCTACGACCAGGTCGTGGGTTTTACCGGGCGAGATCCATGGTGTTATATTGAAGCCAAAACCCACCGTGCCGCCCCAATGCTGGCCTACCGGATGACCGTCAATGAACACTTCACAGTGGTAGTCCACGCCGCCGAAACGCAGCCACACGCATTTGTCGGTCCAGTCGGCAGGTACAGCAAACCGCCGATGGTACCACATAGCTTCGATGAAGTCCTTGTGCCCCACGCCGGAAAGCGGGCTCTCCGGGCAGAAGGGTACCAGGATCTCTCCGCCGTAAGGTTCCTTCTCAAACCCCTGGCTCGCCGGGAATCCGCGCTGATGGCCCGACTTGCCGAAATCGAAGACGTAGCTCCAGGCTCCGTTGAGATTGATCCAGGAATCAGCCACGTTGGATGCCTGGCGCACGAACTGGGGTCGTGGATACTCAGGTCTTGGACAGTCTAGACAGTGCATAGCAAGCTCCCTCTGTTGTAGATAGTATTCTCATGCAGCCTCGTATGAGATATCATATGGTTCAGGACCGCTTCCCCACGCCGACGCATCAATACCGAGTGTGTGGGTACATATCGCTCGTGGGCCCTCCAGAGTGCTCCACACTCGATGTTCACGACAACAGCGCGCGAAGCTCCGCCAACTCCTCAGGCGTGAAGAGCCGACCGCCGGCCGCTGCGTTCATCGCGGCCTGCTCCGGTGACTTCGCTCCCGGGATCGCAACGGGGTTCGAAGGGTGCGAGATCACATATCGCAGCGCGGCCGTCACCATCTCCTCACCGGGTTTGAAGTGCGCCTTGAGCTTTTCGACCTTTGCGATCTCCTTCTCGAACTCCGCATGGCGTGCCTCACCCACGTTCCATGAGCGACGCACTGAATCTGTGAAGACAGCATCACGCCCATACTTGCCGGAGAGTAACCCCCGGCGTAGCGGGCCGCGGATTAGCACGGCAATCCCGTGCTCTTCGCAGTAAGGGAGCAATGTCTCCTCTGGCGCACGGTTGAGCATCGAGTAGTTGATCTCAACAACGCTGCACGTCCCATTGACGTTGAAGCGCTTGAGGACCTCTAGACTGTCCGTGGAGATACCGTAGGCGCGGATGCGCCCACGTTGCTTGAGCATCTCGAAGGCCTCCAGGTAAACAGTTGGATCCTCGAGGTCCCACTCATGGCACAGTTCTACGTCGATCCAGTCCGTCCGCAGGCGGTGCAACGATGCGTGCGCGCACAAGCGGATCATGTCCACCGTTGTCTTCGGCACGCCCTGCCCGGTACGTTTACCCCAGTGTCCTATCTTGCTGACGATGAAGACACGATGTCGGATGCCCGCCAGCGCTGTGCCCAGCCGTTCTTCCGAAAGCCCGTTGGGAATGCCATATGACTCAGCCACGTCAAAAAGGTTCACGCCGCTCTCGAAGGCTTTTCGCACCGTAGCCCAGGCTGTGACATCGTCAACCTCACCCCACTGATTCCCGATGTTCCATGTCCCCAGTCCAATCGCTGAAACTTGCCATCCAGTCTTGCCAAACTCGCGATAGATCATCCTATTCACCTTCTTGATTCATGTTCTTCGGATTACCGCACGATCGCCGCACGATCAATTCGGTCGACAGTACGATCTCCTGTGGTTGACCGGGTTCTTGCTCGGCCAGCCGCGTCAGTAGCAACTGCGTCGCTACCTGTCCCATCTCATAGGCGCGTTGTGCTGCTACAGTCAGGAACGGCTCGACCACAAAGCTGGGGGGGAGATCGTCGAAGGCGACCAGGGACATGTCCTCTGGTACCTGGAGGCCAGCCTCCCGCAGGGCACGCAGGGCGCCCACGGCGATGAAGTTGTTGCCTGCGAAAATTGCAGTCGGCCGGGATGACAGCGACAGGATCGACAGTGTCATCGCATAGCCTCCCTGCTGGGTGTAAGGGCCGAAACGCATCAAGTCACCTGTGACTGGGATGCCGGCTTCCTCCAGGGCCTGACGGTATCCAAGTGCCCGGTCGACAGCCGTCGAGACCTCTCGTGGCCCGGTGAGCATCGCAATCCGCCGGTGCCCCAGACTGATCAGGTGATGTGTCAGGGCACGGGCGCCGCCTACTGAATCCGAACGAACTGTGTCCACGTTGGCCTCAACAGTACGATCCAGCACCACCAAAGGGACTTTTTGCCGCCGGATCAGTGCCACAGAACGGGCCCCATGGCGTGCCGGTACCAATAGAAAGCCGTCGACCTGTTTCTGCAACAACACCTGTACGTATTCATATTCGCGGGGCTCGGACTCATCGGTGTTGCCCAGGATGACGCTGAACCCACCCATGCGAGCGGCGTCCTCAACCCCGCGTGCTACGGTGGTCCAGAAGGGGTTAGTGATGTCGGTGAGAACCAATGCCAGTGTCTGTGTTCTTTTGGAGCGCAGGCTGCGCGCCACGCGGTTCGGGACATAGCCAAGTTCTTCGATGGCAGCCTCAACACGTCTTCGGGTCTCTGCGCTCACATAGCCGGAATTGTTGATCACACGCGATGCAGTGATCGGTGCCACCCCAGCCCGTCTAGCCACGTCCTTGATCGTCGGCATGGGTTCTCCTCAACTGTTAGTCGCTTTCATTGTACTGATATCTGGCGTCAGATCAAAGAGGATGTCTGGAGACAATAGGACTGGGCCTGTTGATTATCCTGTGATAACCTTTGCTTTGAGTGGAAGATGGAGTGTGTCTGTGACGTCGCGAGCAACCCGGAATTCAAGCTGTACTGATGGAGCGTGTGAAGTGACAGGTTTGAGATTGTATCGACTTGCCTTGGGGTTGGGAGTAGCTCTGCTGGGGGTTCTCTTTGTGGGTTATGGGTATGAGAACACATGGCAGTTGTGGAACATTCCAACTATGTCGCCTTGCTTCGCCGATCTCCGTACCATCACTCATGGAGTGAGAAGCCGTGCGATGGGTTATGA
>CAZHBB010000053.1:0-19175 GCA_964530185.1 uncultured Anaerolineales bacterium
AGTGGAGGACTGGAATAGCTGTTGAAACCGTGGAGTTGTGGTAAGATGTGTCAGTGGCTGGGGTGGTTGGTACGGGACAAATCCATCAAGAGGATCATCGGTTGAATCGCGTAAGATAACGATCATTGCAGAGGTTCGAGAGATGAGCATGAGTGACTTTGTTGCGACATGTGATGTCAGTCCGCCGGATTGATGCGATACCGTAGAGACACTTGATCCCTGTCCGGAGATGTGGTGGGGCAGGCTTCAAGTGCAAACGGGGCACTTCTTTCCGACGAGCGGACCTATGGGGCATAAATGTGCGAGTGGACGTGCCTTAGCGTCCATAAACAAGATCAATGACAATGATTCCGCTCGTTTTTGCTGCCACAGCGCTAAATCGCAAACACTACTAAGAATGGATGGTAAGGACAAGCGATGTTGGACGAAAAGACTCTCAATCTTGACCTGAAGATGACTCTCTCCAAGCACCGCCTGGTAGGGCTCTACCGGCTGATGAAAGGGTTCCGTTGGTACTACTTCGGGGCAATGCTCTCCGTTGCTGCTGGCGCGACCATTCGAACGCTGTATTACCGGCTGCTACAATACGTCGTCGATGACGTATTTGGCCATTCCAACATGGTCCACCAGCTCCCCATAGCCGCTGCGGGTTTTGTTGGCATAGCGGCCTTGGAGGGGCTGTTTGCCTATCTCCGAGGCACATGGGCAGCCAAGACGGCCGAGGGCATCACCCTGCGGCTCCGCAACTATCTATTCGATCACATTCAGCAGCTCTCTTTCGGATTCCACGACTACGTCAAGACAGGAGAACTGATTCAACGGTCGACCTCTGACGTGGACACGCTACGCAGGTTCTATGCAGACCAGGCTCTGGGCATCGGTCGCATCGTCGCCCTGTTTGCCGTCAACTTCGGTACCCTCCTCTACATGAATGCGCATCTGGCACTGATATCCGTTGCGATCATGCCACTTATTGTGGCGGTCTCTTATTTCTTCTTTGGGCGCGTCTCGAAGGCGTACAAAGCGTATCAGGAGCAGGAAGCGAAGCTCTCCACTGTCCTTCAGGAGAATCTTTCGGGCGTGCGCGTGGTGCGCGCGTTCGCGAGGCAAGAGTACGAGATCGACAAATTCGAGCGGGAGAACCTGGAAAGGTTCCGCCGAGGCCGCCATCTGACGATGATGCATTCGCTGTATTGGCCAGTTTCCGACGTCCTATGTGCCCTGCAACAGATCATGGCCTTGGCAGTAGGTGCCAATATGGCTCTGCGCGGCGAGATCACAGTTGGTACGTACATAGCTGCCACGGGCCTCGTCATGTGGATCATCTGGCCCATGCGGAACCTCGGACGGCTCATCGTACAGATTTCGACGGGGCTGGTCTCTTACCAGCGTGTCGTCGACATCCTGCGAGAGCCTCGTGAGGATACGGAAAGCGGTACAGTACCCCCGGACACCAAGATCAAGGGGAACGTGACGTTCGAGCATGTAGGCTTTGCCTATGAACCACAAAATGTCCTCGGCGAAGACGATCCTCGTGAAGGAGACGCAGCAGGGCAGAGACAGGGAGGCAGCGCTCCAGAGCCTGGGGAGGCCGCACCGGTTGCGGTTTTACACGACGTATCGTTCCACTGTGAGCCGGGTCAGGTAGTGGCCCTGCTAGGATCGACAGGGTCGGGCAAGACAAGTATCATCAATCTCCTCCTGCGCTTCTACGATTATCAAGAGGGACACATTCTGCTTGATGGTCGGGAACTAACTGAATACCCACGCGCATTACTGCGTCGTAGCATCGGCATCGTGGAACAGGAACCGTTCCTCTTCAGTCGGAGCATCCGGGAGAATATCGCTTATGGCGTAGATCGAGATGTGAGCCAGGAGGAGATTGAGAGTGCAGCCCGTGCGGCAGCCATGCACGATATCATCCTGACCTTCCCCAGTGGCTACGACACAATCGTAGGCGAGAAAGGCGTCACTCTCTCGGGGGGACAACGGCAGAGGGTTGCGATCGCACGAGCGCTGCTGAAAGACCCTGCCATCTTAGTGCTCGATGACGCCACATCCTCCGTGGACACAGAGACGGAGGAGCAAATTCGGTTGGCCCTTGAACGCTTGATGAAAGGCCGAACCACTTTCATCATTGCCCACCGCATTCAGACCGTGATGAACGCCGACCTGATTCTGGTCCTTGACAAGGGACGGATTGTCCAGTCTGGGACGCATGAAGAGCTGATTCAGCAAGAAGGGCTTTACCGCACAATTTATGACATCCAGTCTCGGATCGAGGAGGAGATACAAGCTGAGGTAGGCGAGGTCTCGTCATCCTCTGGACACCCACCCATGGCAGCACAAGGCGAGGTATATGGGGCGCCTACATCACACACCGAGGATGCTGTAGCTGGAGACAAGGGATCATGACACATACATTCGCGGAAGAGGAATTTACCACCAAGTTCAATGGTCGCGTTGTTCTGCGTATGCTAAAGCTGGCACGCCCGTATTGGCATTGGCTTACGGGCTTTGTGCTAATGATTGCAGCCACATCCGTTCTTGACTCCTACTTCACCCTGTTGCGCAAGAAACTCATCGATGAGGCGATCCTCCCGCAGGACGTCGGCCTTCTACGAAGCCTGCTTATGCAATATGGAGGACTGGCGATTGCCCAGGCGCTTGCCGTCTTCGGTTTTATCTACTTCGCAGGCGTGCTCGGAGAGAGGCTGGCATACGACTTGCGGAGCAAACTCTTTACCCACCTTCAGGAGCTTTCTTTCTCCTACTTCGATCAAACGCCGGTGGGGTGGATCATGTCCCGGGTAACCTCTGACTCTGGCCGTATCGCGGATCTAGTGACCTGGGGATTGCTGGACGTCACATGGTCTGTTCTCAATATCGGCACCTCCTTCTTTTTCATGTGGACGATTAATCGCCGTCTGAGTTTTATTGTCATGGCGTTGGTTCCGTTGATGGTTGCGCTCGCATTTTGGTTCCGTCTTAAGATCCTCGTGCAATACCGAGATGTCCGAAAGCTCAACTCCGAGATCACAGGCGCATTCAATGAGACTATCAGCGGTGTAAGAGTTGTGAAGGCCAACGTCCGTGAACCACGGAACCTAGCGGAGTTCACCCAGAAGAGCAAGGCCATGTATTGGGCCGGGTACCGTGCCGCCTGGTTGTCAGCGCTGTTCTTGCCAATTGTTCAGCTCATTGGATCCTTCGGCGCAGCAGCGATTGTCTGGTACGGGGGGCTGCGCATCGAGTCAGGTGTGATGACCGTGGGTGGGGTACAGGCGTTCCTCAGTTACATGATGTTCATGTTGTGGCCCATCTTGGACATGGCACGTGTGTATGCGGAGATGCAGCGCTCCGTCGCGTCGGCTGAACGCGTCTTCTCGTTGATTGACGCAGTGCCTGACATCACGGACCGCAGCGACGCCATCGAACCGGGTAAGTTGAAAGGTGAAATCGTGTTCGAGGACGTGACTTTCGAGTACGAAGAAGGCCAGAAGATCTTGGAGCATTTTAACCTCCACGTCAAACCTGGCGAGCACATTGCGCTTGTGGGGCCGACTGGAGGAGGGAAAACCACTATCGTCAACCTGATCTGCAGGTTCTACGAACCAACAGCCGGAGTCATCCGGATCGACGGACGCGACTACCGAGACTACACCCAGCGTGGCCTCCAGTCGCGAATTGGGATGGTCTTACAGACCCCGCATCTCTTCTCGGGTACTGTGCGGGAGAACATCCGCTATGGGAGGCTCGACGCCACAGATGAAGAGGTCGAGGCGGCTGCCAAAGTCGCCAATGCTCACGAGTTCATCATGGGGCTTGAACACGGGTATGATGAAGAGGTGGGAGAGGGCGGCAACCTTCTCTCCGTTGGTCAGAAGCAGCTCATCAGCATCGCGCGCGCGGTATTGGCGGACCCAGACATTTTGATCCTCGACGAGGCTACCAGCTCGGTGGATACCGTGACGGAAGCCCGTATTCAGCAGGGGATGGATGCCATCATGCAAGGGCGTACCAGCTTTGTGATCGCACACAGGCTCTCCACGATCCGACGGGCAGATCGCATCCTGGTGATCAGGGATGGGCGGATCGTCGAGGCAGGTGACCACGAGAGTCTGATTCGCGCTCAAGGTCATTACTATGATCTCTATACTCGGCAGTTCCGCCGGGAGCGTCAGAGGGCCTACGGGCTTGCTCAGGCCCTCGCCGTATCTGGCGATGCGGAATAGATCGGTGCCCGACCAAGCTGCGCGCCCTGCTAAGGCGCGGGAGTCGGTGTGCCGATCAACCTGGGGATCCAAGGCGTGAGGGTGGGGGTTGGCGTTTGACAGACGACAGCTTGCGTCACCAACGATTCAAATGTGCTAGATAGGCCCTGGGTCTCTCTCAGCAATCGGCGGAAAATGGTCTCTGCCTCCGCGCAACGGCCTAGCCCCAGATACGCACGACCAAGGGCGGCGTTGAGATCCACTATAGGGTCGGCGCTGACTAGGGCCAGGCTCTGGTCATCCTGTGCCAGGCGAAGGGCGGCTGATTCCAGCGCCGTAGCAGCCTCCGCACAGCTCCCGTATGCCAGATAAGCCTTGCCCAGAGTGTACCATAGAAGCGCCGGTGCCGTTGGCTCTTCTGTCAGGTATGGTACCAATACATCGATTGCGCCTATCGCATCATCTAAGGCCAACAGAGCCTCAGCGCGATAATAGACCGACAACTTATGGTCAGGCTCAGACACAGCGAGTTCCTCGGCAAGCTTTGCCAGAGCTGCCGGCTTTTGCGCGCTGAGAGCCGCTTGCCAGCGATCAGCAAAGGTCAACGAAGCCAGTGAGGGATCCAAAGCCTCGGCGACCGCGAGAGCTTGCAGTGCCAGGTCCGACTGGCCAGCACGCCGAAGGATGACGCCAGCCAGCGCCCACGTCTCAGCATCTTGAGGCGTGAGGCCGATCGCGCGCCATATGCGTTCCTCCGCTTGCCCAAAGTCCCCCTCCTGCAAAGCCAGCCGCGCTCCCAGCGCCATAGCTGCCGCATCCGATGCCAGCGTCTCATCGGCGTAGGCCCGCCAGAGTCTCTCGGCCTCCTCGACGTCGCCGCGTAACAACGCCTGATGCAACGGTATCAGGTCCAAGGGCTCTGAAGTCCTTACCACTGAAGCGCGTGTGGGCATAGGTGCCCACGTGGGGGAGGGGAGGCTTCTGAGGAAAACGGGCGTCTCATCGATTGGATGAGACGGAGTCGGCCGATACGAGAGTGCGATTAAGAGAACAGCAGTCAGGGCAAGAAAGAGAGCAACCAGTGGTCGGAGGGCCCGGTGACCGGTGGGTGATGAGCCTGTTTCATGTGCCGATCGGTCATCCGCCATAGCGCCCTCTCTGACGGGATTTCAGCCACGCGCGACGATACTTGAGGCCTTCGTAATATCCCATCATCCCACTTAGCAACAGCCCCCACAGGCCATCCTTCCATCCGTCCAGGCTGATCAGTCGCCAGTAGAGGTGGCGAAACGCCTGAGTGACAGGTGTGTACCAATGTGGCTCTATCCCCTTGGTCAGCAACACCTGGACGTCATAACTGAGATATCGACGCTGCTTCTCGACAAACTGACCTATCGTATCATAGTTGTAATGAATCAAGTGAGAGGTAAGGTACCCGTCTTTCCCCTCTAATACAACGACCTCGTGCACTGCTCGATTTGGGTCATAGTGTGCAAACCCGCGCTTAAGCAGCCGGAGCTGATAGTCAGGATACCATCCGGTTGCTCGCATCCGGTGGCCAAAGATGTAATTGTACCTGGGGATCCACCATCCATTTTCAGACCGCTCCGCAATGACCTGTGGGACTTCGGCGGCGAGTTCAGGTGTGGCCCGCTCATCAGCGTCCACAAAGAGGATCCATTCGGCCTCGACAACACGAAGCGCATGATTGCGCTGCTGAGCGTAATTCTCCCAGGGATGCTGAATGACCTCGGCCCCCAGGCTTCGCGCCCTTTGCACCGTGTCATCAGTACTATAGCTGTCCAGGACAACCACGCGATCACACCAGGCCAGACTCTCGATACATGCGCTGATGTGGCGCGACTCGTTCAGAGTCAAGATCACAGCCGCAAGTTTGTCCATCATGCCCCTACCGCCAGGCCTCAAGAATGCGTCGATAGGCGTCTGCCCAGGTTGGGGAAGGGGCGTGGCGCATCCGCGAGCGAAACGTAAGCAACACCGCAGCCCTCGCCAAGAGATAAGTCACACGGCCGCGATGGGCGCGATAGAGACGGGCACGACTCTCCCAAAGGAAGGCTGTCGTCTGTGGACGTGCTTGTTGACTGCTGGCCCCGCCAACGTGCGTGACCGCCACATGGGGCAAGAGCCACCGCTCCCAGCCAGCGGACGCCATCCGCCACGCCCAATCAATCTCTTCGCAGTACATAAAATACCCCTCGTCAAGGGGACCAACCTCAACCAAGGTCTGGTCACGCACCATCATGGCAGCCCCCAACGGGTGGTCAATAGGAAAGGGGACACCTTGGTCGAACAGATCAGACGCGTACCGTCCATTCAGTCTGGTATAATAGAAACGGGAGGGCAGCAAGCTAAGCGCAAACAGAAGCTGAAAGAGACCTGGAAAGCGGAAAGCACATTCTTGACGTGAGCCATCCGGATTCAGTAAACTGGGGGCCACTAAGCCTGCCCTGGCATGTCTGTCGAGGAAGCGCAGAAGCGTTACCGCTGTGCCAGGATGTACGATCGTATCCGGATTTAGCAGCCAATGAGCACGGCTCTGCCCTTGCAGATGCGCCAACGCCAGGTTGTTAGCGCGTACATAGCCAACATTTTCTGGCAGCGCCTCCACGTGGGCCCAGGGGTGGTGTGATCGAACCATATCGACTGAACCATCACTCGAACCATTGTCGACCACCCACACACGCGCCCGTAAGCCATCTCGCTCAAGCGCCTCGTGAAGGCTACCCAAACACCGATCGAGTAACTCTGAAACGTTCCAGGATACCACAATGACCGTGAGGTCGGACACAGTTGCTCCTTGGGATGGCGTGACCAGCATCAGGGTTCCCAAATGGTGACAAAATTCGGGTCAACCCGGTTGTTGACCGATGCGATTTCTACATCCTCATGAATGAGTCCCATCCAATAATACAGAGGATTGCGTACGGGCACCTCGACGATCTGAACACATCCCGTCACGAGCGATCGCGCCTGCGGTGGCAGATACCAGTATCCATCAATCTGAACCAGATTGTCGCCCGGTCGCCCGATACCCCAACGAAACGGATAGTTGCGGAGGCTCGAGTCGAAATCCATGCCCACACGGAAAACACCAGATTCCTCGGACCATCCAAGCGTATTGAAGTTTTGGTCGCTCCGATAGGTCGTCCCGGGCCACGGCCCGGTTGTGCGTATGTACGTCTCGCTATCGTTCTCTACGGTCAGCGTAAAACACAAGGTATCCGATAGTACCAGCGATGTCGCCGAATATTCGACTTCCCCGTTGACGATATACGCCCTGGGCATGCCAGCGTTGACCAGTTCCAACGTCGTACTTGTCACCACCCGCTGACCTACCGCATCTCGTGCATCAGCATATACAGCGTAGACTCCATCAGGTGGGGGCTCGGACCCTGCATCGATGCCACCATCGTAGTCAAAGGTGTGCCAGCCCTTCTCGTTGGGCCGTGCCAGACGCTCATCCTCAGGAATGGGATGCTCCACGCCATCTCTTCCCATTAGATAGACCCGCAGCTCCTCCACATCCTTCTCGAGCACGAGGTTAATCGTCACCCGGTCATCGATGCCATCCTGATTGGGGGAGAAACTCTTGGGGTAGACAGAGAAACCCCGGATACCCGGCAGTGTCGTATCGGCTTCTCTGACGGTGAGCGTGCCCGTGACCACCGCAACACGGCCATCCGTAGCATGAGCCGTCAGTTCCCACGTATACACCCCATCAGGGAGTACCCGCTTCACAATCTGGTAACCTGGATCTGGCTCGCCTTCATGCAGGAAGCCCTCAACAACTCCCCCGAAGTACACAGTGTACGGTCTTTCCCGCACGCTCAAGCGGGTGGGGGGACGGAAGCTATAGCGTACCCCCTGCCCATCAACCAGTGAAAAGCTCACGTCCGCATTGGCGTTCAGGTAGAACTCTACCCGAGCGACGTCAGTCTCGCCATCAGCATTGGGGGTTATCGTGCTGGGTGTGACAGACACCTGGCTCAGAAGCTCTTTCGGCTGGCAGGCGATCAACAGCGCAATGAGTAGTATGCCGGCCAACAGGCCTGCTATCCCTCGCATCAGCTTGGCGACTCGCACCGACCTCATTCTGTCCATTCCTAAACCCTTACATGACATACTTAGCACGCCAGCATCCAGGATGGCAGTGTACCAGACATAGACTGACTGACAACACAGCTTGTGACGTTAACCACTCGGCGCTGCCAGGGGGATTCCGTCATGCCCGTCATCATTCACAAATCACGTGGGCAGGAGGCCAGGGGCCTGGGAGTCCCGGCGTGTTCAGTTCAACACGGCATAGGCACCGTGCGGCAAGCTCCGCGAATGCCAAGATGCGCGGTTTGCCCGTCGCAGTGAGTGAGCTAGAATGAGTGCGTTCTTAAGGAGGAGAGCTGTGCCTGTCGATTCCCGTGTGGGTCGCCGCGGGGTCGCCTTGTTGCTTCTGCTCGTGTTGCTGATGGCCATAGCCCAGCCGATGCGTGCACAGGAGATGCAGCCCGACCCTGTCGTGACGTTGATGTCCGCTATGTCACCAGAGGCCAAAGTCGGCCAACTGGTGCTGGTTTCGTTTCCCGGCACTGATGTCAACGCCACGTCGCCGATTGCGGCACTAATACGGGAATACCAGATTGGCGGGGTCCTGTTGCGGCCCTCGAATGGCAACTTCGGCGGTGCTGGCCTCACACCTGCGGAGGTTGTCTCGATGACCAACCAGCTTCAGGAGTTAGCGTGGGAGACTGCACATGCGGAGCCCGGAGCGGATGAATCCGTACTCCCCGTGCAGGCACCCTATGTACCCTTGTTCGTTGCTGTGGAGGCCGAGGATCATGGTGTTACGCCCATGGCGTGGATCTCCGGTACCTCGCCCCTACCGTCTCCGATGGCCATCGGTGCAACGTGGGATACGCACCTCGCCCTTGCCAGTGGCACGCTCGTCGGGCGTGAGATAGCCGCGTTAGGCCTCAATCTCTACCTTGGACCCGACCTCGACGTTCTGTACACCCCACGGCCTGGAGATCCTGCTGACCTGGGGACCCGCGTCTTCGGCGGAGACCCCTTCTGGGTAGGTGAACTTGGGAGAGCCTATATTGAGGGACTGCATGCAGGCAGTGATGGCCAACTCCTGGTGGTGCCGCGTCATCTCCCTGGGCTGGGCAGCGCAGATCGACCACTCGAAGAGGAAGTCCCCACGGTTCAGAAACCCCTCGAACAATTGAAGCAGATCGAGCTGGCTCCCTTTTTCGCGGCATCTCGACAGCTCCCCGGGACCCCGGCCGGGGCAGACGGTTTTCTCGTCACTCACATTCGGTATCGAGGATTCCAAGGCAACAACATCCGGCGCACGACTCGGCCTATCAGCCTGGATGCGTCCGCGCTGCAGGTTGTCCTTGCTTTGCCCGAGATCGCTGACTGGCGCGCAGGAGGCGGCATGCTCGTTGCAGACAATCTGGGTATGCCCTCGGTACAGAGGTTCTATGATCCACGTGGTCTCAACTTCAATGCCCGCCGAATTGTACAAGATGCGTTGAGCGCAGGTAATGACCTCCTGATCTTGGATCGGTTCGGATCCCCAGACAATTGGGATGTCCATTTTGCCAATGTACGAGACACACTCAAATTTCTGGCATCGCGCTATAAAGATGAGCCGGCATTCCAGGCTCTGGTGGACGACGCCGTATACCGTATTCTCAGCTCGAAGCTGCGCCTGTACCCAGAACCCCACATCGAGTCGATCCGCCGTGACCCAGCGAGCGTAACCAGCGCTTTGGGAGACGGAGGGAATGTCAGCGCCCAAGTGGCCTTGAACGCCGTGACGCGCATCTTCCCATTGACTGATGATCTGCTGCCCCCTCCGCCTGGAGAGGGGGATAGGATTGTGATTTTCGCACAGGAGATCCCGCAAGAGGTGGCGAATGGCGTAGCCTCGCCCCTTTCTTTGAAAGCAGACGAGATCGAGAAGACGATTCTGCGCTTCTACGGTCCAGATGCGACCGGCGTTATCCGCTTTGATGCATTGCAGACTTTCACTTTCGATCAGCTCCTCCAGTCCTTACAGGCGCCTCCAGAATCATTGATCACTCCAACCCCGTCGGGGGGATCGGAGGAGGAAACTGCGGTGCCTCCAATCAGTACGCGCATTGCACAAGCGCTGCAGAACGCGGATTGGGTCATCTTCGCCAACCAGTATCTGGACTCTGTGGACCCCACCAGTGGAGCGTTAAAGGAGTTCCTGGCCACCGAGGCCAACGTGCTCAGTGCGCGGCTGGTTGTCCTGGCTTTTGGGCCACCTTATGAACTGGACAGCACCGAGATCAGTAAGCTCTCAAGTTACTATGGTCTCTATTCCGTTGGCCCAGCGTTCGTGGAAGCTGGCGTCCGCGCGCTTTTTCAGGACATTCCGACACCGGGTGATTCCCCTGTTGACATTCCCGGTCTCAATTACCGGCTGACCGAACAGACCATGCCTGATCCGGCGCAGCTTCTTGGGCTATCCGTGTTGGACGAAGCAGGACAACCGGTGACAGACACTGCTCGATCCAGCATCACACTAGGAGCAGTGATTGGCCTGCGCACAGCTGTGATTTACGATCGTAATGGCCATCCTGTACCCGACGGCACCCCAGTGCAGTTCATCCTCTCCTACCCAAAGGAGGATGTACAACAGAAGATAACCGCCGAGACCGTGGACGGCATTGCGGAGACCACGGTGACGCTGGATCACATCGGGCAACTGAACATCACGGTGCAATCAGAGCCCGCTGTCTCATCGGTCCGGCTTGAGTTCTTGATCCGCGATGACAGTGTTACTATCACAGAGGTGGAGCCAACTTTGACTCCCACAATCCCTCCCACGTCCACGCCGGAGCCGACAGCGACACCAACGCCGACGCCACAAGCGCCGCCGGTGAAGATAGAGTATCGTCCCGACCCCTTACATCTGCCCCGGCCGCGCCGCGAGAAACTGATGGCATGGGCATCGGTGGGCCTTTTCTTCACATTGGCGCTGGGATTTCTATGGGCACGTGAGCAGGCCGTGCCAGCCGATATCGCTGTGACAACTGGGCTGTGCGGTGCTATCGGTGGGGTGATAGGCTATATCACGGTCGTGACTGTCAGCCGGTGGTGGCTACCAGCCGCATACTACGGTGTGGCAGGCCGTGAAATCGTCGCGCTCTTCGTAACTATGGCGTGCGGAGGCATTGTTGTTGCCGTCGCTATGTGGGCTCTCACCAATGAGAGCATTTCTCTCTCAAGGAAGCTCCCGGAAAAGGTGTATCCGCCGAGCGGGCGGCTCATGCAGGTGATGCGTAGGCCCCCAGAGACAAACGCCGACAATGGGCAACACGACGGGGGTACTAAGTAGGTGTGCTGAGTCCCACGCATCAAGGGGTTATAAGCCAGGCAACAACCAGGAGCACAGCCAGAGTAAGCAAGAGCGGCGCATTGCGTGTCCACGTCGCCTGCCATTCATTCTCCGTGAAGACCAAAGGGGCCAGACCGGTGGGCAATGCCGCGCGTTCCAACATGGCGGCGAAA
Source organism: uncultured Anaerolineales bacterium (assembly GCA_964530185.1). Lineage (GTDB taxonomy): Bacteria > Chloroflexota > Anaerolineae > B4-G1 > SLSP01 > PWVB01. Next base: position 11,778 of record CAZHBB010000053.1, read on the forward strand.
GCACTCACATCAGGTGGACGATCATCGGGGTGCAAAGACAACCCCAATAGAATGGTCTCCTCCACATGCGGGGAGATATGGGGGTTGATCTTCCGAGGAGAGACCAGAGACGCAGGCCGCAGGAACCGCTCTCGCGCCGTCGCAGGCGGCCTACCAGTCAGCAAATGGTACAACGTCGCCGCTAGCGCGTAAACATCAGTGCGAATATCAGTGTGGACATCGTCGCCGCCATACTGCTCCAGTGGAGTGTAAGCTGCCGTCCCCTGTCCCTGTACCACGGTGATAGTGCGGGATTCATCATTGGTGAGAAGCTTCACCAACCCGAAATCCACCAACTTGATGAGGCCTGATGGCGTGAGTTTGATGTTCGACGGTTTGATATCCCTATGCAAGATCGGTGGGTCCTGAGAATGCAAGTAGATCAACGCACTACACAACTGTTGCGCCCAGTCCAACACCAGCGACTCCTCCAAGAACCGGTCTGTGGCACGGGCCTGCTCCACGATCTCTCGCAGACTATGACCTGGGACGTAGTCCATCACCAGATACTCCCGGCCACCCTGGGTGAAGTAATCGGAGACCTTCGGAAGATTGGGATGGTCCAACCGCGCAAGCACTGAAGCCTCTCGCCGGAACTGCTCTTGGATCTGCCTCAGAGTCTCGTCGTCCAGCGAGGGATTAGGGGCAATCTCCTTGATGGCACAGACACGACCCGCAAGCAGCGTATCCTCCGCCCGATACACCGCACCCATGCCGCCCTGCCCAATTGGGCCGGCGACGATATATCGGTCCTTAAGCCTGGTGTGAGGCTGAAGTAATTTGGTCATCAAATTTGATCATACCGCCGGCCTGGTATAATGTCAAGAGATCCAAGGAGAGAAAGCGATATGGTAAACAACGGCGCAACCCCTGTCCTGATTGTGTTTCAGGGAGCAATGGCGGGTAACCGATGGACGTTGGACCGCGACGTGATCACCCTGGGTCGCGCAGCGGATTGTGATATCGTCCTGCCGGAGCGTCAGGTCTCCCGCTATCATGCCCAGTTGGAACGAGATGCCACTGGTGGGTTTGTCATCCGTGATCTTGGCAGCAAGAATGGAACCTTTGTCAACGGAGAGGCAATAGGGGACCAGCCATATCGCCTGCGCGACGGGGATGAGATCGACCTTGCCGGTATCCTTCATCTGGGGTTTGTGGCTGGAGAGGCGACGTTGCCGCTGGGTCAGATGGATCATCCCCCTGGGCGACTGCACATCAATCCGCAGACCCGAGAGGTCTGTCTGGGGAGGAAAGTTCTGGATCCCCCGTTGTCGCCGGCTCAGTTCACGTTGTTACACCTGTTGGTGACGGCGGAGGGACGCGTTGTCACCCGGGATGAGATCGTCACAACGGTGTGGCCCGACGCTGTAGGCGGTGTGACAGACCAAGCGGTCGATGCCCTTATCTATCGGTTGAGAGAACGCCTGGCAGAGTTAGACCCCGATACCACTTACATTGTGACCGTACGTGGGCACGGTTTCCGATTCGCCCCCCATTCAGGCAATTGACCAACCGGCATGGTGAAGCCCATATACACGGGGATCGTATGAGGCTCCTTCGCTCCGTGGCCCTTCTGTTGGCTCTCACTATCGGCCTCCTCGCAGCCTGGCCGTTTCTAGAGAACCCGGGCCTACCGCGGGGGACGGATGCGGAACTCCACGTGTTCCGGGCCGCTGAGCTTGGCTATAGCCTGACAGCAGGGAACCCCTATCCCCGATGGGCCCCTGACTTTTACCATGGCTATGGCTATCCAATCTTCAATTATTATGCGCCGCTCACCTACCACCTGGCAACATGGTTGACCCTGGGGCATCCCGCTCAGAGCGCCACCGGCGTGAAGCTCTGTTTCATCCTGGCCCACATCTTAGGCGCGGGAGGGGCTTTCCTGTTGGGGCAAAGATTTGGTAAAGTGGGTGGGGGGCTTCTCAGTGCCCTTGCTTTTACCGTGGCCCCATACAATCTCATAATCAACCCCCATATCCGTGGTGACCTGGCCGAGACGTTCGCAGTGGCCTTGTTGCCGTTAACCTTATGGAGCTGGGAGTTGGTATGGCGTGAAGGTGGCAAGTGGTCTGTCGTTCTGGCGGTTGCTACCACCGGCGGCGTGCTGCTGAGTCATAACCTGACGGGATTGACGGCCCTGGCAATGGTGGGGGCACTCTCACTCTGGCGACTTCTCGCAGAGCACCGGAGGGAAAACCTGAATCAGGCTGTAGCAGCCGCAACAGTCCTGATGTTGCTTACCGCTTTTTTCTGGCTCCCATTTCTTGCCGAACGCCAGGCGGTCAGGCTAGACGTCGCTGGTGAGGGACACTATGACTTCCGCAACCACTTTGTCGCCCTGGCCGAACTGCTTTCGCCCATGCGGCGCATTGATGTGCGAGCGGCAGGAATGCTGCAGCCGATGTCCGTCGGCCCACAGATCATTGGAGCAAGCCTTGTCGGGTTGATCAGCATCATCATCCATCGGCGCATGCGCAACACGGGGTACTATGCCCTTGCGGCAACAGTTATGCTCCTCATGATCACATCGGCAAGCCGACCCATTTGGGAAGCTGTCCCCTTCCTGGCATACTTCCAATTCCCCTGGCGTTTCTTGGGCCCCTTGGCTGCATTCTGCGTGCCGTTAGTTGCCTCACTGGCTAACCTGCTGGAGAGCGTGCGATCACGATATGGGCCAACTTTGCTGTATGCCATGGTCGCCTGCATGTTGCTTATCCCATCTGCCCCAGGTCTCGTCCCCCCAGCATGGGAATCCGGATTTGGGTCAATCACCCCCCAGACAATTGTGTCGGCCGAGCTGGGCGGTCGGTGGCGTGGCACAACCTCGACGAACGATTTCGTACCGGCCACTGTGGAGATGATCCCGGGGCCGCAACCTTCCGTCTTAGCATCCTACGAATCGCCACCTGTGGATCGCGTCAACCGTGCTACTGTACCTGCGTCCGCCCAGGTGACTGTCATCGCCGACAAGCCATGGGTCAACCGGTTTCACATCGCGTCACCCGAACCCTTCCTGCTGCGATTGTTTTTGTTCCATTTCCCGGGATGGCAGGCGTGGATTGACGGTCAGCCCGCACCCATCCACATCGCTCATCCAGAGGGATTCGTGACCGTCCCTGTTCCAGCCGGCGAGCATGAGGTCACCGTGAAATTCGGTTCCACGGTGGCACGTCGAGTGGGGTGGGGCCTATCTGGCCTTGGTCTCCTGGCTCTGGCAGGAGTCCTGATGCAAGGATGGCGCGTCCAGCACACTCGGAGCACGCAGGCCAGCTCTGAGTTCGCCGGCGACCTGCGACGTCTCCGAACCCCATTGGGGGCTCTTGCCATCGTGTTGATGGGCGCGTTGCTAACGCGCGTGTTGATCCTGGGTCGCGTAGATTGGCTTCGCTATGCCTCGCCGTCTGATCGCCCGGGCTACGCTCACCATCTCCAATACGCGAATTTCGGGGGCGGGATCGTCCTCACAGGGTTTGATGTCCGGGCGCCTATCGCTCGCCCCGGTGACACGATCGAGGTGACGCTCTATTGGGAAGCGCTGCGCCCTGTGACGGCGACCTACCAGTCTTTCGTACATCTCATATATCCGGAAGGTCACATCTGGAGCCAGTCTGATCACCTTAACCCCGGTGGCTTCCCCACTAACTTGTGGCCTCCAGGGCGGTACGTGGGAGACAAACACCGACTGACGATCCCAGAGAGCACTCCACCGGGCACTTATCTGTTGTCAGTGGGTCTCTACTCACTGGAGAGTGGATGGCGTTTGCCGGTCCGTGAAGCCTCGTGCGGACAGCGTGCAGACCATACAATTCTGTGCCAGCCTATATCTATCAAGACAGGAGAATGATCCATGACGCGTCATCGCAAACCCCGTCGGCCCACAGGTTACCGGCGAAAGAGCAGGCGTAGAGATGACCGCTGGCTTAAGTGGGGACTGATAACCAGCGGGATCGTCCTGCTGGGGCTCCTGAGCTGGTTCGCCCTGCGCCCGCTCTTGATCCCCAGATCATCCGATCAAGGATACCGTCCCTATGAGGAGTTCAAGGGTGTCCGCGGAGTCTCCTTCGATGGAGGCATCACCGAGTACAAGTATCCCGATCCGGCGAGCCTGGGCGCCGGACACAAGTGGCTGCCTTCGCTTGGATCCGAGGATGCTCCCGTGGTATTGATGACCTTCAGCGACTTCTTCTGCGGTCACTGCCGAGCATTCAACTTGGAGTCCCTGCCCGACCTGCTGAAGCGCTATGTCGCCGATGGCGATGTGAGATATGTAGGACACTTCTTCGGCTTTCCCCAGACCGTCCAGGCTGGCTATGTTCATGCAGCCATGTGCGCCGCTGAACAGGGACGCTATTTTGCCTTTGAGCATGCCATGTATCAATCCATAGAGCTCGGCTCGAGCGACATACGGCGTGCAGCAGAGATCGCTGGGATCGACATCGAGGCGTTTCAGACATGTCAGGAGAGCCAACGCTACGCTGCGGCGGTTGAAGAGATGGTCCTGGTGGACAACCGCGACGTCCAGGGGACCCCCACGTTCTTTGTCAATGACACTCAGATCGTGGGCAATCGACCAGATCAGATCGTGACCGCTATCGAGGCCATCCTCAAAGAAGCACCTTAGCCCACGGGAAATATGTCAGCGAGAAGGCAAACCCAGGGTTGAGAGATGCGTGTACACGAATGACCCCAGGGCAGATACGAGACTCTGCCCCGGGGGACTCTTGCGCAACAGGGTTACAGGAAGGAAATCGCTACCGCCCCAAGGTGCGGCGATAGATCTCCTCCAGATCATCATCATCGCGAGCGCGACGACGACGGCTTCGGTCACCTCGGGCCGGACGTCGACGCTCCATCTGCGCCTGAGCCTGCGCCTGCATGAACGCGATCTCCATGGGGGAGAGAGAGGGTTCCTCTTCCTCTTCGCTCACGGCCGCCACGTCCGCTTGGTCTTCGGTGTGCAGCGCCAGATCGATCTGTCGACGACGTCGGTCCACGCTCCGTACCTCGACCTCAATCGTCTGCCCGATCCGCACCACTTCCTCTGGCCGGCGAACATATGCGCCCATCTGCCGTACGTGCAACAGCCCCGGCCTCTCAGCGCCAATGTCCACAAAGGCACCGTAGGGCTCAAGCCGCACGACTTTGCCCTCGAACACGCGCCCAGTCTCCAACTCTCGCCATTCCACCTTCGGGGGCTTCACCATGGTGAGTGCGATACGGCCAGTCTCCGGGTCGACACTTTGGACCCAGACCGACACTTTGTCGCCGACCTTGACCACATCGCTCACTTTACGCACACGGCGGGGGGCCATGCGAGAGATATGGACCAGGCCATCTCGCCCCACACCGATATCGACAAATGCACCGTAGAGCTCTGTCCTCGTGACAGTACCCTCAAGGTGCATCTTCGGTTGGAGCTCCTCTATGGAGGTGGGCTGCTGCAGTGTCTGTTCCGACATTCGATTCTCGACTCCTTCATGCATGTAACTCTGGAAAACTCCCATTCAATGGTGAAACATTATAGCCCAGGCCGGACTTGTGTCAAACCAATTTGCCTGTTTACCAGCTTACTGATTTCACTGATTACCGTCTCCGGTCACGATATTCCTTGAGTTCGCGTTGGATGCGTCGGGTAGCCTCACGTCTGGCAATCGCCTCGCGCTTGTCGTACTGTCGTTTGCCTTTGACCAGGGCGATCTCGACCTTTGCATAAGGCCCTTTCAGATACATGCGCAGGGGCACAACCGTGTATCCGGGCAATTGAACCTGTTGCTCGAGACGCGTAATCTCACGACGGTGCAACAGGAGCTTTCGTGGGCGCCTGGGGTCATGGGTCCAGTGGCCAGCTTGCTCGTACACCGCAATATGCACATTCACGAGCCATGCCTCATGGTTGCGAAAGACCACATACCCCTCCGACAGGCTCACCGCGCCCGCACGCACCGACTTGATCTCTGTGCCAGTCAGGACAATCCCAGCTTCATAGGTATCAAGGATCTGGTACTCGAAGCGCGCCTTGCGGTTGGTCGCTACGACCTTGATGCCGCCGTCACCGGACTTATTCATGTTGCAGGAGTACCTCGATAGCACGATCCAATTGGGGGTCCTCGCCGACAGGCGTGTCCGTGGGGTAGGGGACCTCAACGTCGGGGGTCAGTCCCTTGCCATGAAGCGGCTGCTCGTTTGGCGTGAACCAACGAGCGATGGTAATGCGAAGTTGTGACCCATCGGGTAGCTCATTGGGCAGTTGGACCGACCCCTTACCCAATGTCTTTGTGCCTATCAGCAATCCTCGTTGGCGATCCTGGATCGCTCCGGCTACGATCTCCGACGCGCTGGCGCTGCCCCCGTTCACAAGCACAACAAGGGGGATCTCCTCACCGATATCTCCACTCTCCGACCTGAACTGTTTCACTGTACCGGAGCTGTCACGCTGGGTCACCACCAACCCCTCATCTAAGAACAGATCAGCGACCTCAATTGCCTGCCCCAACCAGCCGCCAGGGTTGTCGCGGAGGTCAAACACCAGCCCCGCAGGATTTTGGGCCAGCAGTTCCTCCAGGGCATCCTCCACTCTGGCCGCCGCATTGGCATCAAACTCCGTCAATCTGATGTAGGCGACGCCCTCGTCCAGCATTCGGTACTCCACAACCGGGACCTCAATGCGTGCGCGGACCACCGTTATGTGAAGCGGTTCGGGCTCCCCTGACCGGATGATCTCCAACTCCGCCTTCGTTCCCGCGGGGCCCCGGATGTAGCTGATAGCCTCGTACAGGCCCAATCCTACAATCGACTGATCGCCTACGGCCACAATGATGTCGCCAGGCTGCACCCCGGCTCGCTCAGCAGGCTGACCCGGAATCAGACTCGTGATCTCCAGATATCCATCCTCCCGCATGCGCACCATGGCGCCAATGCCCTCGAACTCACCACTGGCATCCTCATTTAGGATAGCAGCGATGCGCGGCTCGATGAATGATGTGTACGGATCCCCCAACGCCTGGAGCATCCCGCGTATGGCACCATAGGTTAACTCTTTCCCCTCAGGTAGCTCGCCGTAGTACTGCTGATCGAGCAGTTGCAGCACCAACCGCAACAGGTCATAGTCAAATGCAGCCTCTGCCTCTCCCGCGCCGCCTGTCTCAGGGGTTGCGGGAACCGTGGGCGTCGATGTCTGCCCAGGAGTCGAGGTCGCAGGGGTACCCGGCTCCTCGGTGACCGCTGCGGTAGGAACGGCTTTCGGCGCGGTGGCGCGTCCCACCACCACACCACCTGCAAACGCCCCGGTTACTGAGGCCACCAAGATAGCCAATACAGCCGCAATAAGCAGCGCTTTCCTCATAGTCCTCTCTCCAC
>CAZHBB010000054.1:0-18938 GCA_964530185.1 uncultured Anaerolineales bacterium
TCATCCTATCGCCCTGCCGTTGGTGATACATGCCCCCGCCGCGTGAGGGCGCTGGCCCACGATCTACCGTTACGACCCTACGCCAGTTTCAGCGTCACGCTCATCTGATTCCATGTGTAGTTTGTGGTGTGTGACTGCCCCAGTTCGTTCTTCATGGCGTTGGACCAGATCAGGACCATCTCTTGGCCTGATTCGCTGATCCACTTCGGAGAGAGCTTCGGCTGGTAGGTTCGGTTCTCAGGGCTGTCCACGAGCCAATAGTCGGTGTAGAAGAACTCGTGCCACGGGCCATATGGGTGCTCGGCGTACCAGAATCCCAGGCTGCCCGTCTCGGTGTGCATCCAACGGTCGTAGTAGTCTTCGTCAGTATCAGTCATGCCGTGCCCGGCATACGTCCCCCCGTTGACCATGATGTACAGGTTCAACCCTGGATTCCAGACCACGGAGGGCAGCCAGGAGTACCATCCGAAGTAGTGTCCCTTCTGACTCTTCTCCGGGAACTCGTAGACTGGACGTCGCGCTTGAATGTCTGATGACCAACGAGCCTCTCCATGCTCGTACCCTGTGAAGTATTCCCAGGCGCTGCGGATCCCCAGACGGTCCTTGGGGACGCGAGCCAGCATCAGGAGATGAGCATGGGCACCCTCCGGCGAGTAGATGTAGAGGAAGTCATCCTTCGCCGCACTGTTGTCTCTGCCGCACTGGACGAAGTCGAAGTAGGAGAACGGATAGGCAACCTTCCGTCTGTGGGGGATGCCAGACTCCTCAAGGAAGAACATCTCCGCTGTGGAGACGTGGTTTCTGGCAGGGTCGTGCGGGGCGAGTTCTCGCAGGCCGCCGTTGCGATCCACCCGATACCACGCCCGCCCATTGTCGTCGGATCGCAAGAGCTTCACGCCGCGGAATGGGCCGCTCCATCCCGCCGCGGGAGTCCTGGACACCGCGGAGTACAGGACTCCCTCCACCGATACGATCCCGTATCCGAACCAGCTTCCCTCGTCGCCGGAGAAATCCGGATAGCCCGGTAGATCCTCCCTGGAAAAGCCGACGGGGCCGCCCAGGATACGGTAGAGATGGTTGTGGTAGCCGCCAGCCTTGGTCTGGAGCCAGTCGCCATCGCACATTGAGGTGATCACGGAGTTATCCGCTGCCCAGGTCATGCACCAATTGTCGCCGTGTCCCGGTGACCGGAACAACGTATCCAACTGGAACGTGATGCCGGTCGGTCGTCTGCTCTCCTGTGAATCTAACATTCGATCTCCTTTCATGGTGGCCTCGTCGTTCTTTTGCCGGGACATTCCCGTCTTTCACTCGGTTCGTCGGACGCCGCAACCGCAGGATAAATCCGAGGCCGAGGCACGTCAATGCAGTGGTGGATCGAGGACGACCTGGTGAACGGGCTATGCGGTCCGGTACTGTCGGGATCTTCCCACGCTCTCACCCTTCGGTGGACCGTAGTTGGAAGGGGGGTTTTGACGGATCGTGGTCTTTTCCTTATAATAGGCATATTGAGTCTTTTATCAGAACAAGTAAGGGGAGGATTATGCGGTGAAGCGCTGGTTGCTGGTTCCATTGAGTCTGTTGATGATCCTGGCGGTTCTGGGAGTGGTCGGATGTCAATCGAAGCCCAAGAAGCTTGTCGTGGGTACTTCGGCTGATTATGAACCCTTCGAGTATGTGGATGAGAACGGAAACTACGCGGGGTTCGACATCGAGCTGATGGAGGAGATCGGTAAGCGGATGGGGGTGGAGATCGAGTGGCAGGACATCGCCTTCGATGGTCTGATCGGGGCGCTGCAGAGCGGAAAGATTGATGCCATCATTGCCGCGATGAGTGCCACGCCTGAGCGTGAGGAGCAAGTTGACTTTACCAAGCCCTATTTTGTTGGTGCTGATGCCGTCATTGTCGCTGAGGGTTCGGGGATCACGATCGCTAAAAAGGAAGATATGGCGGGCCTGCGTGTGGGTGTCCAGAGCGGGACGATCCAGGAGCAATGGGTGGATGAGAACCTCGATGCCGAGATCCATCGGTATGAGCGGGCCGAGCAGGCTATCCTTGACCTGAAGAGCGGTCGTATTGACGTCGTAGCTATGGACTACTATGCGGCCCAGGCCTTCATCGACCAGGGCGGCATTGAGATGGTATTGAAGACGGAGTTCGCTGCTGAGCACATGGCCATTGCGGTGAAAGAAGGTAACACCGAGCTGCGTGATCAGTTCAACAAGATCATCGATGAGCTCGAGGCTGAGGGCTTCATCGAAAACCTGGCGCTGAAATATCTCGGGGGCGGTGAGTAAAATAGACCGCGATGTCTGAAGCTTTCCTGAACGCCCTGCCCTACATCCTGGGGGGGATCGGCTATACGGTGCTGATCACCCTGGTCGCGCTGGCGGTGGGTTTCATCGTTGGAGCACCCATCGCTCTGCTGCGTGTTTATGGAGGTAGGGTAGGGCGTTTCTTGGGCATGTTCTACGTGGTGGTGCTGCGTGGGATCCCCTCGCTCGTTGTCCTCTTTCTAGTCTACTATGTGCTGGCCGCCGCGATTGATCTACCACCCTTCCTGGCGGGGTGTGCCGCGTTGGGAGTGTGCAGCAGCGCCTATCAGGCTGAGATCTTCCGGGGTGCCATTCAAGGGGTGGGTCAAGGCCAGATGATGGCAGCTCGTGCCCTGGGGATGACGCGTCGCCAGGCCATCCTCTACATCATCCTACCTCAAGCGCTGCGGAATGCTATTCCTGGGTGGTCCAATGAGGCGGCCGTCACTGTCAAGGATTCCTCACTGGTCTATGCCGTGGGCCTGGCTGAGCTTATGCGACGCGCTCAGCAGGTCAACGGTACGCTCCACGAGCCCTTCCTGATCTTCTTCACCACAGGGGTACTCTACTTCCTGTTGACATTCACGACGAACCGGCTGTTGGGGTGGGCGGAACGCGCTTTGCGCCTCCCCGAGATGGAAGCCGTCTAGAGCACTGCACGTCACAGGACGTGGGATCTGGCCGGCTTTGAGTGGGGCATGCAGGGGCAGGTTCAGGGCTCTTGGGGGATGCCGTAGAAGCAGAGCATCACGCTTCCGTATGTGCGCTGATCGAAGAGGATCAGCGTCTCCAGTTCGACCGGCTGGTACTCGGTTGGGTTGATCTGCACAATCACCCATCCATCCTCTGCCAGCCACGCCAGGTGTTGGTCAAGCAAGTGCAAGGTGCGATGCCACCAGCCACGGTATTGTGGTGGGGCAAGGAAAACGTAGTCGTAAGGTTCGGGCGGCGTCGAATTCTGCAGGTACTTGAAGACATCGGCCCTCACGATTTGGGCATGCTCCTCCAGTTTTGTGAGGCGGAGGTTTTTCTGGATGGTGCGCAGGGCTGCCACGTCGAGCTCGACGAAGGTTGCCTGAGCCGCTCCGCGGCTTAATGCTTCGATGCCTACCTGCCCGGTCCCGGCGAAGAGGTCCAGGAAGCGTGCGCCACGGATGTCGGTCCCCAGGATACTGAAGAGCGCCGCTTTGGCTCGGTTGGTCATGGGACGGGTGCCCGGTCCAGGTACGGAATAGAGCTGCCGCCCCTTGGCTTTGCCTGCGATGACCCTCATAAAGTTATCTTCCCCCGCTGTTCTGTCGATGGAGACGAGGCCTGTGATGCGAGGATCTGCTCAGGCCCTTGTGCTGATGGGGCAACAGATGATGTCTCGTCCAGTGGCCCCTCTTCGGCGACGGTCTCTGTGCGCTCGTGGGGCGGTTGGGCCGCTGCGGCTGTGGCTGGGGTATGCTGCATGGTGGTAGGGTTATGGGTTGACAGGCGGGATGCGGCTCCCAGAAGCAACCCCCAGAAAGCGGCCCACAGTGTGAAGGCTAACAGGCCGATGGCCTGCGCCGAGAGCTGCGCTGTGTCGCCGCTCACGAAGAGCCCGGCAACGCCAGGAAGGGGAGAGGATGCGGGATAGCCGTTCCATCCCTGTCCCGCCTGTCCATCGGCGAAAAGCGCCACACCCAGCAGCCCCAGGGGGCCGCTGGTGAGGGCCAGGGCTATGGTCCCTGCCGTGTCGCGCAGGTGAAGCCAGGCTTCGATGGCGTAGCGGACGAGGGGGAAGGCGAACCCGGCCAACGTGCCGAGGGCCAATGCCGCCCAACCCGGCACGAAGGGGGCACTTGCCAGGACAGCGCCCCAGCCCGCGATTTGTCCCTGTGAGGCCAGCAAGGATTCTGGATGTCCGGTTGCCAGCCAAGCGTAAAGCTGCGCGGCGAGGGTTGCCCCTGCCATGCCCAACAGGGTGTTGAGCGCCACCCGGTGCCAGTCCAACGTAGCGGGGAGCATGTGGAACGGTTGGGAGAGCTCCCACCCCAGCCAGCCGATCCCCACCAGGATGGCTCCCAGGTTGGCCAACAGGGGGGCATAGGTCGAGGGCGGTTCTGGGGGCTGCGTGGCCCGATCCCTGCCTTGCAGGAGCCAGAGGGCCAGCACGAAGATACCTGGTAGCCACAGGACGAGGGCGCTCCCACCAAAATCCACGAATCCATACCCCAATGCCATAGAGTCACCCAGGTGGGCCAGCCAGCCACCGCCCCAACTCCAGCAGGCGGCGACAGGGAAGACGATAGCGCCCATCAGCAAGCTGGCCATGAGCATGACCCAGCGTCTGAGGTTCGCCAGGGCGAGGGAGGTTAGAATGACGGCTGTGGTGACCAGCGGGAGATAGGTCAGGAACAGGGTGTAGACCTCTGGACCAAATTCCTGGCCGGCAAGAAAGAGCCCTGTTAGCCCGGCGACGCCCCAATTGGGGTCCTCAGGGACCATCAACAGGAGCGCCTGAAGCCCCTCCAATGCCTGGTTCCCCGTCACCGCATAAGCTCCTCCCAGGTGTAGGGCAAATCCAACACTCCAATAGGCCAATGTGGAAAGGGCCAGCGCCAGCGCGGCAACAGGGGTGACACGTCGGGCCTTGCGGGGCGACAGCCCACCCCAGATGACCAGGAAGAATCCAAGGGGGATAAAGTAGCCCCATAGCCAGTCGAATCGGACAGGATCAGGTTGCACGTTCAAGGCCTCAACTCCCAACTCCTGATGGGTTTCCTCCATCTTACCAGACTCCTGGAAGCCCGCCAGAACGTGTACCAGTTCGCCCACTCCAGCAGTGAGTTGCTCCGGGCGCACGTGTGGTTGTCATGGAGGGCTTCCGTGGTAGAATGCCCACTTGGATCCGTCAGGATCAATACGCACGTGGTGGGACTGTGTGCGGGGTTGCCGGCGTTTGTGTCGGTCCGCGCGCAGGGAGAACACCGCGGAGGTTATAACAAATCAAGGAGGTTTTCTACTCGATGGCTATTGTGACGATGAAGCAGTTATTGGAGACCGGGGTCCACTTTGGACACCGCACGCGGCGCTGGAACCCCAAGATGGCCCGTTATATCTACACAGAGCGTAACGGTGTCCACATTATCGACCTGCAGCAGACCGTCAGGGCGTTGGAGAGGGCTTACGCTTTCGTGCGCGACGTCGTGGCGGAGGGAAAGCAAGTTCTCTTTGTAGGGACCAAGCGGCAGGCACAGGAGACGATCCGCCTGGAGGCAACACGCTGCTCAATGCCCTATGTCAATCAGCGCTGGCTGGGCGGCACGCTGACCAACTGGCAGACGATCCGCGAGCGGATCGAGTATTTGAAGGACCTGGAGGCTAGGAAGGCCGCTGGGGAGTTTGATCGGCTGACGAAGCGCGAGGCTCTGATGCGGGAGCGCGAGATTGAGAAGCTCAATGGTCGGTTGGGCGGCATCAAGGAGATGCAGGGGCTTCCTGGCGCGCTCTACGTGGTTGATGTCAAGAACGAAGAGACAGCCGTGAAAGAGGCTGATCGATTGGGGATCCCGATTGTGGCCATCGTGGACACTAACTGCGACCCAGACTTAATCGATTACGTGATCCCCGCCAACGATGACGCCATTCGGGCTATCCGCCTGCTGACGTCCAAGATTGCGGACGCGGTCCTGGAGGGGCTGGCCTTGCGCAAGGAGGTCATGCCAGAGGAAGAGGAGATCTTTGAGCAGAGTGAGAAATATCTGAGTGCGGAGACGCTCGCCCGTCTGCGACAGATCCAGTTTGCAGACGAAGAGGAAAGTGAGGAAGTCCTGCTGGTGAGCGACGATCTCGAGGAAGATGTGGAGCTCCTTGAGGATCTTGATCTCGAAGAAGAGGAGGATCTCGAGGAAGAACCCCTTGAGGTCGATGAACATCTAGATGATGAATTGTTGGAGGAGAGTGAATGACGATCACGGCAGCGAAGGTAAAAGAGCTGCGAGAGGCTACCTCGGCCGGTATTCTGGATTGTAAGAAAGCGCTCGAGGCCACCGGCGGTGATTTCGAGAAGGCCGTGGACTACCTGCGGGAGAAGGGACTGGCCCAGGCAGCTAAACGTATGGACCGAGAGGCCCAGGAAGGGCTGATCCACGCTTACGTGCATGGCGGCGGACGGATTGGTGTCCTCGTCGAGGTGAACTGCGAGACCGATTTTGTGGCCCGAACGGAGGAGTTCAAGACCTTCGTGAACGATGTGGCGATGCAGATTGCGGCGATGTCTCCACTCTATCTGACTCGGGATGATGTCCCCGAGGACGTTGTGGCCCGTGAGAAGGAGATTTATCGTGCTCAGGCACTGGAAGAGGGCAAGCCGGAGCGTGTTGTGGATCGCATCGTCGAAGGGCGGCTGGAGAAGTTCTTCAAGCAGGCCTGTCTGCTGGAGCAGGATTTTATCCGGGATGACTCGCTGACGGTGGAGGAACTGTTGAAGCAGATGATCGCCAAGACTGGCGAGAACATCGTCATCCGACGATTCACTCGCTATCAGTTGGGTGAGAGCCTGGGGGAGTAATCCTCCAGGCTTTTTCTCCCTGGAAAGGTTCCGACTGTGCAGCCTTCGTACAAGCGTATCATCATTAAGGTTGGCGGTGAGTCTCTCTCGAACCCCGGGGGATTTGGCATCAGTCCCGAGCGTGCCGAGGACGTGGCAGCCAGGATTGCCGCGGTGCACGCCCAGGAGATCGAGGTGGGGGTGGTCATGGGGGCCGGCAACCTGTGGCGTGGTGCGGATGGTATGGCCCATGGCATGGACCGCGCCCGTGCCGATCAGATTGGCATGTTGGCAACAGTGATGAATGCATTGGCGCTGGCCGATGCGTTGGAACGCCTCGGTGTGATCACTCGAGTGCAGACGGCCATCGAAATGCGAGCGATTGCGGAGCCTTACATCCGTCTGCGGGCGATTCGGCATCTGGAGAAAGGCCGCGTGGTGGTCTTTGGCGCTGGGACGGGAAGCCCTTACTTTACGACAGATACAGCGGCCGCCCTGCGGGCCGCTGAGATCAACGCGGATCTACTGGTCAAGGCGACCAAAGTGGATGGTGTGTACGATAAGGATCCACAAAAGCATGCTGATGCCAGGCGGTTTGACCGGATGACCTATCTGGAGGCGCTGAACCTGGGCGTCCAGGTGATGGACTCGACCGCTATCACGCTCTGCATGGACAACCACGTGCCGATCGTGGTGCTAAATCTGTGGGACAAGGACAGCCTTGAACGGCTTGTGCGGGGTGAATCGGTGGGTACACTGATCGGCGACTGAGGGTCGCGCCTGCCGTTGTTGTGCACTGTTTTGTCGAAGGAGGTTGAGATGATCAAGGACCTGATGAAAGACGCCGAGACCCGAATGGACAAGACTGTGCAAGCGCTCGAGGTTGATCTCAGAGGAGTGCGCACGGGCCGTGCGTCCCCAGCGTTGGTTGAACGGGTTATGGTAGAGTACTACGGGACGCCTACCCCCCTCAATCAGTTGGCTGTGATCTCCGCACCTGAGCCAAACCTCCTGGTCGTGCGTCCTTACGACCCCTCCTCGCTTGGTGATATCCAGCGAGCCATTTTGCAAGCCGATCTGGGGCTGAACCCCAGTAACGATGGGCGAATTATCCGCATCCCTATCCCCCGTCTGACGGAGGAGAGACGCCGGGAGATGGTCAAGCTTGTGCGCCGGCGGGTTGAGGAGAGCAAAGTGGCACTGCGTAACATCCGTCGGGACGTGCTTGCCGATATGCGGGAGTACGAGAGTGAGTCGCTGATCTCAGAGGATGATCTTAAGCGTGGTCAGGATCAGTTGCAGGAACTGACGGATAAGCACGTGGCTAAGGTCGAAGAGATTGGCAAACTAAAAGAACAGGATATCATGCAGATATAGGTAGAGGCCGGCGCTTTCCTCTTGTCTGATGCCATGGGGGGATGGAAGACGTGGCATCTTGGGGACGCGGTCTGTTTGTTATGTGATCTCTTACTTCCATCGGTGGTGCACCATTCACTGTGGTGTAGAATCTCTCCCAGCTTCATGTCGTGCCTTCAGAATTCCGGGGACCAGGTGCAGCTATATCAATGGCAGAGCGAAGTCTAAGCGAGTATCCTCCGTTGCCCAATATGCCCACCCATGTTGGGGTCATCATGGACGGCAATGGTCGGTGGGCGCAGGCGCGTGGCCTGCCACGCCTCGCCGGGCATCGCGCAGGCGTCGAGAACCTGCGTCGTGTCGTGCGTGCTGCTCTAGAGTTCGGTGTACCTATCCTGACATTTTACGCTTTCTCGACCGAGAATTGGTCTCGTCCAGAGGAAGAGATACAGGGATTGCTTCAGTTGCTTTCCGAGGGGCTGGACAAAGAGGTTGACGAACTGCACAAAAGTGGTGTACAATTGAGGCACATTGGGGATCCAGCACCCCTTCCAGATACCCTCAAGGCGAAGATCCAGGCCGCTGTAGAGCTGACGCGCAACAACGATCGGTTGATCATGAATCTTGCTTTCAATTATGGGGGACGCCAGGAAATTGCGAGGGCGGTCCGGAGGATCATTGAGGAGCACATTCCGTCCGCGGAGATAACTGAGGACGTCATCAGCGCTCATCTCTATACGGCAGGCTTGCCTGACGTTGATCTGGTGATTCGAACGAGCGGTGAGTTTCGGATCAGCAATTTCATGCTTTGGCAGGCCGCGTATGCGGAGTACTATATTACGCCAGTTTATTGGCCAGATTTTGATGAGGCAGAGTTCTACCGGGCGTTGCAGGCCTATAGCCAAAGGGATCGGAGATTTGGTGGGCTGACGCGGGTTGGTGACCGCTCTTGATGTAGGTGTTCGACTGCCTGGCCTGCGTATATTCCTCTGTGAGTTCACATGGAAAACCATTCCTCTCTTGATCTGGTGTTGCTACGTACCACCTCCAGGAGTGGTGTCGCCTGATAGGGCTATTGACGGGGCATCTTCGGGCGTGTGCCTTTGCGTTGTGTGGGATGTCTTTGGTCTGTCATTGTCTCGGGAGTTGGGTCGTCATCAGTGTCGACCAAGGTCGGTCCTATCGGGTGTTGGGTTTCCAGCGATGGTTGCCTGTTGTCAGTGGGTATGGCCCGCTTAATGATCAGGGTATGATGTGAATGGGTATGCACCCCGCGTAGGAGTTGCCGCCATTGCTCAAGACTAGGGTCATCAGTGCTGTTGTCCTGCTCCCCGTCGTGTTCGCGTTCCTCTACCTCGGAGGATGGCCCTACGAAGCTCTAATCGGGCTCGCTACGGCTCTTGCCGGGTACGAGTACGTACGAATGATGGCACGTCGGCGGTATGAACTTCACACGTGGCTGGTGGTGGCGCTCATAGTAGCCTGGGAGATCGGGGAGCTATGGCCCGTTGGAGACCCGTGGGTGCCGATGGTATTGTTTGTGGTGGTCGGTGCCTTTCCCGCCCTGGTGCGCAGCCAACGAGGTGGCAAAGGTTCCTTGCCGGTTGAGCATTGGGCTCTGATGTTGGCAGGGAGCTCCTACCTTGGGTTGGGGGGACGGGCGTTGATCCACCTGAGGCGGGGGCCCGATGGGCTGTGGTGGACATTCCTGACCTGTCTCATCGTGTGGGTGGGGGACTCTGCTGCTTACTTTGTGGGTCGCCGATGGGGTCGTCACAAGATAGCCCCTCGGATCAGCCCTGGCAAGAGCTGGGAGGGATACCTGGCTCAGGTGCTTGCAGGAACCCTCTTGGGAGGGGGGCTGGGGGCATTGGGGGCCAGTTTGGTGCATGTGCCCTCCCTGGCGCTCGCACCAGGATTGGGCCTGGGGTTTCTGGTGAGCCTGCTCTGCCCTGGAGGAGACTTCCTGGTTTCTATGATCAAGCGGGAAGTGGGTGTAAAGGACACCGGTGCTTTGATCCCTGGCCACGGGGGTATATTCGATCGTTTGGACAGCCTGCTGTGGGCCGGGGTTCTGGCCAGTTTGTTCGTTGGTCTAATCGTTTAGTCTTACATTTTTCAATCGTAACGCTAGTTTGTTGCCCGCTACTGGACGGGCAGGCATGGTTTAGGAGGAAAGAACGTGCAGGGAGAAGAACAAGTGTCTGATAATGGGGTAGACAGCGGATCCGTGAAGCCCGCGGGTGATACTGTGAGTGTGTCTACAGAGGCTGACGTCGCAAAAAGAACGGCTCCCTCTGAGAAAGAGGCGAAGTCTGAGCCTCAGCCTGGATCACGCCGTCACCAGAAACGCGCCAAAGAGTCGTCTGACGTCCTCCGCAGGATGGACATGGCCGATTTGGAGCGTATGCGCCTTCAAGAGCTGCGTGAGCTGGCGCGTGAGTACCGGGTCAGCGGGTACAGTGGCCTCAAGAAGGATGATCTGATCCTGCTCTTGCTGAAAGCCAAGGCCGAACGAGAGGGCTTTATCTTTGGCGGCGGCATCCTCGAGATCACCAATGAGGGAATTGGATTCCTGCGGTCGTCTCGTTACGTTCCAGGCCCAGATGATGTCTACGTCTCTCAAAGCCAGATCCGACGCTTCGGTCTGCGTACGGGCGATATGGTCGTGGGACAGGTTCGCCTTCCCAAGGACTCAGAGAAGTATCGCAGCTTGCTGCGGATCGAGGCCGTCAACGGCATGGATCCCGAGCTTGCCAAACATCGTCCGCACTTTGAGCGTCTGACGCCGATTTTCCCCAATCGTCGGTTCAATCTGGTCACCGGGCCGCGGATGCTGACCCAGCGGCTGCTGGAATTGGTGGCACCTGTTGGGTTCGGTCAGCGCGGTTTGATCGTTTCACCGCCCAAGGCGGGTAAGACCACAGTGCTCAAGAAAGTGGCCAATGGCATCTCTGCCAATCACCCGGATGTTCACCTGATGGTGGTGCTTATCGGTGAGCGACCTGAGGAAGTGACCGACATGGATCGTTCGGTCGATGCGGAGGTCATCAGCTCCACTTTCGACGAAGAGGTCGAACACCAGACGCGGGTTGCGGAGATGGCACTTCATCGGGCCAAACGCCTGGTCGAGGTGGGACGCGATGTGGTCATCCTGCTCGATAGCCTCACGCGCCTGACCCGGGCCTACAACCTGGTGGTGCAGCCCAGCGGCCGCACACTCTCAGGTGGCCTCGACCCCGCAGCGCTCTATCCACCGAAGCGATTCTTCGGGGCGGCTCGAAACATCGAGGAAGGGGGCAGCCTGACCATTCTGGCCACCTGCCTGATTGACACGGGCAGCCGCATGGATGACATGATCTATGAGGAGTTCAAGGGGACGGGCAACATGGAGCTTCACCTGAACCGGAAACTCGAGGAACGCAGGGTCTTCCCCGCCTTCGACATCATCCGCTCAGGCACCCGCCGCGAGGAGTTGTTGCTGGACCGGGAGACCCTGCGGAAGGTCTGGCTCATGCGCCGTATGATGTCGCAGATGATGAGTGGGACCGCTACGACACCTGGATACGATATCACAGCAGCACATGAGGCGCTCTTGCAGCAAATGCGGAAGACCAAGAGCAACGAAGAGTTCCTTGACATATTGACAAGGGATCTGATGTAGCGGGGCTCTCGTCTTCTGTCTGCTCCAGGTTGATGGCATACCATGGCTCATTAGCAATGAATACGATGCCCAAGGGAGAAATCGCTCGGACGCAGCAGCCCACCCAGGGGAAGCTCAGTGTGCTCCTGGCTGTGATGCTCTTGAGCGTTGCTCTATTTAGGATCGTGGAGCTTCCGGCCCTCAGTTGGGGAGTCTTTCAGGTCTTCGGTTCCCCATTGGGACTCAGGGTGGGCGGGCAGGCCCTGTTGATGCTGCTCGTGGCCGGCTTGATCTTCACGGGCACGTTGGCCATTGTGCAGGAACATCCGCTTGCTTCGCAAAGAGTCCGCCCGCTTGTCTTCTCGCTGATCACGCCAACGATGGGCTCGTTGGTTGCCTCTGTGCTTTTGACGCAGGCCAGCACCTGGGCGCTGTGGCTCCTGGCGTTTATCGCGGCGGGTATCGTGGTGGGCGGGTTGGTTTACCTGAGCTACCAGAGTGTCGCTGTCGAGGCCCGTGGGTATACCTTCGCTCGCGCTGTGCTCAATGTTGTGGATTATGTGGCAGGGTTCGTGCTCTTAAGTGTGATCCTGGAGCAACAAGGGAGAGCGTTGATTACGGCTCCTGCGGTTGCGCTCCTGTCTGGCCTGTGGATCGCAGAGCTATTGAGTGTGACTGGAGCGTCTTTGAAGCGTGTCATGTTGTACAGCGGCGCTGCGGCGTTGCTGGAAGCGGAGTTCGTCTGGATGCTTGCCTACTCACGGCTTTCCCCATGGGGCGTAGCCGCTTTGCTTTCGATTGTTGTCTATGTATGGGTTGGTATAAGTTATCAGCATCTGCTGGAACGCTTGAACCGTCGCGTGATCTTCGAATTTGTGGGTGTGGGGATGTTGATGACTTTGGCCGTGTTGTTGTTGGCTCCTTGATAGAATGGCTTCGAGGTAAGAGCGCATCCTGGCGATGATATACGATCGAGATAACCGGCGAGTTGCCGGCTGGAGGAAGTAAATGATGGAGAATGGAGGACAGACCGTGATCTCAAGGAAGCTGCCGCCGCGTCTGGCCCGGCTGGAGGAGCTCGCCTACAATTTTTGGTGGGCCTGGCACCGTCCAGCCCGCGACCTGTTTAAGCAGCTAGACCGCACGCTGTGGACCACGACTCGGCACAATCCTGTCAGGATCTTGAAAGAGACCCCGCAGGAGCGCCTGGATCAACTGGCCAAGGACCCCGTTTTCTTGAGGGATTACGATGCGGTCCTGATGGAGATGGATCGGGATACCAAAGATGGACATCTATGGTATCGGCGCGTCTATCCGAAGCTCTGCGAACACCCCATTGCCTACCTTTCAGCGGAGTTCGGCCTCCATAGTTCCTTGCCGATCTATTCTGGGGGCCTGGGAGTTCTGTCAGGAGATCACACCAAGGAGGCCAGTGATTTGGGCCTGCCCTTCGTCGCCGTGGGGTTTCTCTATGAACAGGGATATTTCCGTCAACGCCTGGATCATAGCGGCTGGCAGGAAGCGATCTACCCGCCTCTTGACCCGGAGCAGGTGGCACTCCGGCCAATCACGGTTGAGGATGATGGCTGTGGTACGATCGTGGTGAAAGTCGGTGACCGCGAGATTCACCTGCGCCTGTGGGAGGTTTTGGTGGGGCGCGCGCGGCTCTATCTGATCGACGCCGGGGTTGAGGAGAATGCACCCTGGGACCGCCAGTTGACGGCGCGTCTCTACGGTGGGGATCGCGAGATGAGGATTCAGCAGGAGATCCTGCTGGGCATTGGCGGCGTCCGTGTGTTGCGGGCGCTGGGGATCGAGCCAAAGGTGTGGCATTTGAATGAGGGTCATTCGGCGTTCATGGTGTTGGAACGAGCAAGGGAATATGTATCCCAGGGGCTTTCCTTTGAAGAAGCGTGTGAAAGAGTCCGGGCCGGCACCGTGTTTACGACGCATACCCCCGTGCCAGCAGGGCATGATGTCTTTGACTTTGGGCTGGTCGAGAAGTATTTCCACGATTTCTGGCCCCAGCTTGGCCTGAGCCGTGAGGAATTCCTCTCGTTGGGCAGCTATGACATGGGCTTTGGTCCCGCTTTCAACATGACCAGGCTTGCTCTGCGTCTCTCGGGACGCGCCAATGGTGTGAGTGCGCTCCATGGAGAGGTCAGCCGTCAGATGTGGCATGCACTCTGGCCGGATCGGCCCGTGGAGGCCGTACCTATTGGGCACGTGACTAATGGCGTCCACTTGTCTTCGTGGACGGGGGAAGCCATGCATCGGCTGTACCGCAAATATATCAGTCCTGATTGGATCCAGCGCCAAGATGATCCTCTTCTTTGGGCCCGGGTCGAGGAGATCCCTGATGAGGACCTGTGGCAGGCGCATGTGTACCTCAAGCGCAAGATGTTCTCGACCATCCGTGAGCGTGCTCGAGATGATTGGATCGCACGTTCGATGCCGCCGGAACAGTTGTTGGCGTCGGGCATCTTCCTTGACCCCGACGCTCTGGTGATCGGATTCGCCCGCCGGTTCGCGACGTACAAGCGGGCCAACTTGATCTTCCAGGACATTGAGCGCCTCTTGGAGTTGGTCCACGATCAGTATCATCCAGTTCAATTTATCTTCGCTGGGAAGGCTCACCCTGCCGATGATCCAGGCAAGCTGCTTCTGCAGCAAGTGTACAACTACGTGCGCGATCCCAAGTTCGGTGGTCGTATCGCCTTTGTGGAGGACTACGACTTGCATATTGCTCGCTATCTGGTGCAGGGCGTGGACGTGTGGCTCAATACGCCGCGTAAACCCAATGAGGCAAGCGGCACCAGTGGCATGAAGGCTGCCTTTAATGGGGTGCTTAATCTGAGCGTCCTTGACGGGTGGTGGGCCGAGGCCTACAACGGACGTAACGGTTGGGCTATTGATCCCGGTGTCGAGTTCGCCGATCCGTATGAGCAGGATAAAGCCGATGCTGCTGCTCTGTATCAAGTGCTGGAAGAGCAGGTAGTCCCACTCTACTATCAGCGCGATCGAGATTTTGTCCCTCGTGGCTGGGTGGCCATGATGAGGGAGGCAATCCGGACTGTAGGGCCACTGTTTTCGACGCGACGTATGGTCAAGGAGTACACTGAGAAGTATTATGTACCTGCGTTGGAGGAAGTGTTGGCCCTCGAGGGTGAGAAGGAAACGACAGTGGAGCTGATCGACACGCAGGATCTCAGGGATGTATCCTGAGCTGTCACATGTGCTGACAACGCCCCCGGATCTTCCGGGGGCGTTCTTGGTTGGTGCCGTATCCTAGCCGGATGTTCTAGGTCACAGTCCAAGCTCGTGAAGCCTGGTATCGTCGATGCCAAAATGATGGGCGATCTCGTGCTTGATGACCTGGAGGATCAGAGCATGGAGGTGTTGGCTGTCCCGCGCCCGCATCTCGATGGGGAAGCGGTAGATGCTGATTTTGTCGGGCAAGACGAGGCTGTAAGCGCGGGTGCGTTGGGTCTGTGGCACGCCCCGGTAGAATCCCAGGAGGTCTGATGGGCGTTGCACCCCTGCCCTGCGTAGGGTGGCAGGGTCGGGCCAATCCTCGACGACGATATCGACGTTGTCGAGCTTTTCCAGGAATGCGTCGGGCAGCGCGCGGATTGCCTCCTCGACCATGCGTTCGAAACGGGCACGTGCTTCATCGACTGTCATGGGCTCATTATACCTATGGCTTTTCAGGGGAGCCACTCTTTTCCCTCAGTGTCTTTGCCCCAACGGAGAATCGTCTGAGCGGGGGAGGGAGCGCGAGTGTAGATTTGACACAATGCGGAATTCACGGTATAATATATTTGTCTTTTTCAGAATCGAAATCTAGGGGAAATATGAAGCTGACCGGGCGGCAGAAGGCATTCTTGAGTCAATTCTTGGACCTGTACCAGGAGGCCAGGGAGCCCCTGCATTACACCGCTGTTGCAGAACGACTGGGGGTCAGCAAGATCACCGCTTACGACATGCTGCGGCTCCTGGAGGAGCAAGGCCTGGTACAGTCCGAATACATTCTGCGGGGAAAGGGACGGGGTGCCGGACGTTCGAGCATTGTCTTCCGCCCTACACCTAAGGCGCGCGCCTTATTCGCTGAACTGGCCAGCGGAACGAGTGATCTGGCACAGTGGGAGATAGTTAAGGCGCGGATCCTAGAGGCCCTTGAGATAGAGAAAGAAGGGGATTATCAGGAGCTACTCAAGGAGATCCTTGCCCGCCTGCCGGAGCGCCAGTCGCCGCTATTGTACGCCGCAGAGATGGTCACTGCCGTCATCCTCAGCCTGCAGCAGTTGCGAGAGGATGCCTCTGCATCCGGCCTGAGCGACAGATTGCGCTCTCTGGGACTCCCAGAAGAGGCCGGCCTAGCTGCTCTGGGAGGGTTGGCGGTGGGCCTGTCCTTCGCCGAGCGGGCCAATCGACGGTTGGTCAACCTGTTGCTTTCCCAGGTGAGCCGCTATCAGCAACTGTTCTCCCGCCTGAGTCCAGAGAACTTGCGGCGATTGTCCGATTTTACCCGGGAGGTGATGCAGGTCCTTGAGGCTTGATCTTTTCTTTGCCTAATTCTTTCGTTTTTCTTGTTTCTATCATATTTTTCACGAGGAAATCTTATGTCTAAGATCGCGCTGGTCACCGATAGCACGGCCTACCTGCCATCAGAGTGGGCTCGGCAGCACGGTGTGCACATCGTTCCCCTTTACGTCCACTTTGGCGAAAGGACGTTCCGGGACGGAGTGGACCTGGATACGGACACCTTCTACCGGCTTTTGGAGTCGGCCCCCGCGCTCCCCACGACGTCGCAGCCCTCAGCAGGCAACTTTCTGCAACTGTATCGCCGTCTTAGCCGGGAGGCGGACAGCATCATTTCCATCCACATCTCTTCGGGCATCAGCGGGACGGTCACCTCCGCGCTCACCGCACGCCAGGCCCTCCTGAGTGAGATGCAAGACCCGCCACAGATCTACGTGGTGGATTCGCGCATTACATCCTGTGGCCTGGTGCTCCTGGTCTCCGCTGCCACGCAGGCCATCGCCGAAGGCCAGACGGCTGCCCAGGTGGCCCAAACGATCGAGAGCCTCGCCTCGCGCCTGTTCACCGTTTTTGTTGTGGACACGCTGGAATACCTATTCAAGGGCGGGCGGATCGGCGGAGCCGCTGCCTTGGTAGGGTCGATCCTCAAGATCAAACCAATCCTCTACTTCCGCGATGGTCGCATCGATGTCCTGGAGAAGGCACGTACCGCCCGCCGTGCGAAGCAGCGGATGCTGGAGATTGTGGCGGAGCGCGCGGAGGGGCGTCCGATCCATGCCACCATCGTCCACGCCCAGGCCCTCGGGGAAGCGCAGCGCATTCGTCACTATCTGGCTAATCACTTTGATTGCCGAGAGCTGTTCGTCGTCGAGTTCAGTCCCTCCATCGCCACGCACATTGGTCCTGGCACGGTTGGTGTGGCTTTGTATGCGGCAGAGGGAGGTGGCTTGTTGCCATGAAGCGACCTGTGTCTGGATCCCCGGGAAAGATCAACATCTCCGTGGTCATCCCGGCGTACAATGAGGAGAAGTACCTGGGCCGTTGTTTGGCGGCTCTGGCTCGCCAGACCTACCCGGCCGACCTGTCCGAGATCATCGTCGTGGACAACGGATCGACCGATCGAACGGCAGAGATCGCACGTCGGCGCGGGGCTCGGGTAGTGGTTGAGCCACACAAGGGCGTAGCCCGGGCCCGCCAGGCCGGCTTCGAGGCAGCACGGGGGGAAGTCATCGCCTCCACTGATGCCGACACCATCGTGCCGCCATTCTGGTTGGCCCACATCGCTGCCCACTTCCAGGCCGACCCTGCGCTGGGGGCGGTCTACGGCCCGGTCTACTGGTCTGATGGGCGGCCGATCGAACGGTTCTGGCTGCGCTACCCAATCACTTGGATCCTCTGGGCCAGTAACCGTGTCCGGCGCAGCCTCTGGTGGGGGAGCAACTTCGCCGTGCGTGGGAGTGTGTTCTGGGAGGCTGGTGGCTTCCCGGTGGACTGGTACTCCGGTGAAGATACCGATCTCTCGCTGCGGGTGAGCCGCATCGCACCGGTGCGCTTCGACCCCGACCTCGCTGTCTACGCCTCACCACGGCGTGCTGGCGAGGGATGGCATCGTGTGGTCGCTCGTTCGACCGCCAACGCGATGAGCCGATTCCTGCTGCGACGTCCGCCCCTTCTGCCGATGACGGACATCCGATGACACTGAAGGCAAATGGGGGGTGAAAATCATGAAACTGGAAAGTATCGTTCACACGGCCGCATCCATCGGGCAGGCGAGGACATTCGCCAACGTCACCGCTGCCGCGCTGCGCCACGAGCCCGTCCGGCGCATGCTGGTGAACTACGTCGACCGGCGCATCAGCCAGCGCCTGGAGGAAGCCCAGCAAACCAACGGGCGTCGCCCGCAGCGCGTCACTCAGGACAAGGCATACATTGTACAGGCAATGGTGCATTCCGTCGACCGTGCGCTGGCCCGAGGTCACGTCTCCGACGCCGTCGTGCAGGGGCTCCTGCGTGGCCTGGTCGTGAACGCTTTCCTGCGTGAGGAGCGTAGTGCCGCGCTCGAGCGCTTTCGTCTGGAGCATGGAGGTTATGGCCCGCCCGGCTTCCTGACCATCTCACCGGGCAAACTCTGCAACCTGCGCTGCAAGGGGTGCTATGCCAGTTCCGGCAACGACAGTGAGAAACTGGATTGGGAGGTCTTTGACCGCATCATCACCGAGGCCCAGACGTTGTGGGGGGCCGGCTTCATCGTCATCTCCGGCGGCGAGCCGCTGGCTTACCAGTCGCACGGCAAGGGCGTGCTGGATGCGGCGGCCAAGCATCAGGACGCCTTCTTCCTGATGTACACCAACGGCACACTGATCGACGAGCGGATGGCCGCTCGTATGGCGGAAGTCGGCAACCTGACCCCGGCTATCTCGGTAGAGGGATGGGAGGAGCGCACCGACGCCCGGCGTGGCAAAGGCGTCTTCCAGCGTGTCCTCAAGGCTATGGCCAACCTGCGCCAGGTCGGCGTGCCCTTCGGCATCTCCCTCACCGCCACGCGTGAGAACTGCGAGGAGA
>CAZHBB010000055.1:0-17066 GCA_964530185.1 uncultured Anaerolineales bacterium
GGGCCCAACCGCCTGATCTGACTAGCTCATTGGTGCGGCGGTCCGGGCCTAGTTTAACTTAAAACAACAGCTCGTGCGATCCCGTGATCGCGATCATGGGATGCATATTCGCTGTCCCACGTAAACAAGGGAGGGGTTGGCAATGCCGTTGACCTGGGCCAAGTAGTATTGACTATACCCGTAGCGCAGTGCGATACGGAACAGATTGTCCCCCGGCTTGACGACGTACACCGTGGCGCAGGCTCCACCGCCAGGGGATGTTCCCCCTGTTGTGCCACTGGTTGGCGAGGGGATCGTTAAGACCTGGCCCACATAGATCAGCGCCGGATTCGTGATGTTGTTCGCACGAGCAAGCTGGGCTACGGTGACCCCGTATCGCAGGCCTATGCGGAATAAGTTGTCACCAGGTTGGACAACGTACGTTGTGCCTGCCGGGAGCGGTGCCGCGGTTGTCGGCTCCGCGGGCGGCGCTTCTGTCGGTGCCGTCGTGGGCTCAATGACAACCGGCACTAGCGTCGCGGTGGGCGTGGGGGGCAAGGCAGTAGGTTCTGGGGTCGACGACGGGGTGGCAGGAGGCGCGATACCAGTAGGCTCAGGTGTCTCCACAGGCGAACTACCCACCTCTGTGTTGCCCTGGGCCTCTTGAATAGCGGCATTGACCTCTTCTTCAGATGGCAATTCCTCGATGGGCGGCGCTGCTGACCGCCTGCATCCACTGCTCAACACGGCTACTGCCACCAAGACTACGATCAAGATCAAGGCAAGCGGTTTGCGCTGCATTGGCGTGCTCCTTTCTGGTACCAGATACTTTTGTTTACTATACAACAAAAATGTGTCTTCAGCAAGCGTGCTTCAAAAACAAGCGCGCCTCAAAGGCCTGTCCAGCAGGAGCTTGACGATCAAGCTGCGCTCCCCTATAATAGGGCACTAACACATAAGCTAGGCGTATTATGGGAAAGTAGAATAGGGAGGTCTTATGCTCAATGCCAACGAGCTCCGCAAAGGAACCACATTCCTGCTGGATGGGGAGCCCTATGAGGTCTTAGAATACCAGCACTACAAGCCGGGTCGCGGGAATGCAATCATCCGCACCAAAATACGCAATATGCGGACAGGCGTCATCATTCCTCGAAACTTCCTGGATGGGCATCGCTTTGAAGAAGCTGCGGTGGAACGACGTACCGCACAGTACATCTACAACGACGGTCAGTTCTACTATTTTATGGACAGCGAGACTTACGATCAGTTGAGCGTCAACGCTGAGCGGATTGGCAAAAGGGCCGGGTTTCTGAAAGATGGTATGGAGATCACGCTCACGCTTTTCGAAAACGAAGTATTGTCCATCGAGCTACCAGCCACAGTTGAGTTGGAAGTGGTTGAGTCTGAGCGCGCTGTAGCCGGTGATACGGCGACTGGCGCCAGCAAGACAGTGGTATGTGAGACAGGATTGAGGGTCCAGGTCCCTCTCTTCATTGAGGTCGGTGATGTGATTCGCGTGGACACAGAGCGAGGGGAGTACCTAACACGCGTGTAGAACTCTCAGCAGGTGCTGGCTCCACTGAGGGTTTTGTTCCCTTTGAGTATAAGTGGGTACAGTTTCCCCACGAGGTGCGGCGCAGATATCGAGCGCCGCACGTCTGATATCCGAATAAGGACGTGTAGACATAGGTGCAAGACACAAAGTGCCCCTTATTAGGCGAGGATCACCAGCTAGATCAATACGCGGGCCTGTGGGTAGTGCTCAACAAGCGCGGGATAGTTGTTGGCACGGGCCAGACGCACGACGACGCTGCGGAAACGGTTGCCGGGTGCCATGAAGAAAGCACCATATGGTGGGTCTCTCCTCACTGGCCCCACGTTATGATACCACGATGGCCCCTTGTGCCCTTGAAGAGACTCATAGATCCCCACCCTCTTTGGCTTGTCGGCGGGGCCGTGAGGGACCTGTTGGTCCACTGCCGACCGCATGATTGGGATTTTGCCTGCCGTCGAGAAGGCTTGGCGTTGGCGCGCCTGGTTGCTGACGTGTTGGGTGGCAGCTACTACCCGCTAGATCCTCAACGGGGCACTGGTAGAATCGTCGTACAGGACCCCGACATAGGCGCCTTGGTAACCATTGACATTGCCGAACTCCGGGGTGTTGACATTGAATCGGATCTTCAGAAGCGTGACTTCACAGTCAATGCTATGGCCTTGACCCTGGATGGCAAGCTCATCGATCCCTTGCACGGTTATGAGGATCTCAGGCAACAGTGCCTGCGCATGACCAACCCCGGCGCGTTCATCGATGATCCCGTCCGGATCGTCCGGCTGGCACGTCTGGCCTCGGCGTTGGACTACACGGTTGACGAAGCCACATATCGCAAAGCACGACACGAGGCCAGCCTAGTTCAGAACGTTGCACCGGAGCGGGTGCGAGATGAGCTGCTACGGGCTCTGTCCCCCGAGTTTGCGGTATCCTCCTTGGAACACTTACTTGGTATCGATGTCCTGCGATATGTGCTACCCGAGGTTGTGGATGTGGCGAAGCTCGCCTCGACCGCTAAAGTGCTCCGAACACTGGCTGATCTCGTGAGCTTTATAGGCTCAGACTCGCAGCGCGCGATGGCTACTTTCAACTGCTCCGGGTTGTCGCCCTACAGGGATTGTGTTCATGAGGACCTGACAACGCCGATCTCGGGCGGCGTCCGGCGGCGTGATCTTCTTAGCTGGGGTATCCTGTTCGCATTAGTCAACCAGTGTGAGGCCACGAAACGGCACCTGGTTCGCCGTCGATTGCATGCTTTACGTTTCTCGACACGAGCACGCCTGTATGTTGAGACACTCGCAGTTGAGGCGTCGAAGCTGTCCGCAGCGTTGACGTCTTCAGGTGGCATTGAACCCGATCGACGAGAGATCTACCGGTTCTTCCGGCGTACCGGTGAGGCAGGAGTTGGAGCTATAATCCTGGCGTTGGCTCTGACACCAGCCATGGGTCACTCGGAGAGGCTTGCTGAAGCAGTTTGTCAGAGGACTGGTGCATACCTGGATGCGGTGTGCTGTGCACGAGACCAGGTAGTTGAGCCGCGTCCCCTACTGAGGGGGCGGGATTTGATAGCTATGGGAATAGAAGAAGGTCCCACTGTAGGGGAAATTCTGGCTAAGTTGCGCGAGAGTCAGGCGGCTGGCGAGGTCACCACACGGGAGGAGGCCCAACGAGCTATCCAGCGTTGGTTGCAGGACTTGACTCTGGACGATCCCCCATCTTCTCCGCAGGTAAAGTCCGCCGATCGTGGACATCGGTGAGCCTATGAAAGTCCTATGAAAATATGGCAATCTTCACAGAGCGGGCGCTTCTGGCATCAGGTATGGCTGGTGTTGGTCGTGCTCTTGCTGTCTGCGTGTCAGACGCCGCAGCCGGCTCCTACGCCAACGCCGACCCGAACCCCGGTGGTGCCGACGTCTACTCCGACTCTGACTCTTACGCCAACGCCGACGGCCACGCCAACGATGACACCGTCACCGACTCCTACTATCCCGCCCGACTTGTGGCTTCCTCCAAATGCTGTGCAGCCGGCAGCCTGTCCCCCAGCCCCGGCAGAACTCCTCTTCCTGCGCGATCGTGAGCTTTGGGTCTGTGCAGAGGCCGGGGGAATGCCCACTGAAGTTCTGCATGATGAGGCAATCCTGAGGGATGTCGTAAAGTTCTGGGTGGCATCAGGTGGCCGAGTGGTATTGTTGCTGACTCAAGAGGGAGCGTTGTATGCTTTCGATAGGGAGGTTGATGAACTGACGTTGATCCCAACTGTGGGGCAACTTGAGAGCACCTATGGCACTTGGGTGGCGCCAAGCCCTGATGGGACCGATGTCCTGTACCTGGCGTGGGGGGTCCAGCCGGGTCGAGGACCTGCCGCAGGTGCAGAGGGTAGTGCCACTTTGGTGCAGGGGAGCTTTGACGATCCCAGAGCACCCCATCGGGCTGTGGCTTATTGCGAGGGCAGCCCAGAGCGACCGTGCCGCGGTTTTTGGCTCTCCCCCGATGGGACAGCTGCAGTGTTAGGGGACCGAGATGGTTTCTGGTACATTTCTCTTGCTGCCCCGGAGGAGAAGCGACTCGCTCTCTCGGATCCGGACGGCGAAGTGGTGCTGCTCAGTTGGTCTCCTAACGGGCAATGGGTACTGTTAGCTGCCGCTGACGAAAACCGCCCCGCGCTTACGATGTTTGCCCCTGATTCATCGGCATCTGGAACTGTGCCCGCAACGTCATGGCGCGCGACGCCCCTGTGCATCACCCCTTGCCGGATTGGAGCCACCTGGGCTTCTGATTCATCTCTATGGATCACTTGGGAGACAGGGCTCAATGGATGTGTGGCGCACGTCGACCCGACGGAGATGAATGGAGATACATGGGTGCCAGTCGAGCAACCCCCTGCCCTATGCAATATAGGCGCTGGGGCTTTGCGCCCCTGGGCACCAGACACAGTGATCTCCAGGATGCAGCCGGCATTTGTTCTCGCCTTTCTGCAGCCAGAGGGTGACCACCGCGCTGGGGGGCTGTACGCCCTTGCCGAGGATCATCATATCGAACCGATCGCGCTGTTACCCAAGGAGGCGTCTTCGGTACGGTGGTCGCGCGACGGCAACGTCTTTCTTGTTTTGGATCATGACGGGAACGCGCTACGTATGGGAGTGCTGAGACCACCGATGCTTTTCGATGTCGAAGAGTTGCTGCGTGGAGCACATCACCTCACCTGGTCAGTGCCTGCGGGAGAGTGAGCAAACCTGGAGGGAATCCGGTGCGATTCAGACCGAGAACACTGGTGATGGGGATCCTGGCTCTGGGGGCATGGGGACTGCTGCTTGCCTCCTGTACACCGGTGCCTATTGCTACCACAGACCTGCATATCACTCTGGTGGCCGATGGGGATCAGCGTGTCGTGACAACACAGGCTGTTACAGTGCGAGAGTTCCTGAATGAGAGAGACATCGTCCTGGGTCCCCTGGACAGAGTCTCCCCCCCCGAGACCGCCTTGTTGCAGGATGGCATGACCGTCACCGTAGTTCGTGTGATAGAGTCTATTAAGGTGATAACTGAAACACTTCCCTTTGAACGCCAGGTAGTACGTGACACGCGTATCCCTCTGGGGCAAACACGGCTACTTCAGTCAGGGCAAGAGGGTGTCTTGGAACGCCGCTATCGTGTTACCGTAGAGGACGGCGAGGAAGTAGCACGAGTCCTCGTTTCAGAGTCCATCACGCAGTCGCCCAGGGATGAAGTGCTCTTGCTTGGTAGCCAAGTCCAGCTTCACAATGTTCCTATCTCAGGTACATTGGTCTATCTGGCCAACCAGGATGCCTGGGTCGTGCGCCGAAACTCTCTCCAACGCCAGCGCCTTACCCAGTTGGGTGATCTGGATGGACGAGTGTTCGCTTTGTCGCCGGATGGCGGTTGGCTACTTTTCACTCGCACGGCGACGGAGACAACACGGCTGAATGAACTATGGCTCATACGCACGACGGAGGCCGCTCCCAATCCCCTACCCCTCGGCGCTGATGACATCCTCTGGGCCGACTGGGCACCAGGTGGATCTCAGATCGCCTGGACTACTGCTGAGGTGACGTCAGAGGCGCCAGGCTGGCGCGGTCACAACGATCTCTGGACAGCTCGGGTCACGCAAAAGGGCCTGCTGGTCTCTCGGCGGCGCATCCTGGCACCAGAGGCGGGCGGGGGCTATGGGTGGTGGGGAACTCGTTACGCTTGGTCACCGGACGGGGAATCCATCGCCTACAGCCGGCCAGACAGCATTGGCGTGATTGACCTGAAGAGCAAAACTCAGCTCTCTCTCCTTCGCTTTCCGGCGGTGCGCACCTACAGTAGCTGGGCCTGGAACCCTGATCTGGACTGGGACCCATCGGGGAAATTCTTGGCTACCGTTGTTCATGCGAGTGACGGCAGTGCGAAGCCTGAGGAGAGTCCTGTCTTCCACCTTCGCCTGATCGATCGCGACGGAGTCTATAGTGCCACCTTGGCACTGGAAGTGGGTATGTGGGCAGCGCCGCGTTTCTCCCCACACGGCGATGTCCTTCTCTTTGGGCGTGCGGTCATCCCCTATCAAAGCGCTACCAGCCGCTATCACCTGTTCTTGATGGACCGTGATGGCTCAAATCAGCGCTTGATCTATGGTGCTGGCTCCGACCTGGGCCTCGAGCTGCCAGAGTGGCACTGGGGCCCTGACGGCGAGGCCGTGGCGTTTATCTCAAATGGTGATTTGATGTTGCTTTCCTTAAACGATGGAGAAGTGAGCGCGTTGACCAATGAAGGGGGCGTTACGCACGTAACGTGGTGCCCCTGAGGGGGATCAAAAGAGCTTGGAGAGTCTTGCCCCAACGGCAGTTATTTGTCGTCGGGCATGACCCTGACAGTGGCTGTGGATCGGCTATAATAGCGTTGTTCGACTGTTCTGGTTTCAAGATTTGGAGTCTGTATGCGCGTTTTGATCACAGGAGCCACGGGATTTGTCGGGACTCATCTTCGTCGAGTATTGCTCTCCAACTCCAAGTGGGACATCGTGGGGACGACTTTCCCCGACAAATCTCCTCCCTTGCTTGATCCCACACGTGAATCTTTGGTTCATCTGAACCTGCTAGACCGTGAGGCGACCTGGGGGGTGCTGGACAAGTACGCTCCAGATTTCATCGTGCATCTTGCTGCCCAGTCTCATGTGCCCACCTCTTTCAAGGACCCATGGCAGACTCTGGAAAACAATATTTTCGCCCAACTCAACCTCCTTGAAGGGTGTGTCGCTTTGGGCATCAAGCCGCGCACTCTTGTAGTGGGCAGCGGCGATGAATACGGGCGGGCGCGGATTGAGGAGTTGCCTTTCACCGAAGATCACCCCCTGCACCCGGAAAACCCCTACAGCGTCAGCAAAGTCGCTCAAGATGTCATGGGGTTCCAGTACTATGCCAGTTATGGTTTGCCTGTCGTCCGCGCCCGCCCATTCAACCATATCGGACCTGGTCAGTCTCCAAGGTTCGCACTGCCGGCTTTCGCCAGCCAGATCGCTGAGATCGAGGCCGGTTTGCGGGAACCAGTGCTCAAGGTCGGCAACTTGAAGGCGGCGAGAGATTTCACCGATGTCAGGGACGTTGTGCGGGCTTATCATCTTATGTTGATCCAGGGCAAGCCAGGAGAAGTCTACAACGTGGCGTCGGGCAGGGCCCATTCGATTCAGCAGATTGTGGATCAACTTTTGGCGCTCTCCAAGGTCTCTATCACGGTTCAGGTCGACCCGGCGCGGTATCGTCCCGTTGATGTCCCCGTGATATATGGAAGCGCGGAGCGGTTATGGCGTGATACCGGCTGGGAACCTTGTATCCCGCTTGTTCAGACTATTCAGGACGTTCTAAATGAGTGGCGCATCCACGTCCGCAATGCGGGTATGACATCGATCACGGCAACTGAATCGCGCGTCCAAGGAGGTGAATTAGCGCATGGCAACTAGGCGACGAGCTTTGATCACAGGGGTGACAGGCCAGGACGGCTCATACCTGGCGGAGTTTTTGCTCAGCAAAGGATATGAAGTCATCGGCATGGTCCGACGCACCAGCACGGTCAACTTTTCCCGCATTCAACACATCCAGGACGAGATCGAGCTGGTGTCAGGCGATCTCCTGGATCAGGGGTCGCTCATGACGATCCTGCGTGATTATCGGCCCGCCGAGGTGTACAACCTTGCGGCCCAGTCCTTTGTGCCTACCTCGTGGCAGCAGCCGGTGTTTACCGGCAATGTCACTGGGCTGGGAGTGACACGGATCCTGGAAGCCGTCCGGGCAGTGGATCCCAAGATTCGTTTCTATCAGGCGAGTTCCTCAGAGATGTTTGGAAAAGTGCGGGAAGTTCCTCAGACTGAGCACACTCCTTTCTATCCACGCTCCCCCTACGGCGTTGCCAAAGTCTATGGCCATTGGATTACGGTCAACTATCGTGAGTCCTATGGGCTCTTTGCGTGTTCAGGCATCCTGTTCAATCACGAAAGCCCACGACGTGGGTTGGAGTTCGTGACGCGCAAGGTGAGCTATCATGTCGCTAAGATCAAGCTGGGTCTGACCGACAAGCTGCCATTGGGCAATCTGGATGCAAAGCGCGATTGGGGATTCGCCGGAGATTATGTGCGCGCGATGTGGCTCATGCTTCAACAGGAGCAGCCAGACGACTATGTGGTGGGGACAGGTGAGACGCACTCCGTGCAAGAGCTCTGTCAGATTGCTTTCGCGCACGTAGGCCTGGACTGGCGTGACTATGTGATCCAGGACCCACGGTTTATGCGCCCCGCTGAGGTCGATCTTTTGGTCTCCAATCCAGCCAAAGCACGCGCTGTTTTGGGTTGGCAGCCGCGGGTGAGTTTCCAGGAACTCATCCGGATGATGGTCGACGCGGATGTAGAGTTGCTCAAGGCTGAGTACAATTTGTGAGTAACAGACTAAGGAGTAACGCATGGGCTCAATCAAATTTGGGACGGATGGGTGGCGTGCCCGGATTGCCGAGGATTACACATTTGACAACGTACGACGGGTATCACAGGCTTTTGCTGAATACTTGAAGAGCCATGACCTCGCGGACAAGGGCGTCGTCATCGGATACGACCGTCGTTTTGCGTCGGATCTGTTTGCACAGGCTGCGGCAGAGGTTATGGCTGGTAATGGGATCGGGGTTTGGCTGACCGCGCACAATACTCCAACACCCGTGATCAGCTACAGTGTCGTCGAACGCCAGGCCGGTGGCGCCATCAACATCACGGCCTCACATAACCCCCCCACCGATAACGGATTCAAAGTCCGCGGGCCTCATGGTGGCGCTATTGCGCCCGATGATCTCTTGGAGATCGAAGCCTATTTGCCAGTCTCTATAGACCACGTGCGGCGCACGGCTATAGATGAGGCAGAGTCCTCTGGGCTCATCAGGCGCTGGGACCCCAATCCGGCCTACATTGCCCATCTCAGACAAATGGTGGATCTCGACAAGCTGCAACGAGCGGGACTGAGGATCCTTGTGGATCCCATGTGGGGCAACGCCGCTGGGTGGTTCCCTGCCTTGCTAGGTGGAGGCGCTAACACAATTTGGGAG
This sequence comes from uncultured Anaerolineales bacterium, assembly GCA_964530185.1. Taxonomy (GTDB): domain Bacteria; phylum Chloroflexota; class Anaerolineae; order B4-G1; family SLSP01; genus PWVB01. The sequence goes on from CAZHBB010000055.1 coordinate 9,107, forward strand.
ATGCACGCGGAGCACAATCCGATTTTTCCCGAGATGCAACGGCCAGAACCTATCCGTCCCAACATCGACCCTGCTCTCCGCCGGACTGTAGAACTTGGCGCTGATGTGTTGCTGATTAACGATGGGGACGCAGACCGGATGGGCATCGGCGATGAACACGGAGAATACATTGATCAACTGCGGGTCTACGCCTTGCTGGCCTATTACCTATTAGAGATCCGAGGAGAGCGTGGTCCCATCGTCAAGACACTATCGACGACGTCGATGCTGAACCGGTTGGGAGAGATGTACAACGTCCCGATCTACGAAACCGGTGTCGGATTCAAGTATGTCGCACCCAAGTTCCTGGAGGTGGACGCGCTTATCGGGGGTGAGGAGAGCGGCGGGTATGCGTTCCGGGGTAATGTGCCCGAGCGCGACGGCATACTGGGCAACCTCTACTTCCTCGATTTTATGCTTCAAACGGGCAAGTCGCCCGCTCAGCTCGTCGATATGCTGTTCGACACGCTCGGCCAGGCCTATTACTATAGACGGATTGATGTCCGATTCCCACCTGAAAAACGGCCCGAGGCGCGAGCCCGACTGGAGGCCGCAAACCCCGTTGAGATTGCTGGTCTGTCCGTCACCGGGAAGGTGACCCTGGATGGATACAAGTTTGAGCTAGGCGATACAGGATGGCTGCTGATCCGATTCTCTGGCACTGAACCCATTATCCGGGTCTATTGCGAGCTCACGGACCGCAGCTTGGTCCAACCCGTCCTCGATGCGGGCCTTGCTTTGGCGGGACTGAAGTAGACAATCGACTCTCGTGCTGTCGTCCATGCGCCCGAGTAGGATTCGGGCGCATGTTTTATTGAAGGTGTTTTAACCAAAATGTAACCATCGGGAAACAGCCTGCTCGACGATCCTGTGTTATGCTTGAAGTGATCCGATAAGGAGTCGAGCGATGCGATGGCTGCTTTCAGTGCCGGACGATTTTTCCCTACAGGGTACACTGCGCTGTTCACGGGTTTTCCTGTGTGAGCCGGCCACGGTGGCGGGGTTCGGTGACCGTCTGGAACGCATCGAACGGTTGAGCACCCACACCGTGACTCTGTTGACGATTTACCAGTCCACGTCTGGGTTGTTCATCCACACCGACAGCACGCTCACCGGCTCAGAGATGGAGGAGGCCAGTGCGCGGATCTGGAGAATGTTGCGATTATCAGAGGATCTGCGATGTCTGGAACACCTGCTGCATGATGTCCAAGACAGCATCCCATTGCGCTGCCTCAGGGGGCGCCTAATCCGTGGGACAACCTTTTGGGAGGATATCGTCGTCTCTGCGCTGGCACGTTGGAATTCCCGCGGCTCGCTCGATCTCAGCCTGGTACAGACCCTGGTCAACTGCGCTGGCTCTCCCTTCCCCCGCAATCCAACCCGTCATGCGTTTCCTGATGCAGATAGCTTGCTTGGACAGAGGGATGAACTTGAGCTGACACTAGGGCACGAAGAAGCTTCCCGTGTCGCTGCCATTGCCCAAGCCTGGCAGGTGGGTGCCGAGCGATGGCTGCGCTGGCAGGAGGTCCCTGAAGCGCCTGCTGAATTTGTCCATCTCCTGCAGAGGGAGTTTGGCCTGCGTCGGCATGCCGTTAGCTTCCTTCTAATGAGATTGGGAAAGTACAGCTTTCCCCCAGATGTACTGGGCGCGGCGGGACGGCCGGGGGCATCTGACCAGCAGAGGGATGATCTCACAGCCAGGCGACTTGCTGAGATCTTCAACGCATATCCCGCTTGGGCAGGGCTCATCTACTGGCTTGTAGATTGGGAACGCGTCACGGTCATGGATGACGTGTCATGGATGACGTGACGCTACTTCCCGCTAATACACCTTAAGCACCAGGGGGAGCCATACTCGCTCGACATTCACCTGGAATTCCTGCGGAGCAGACCAAGCGCTGGTATTGCCTGCTGCATCAAGTGCTCGCACCTGCCACACGTGAGCACCTTCGCCTAAAACGCGCATCAGAGAAGTGGTGTCCACCGTCACTGTCGTTGAGTCTAGATGCACCTCATAGGAGACTAAAGATCCATCATCTGCAGACGATTGCCAGCGGAGTGTGACGACAGGTCCCATCACCTCCGCACCTTCCTGGGGAGCTATGGGAACAGGGCTGCGGGGTGCAGTGTGGTCGATGATGAACTGCACTTCATCCGGGCTCTGGTCAACCCCTGCGGTGCCTACGGCTCGCGCACGCAGAGTATAGGTGCCTTCCCCCATGGCCAGCAGCAGGTACGACCAAGGGTTGACCCCCGAAGCCACGAACCATGCGGGCTGCGCCGACCAGGTAGTACCCGACCAATAACTACCGCTCTCTGTTTGGAGCTGTAATTCTACCCGCTCTACTTCAGTCCCATACACGGTGCCCGTGAAGACCGGTGTGATTTTGAAGGCGCTTCCGTCACCAGGATTCACGATTCGAGTATCGATCTGGCAAGGCCAGAGGAACTCCATAGCGGCGGCCATGAAGTCGGGGCGTTCTTCTTGGCGCAAGGTCTCGAACGGGAAACCCATCACCAGCAACCTCTGACATCCCGCGGCGAATTGAACAACTGCCGTACCTCCCTCTCCTCCTATGTAGGTCATAGCAGCGAGAGCACCAGCATCGGCCGCGGCAAGGATGTCTGGATAGTCCACGTCGTACTCGTCCGGTGCGTCAAAGTGAACGTCTCCGAGGTCCGACAAGGCTCCAGCGCTTGTTGCACGGGCCGTGTAGGTCTCGGCATCATCAGCGACATACTGGGTATGGAGCTCCGTGGGAAGAAACGCGGGATCGCGTCCCAACTCCACCAGATCCCAACCAAATTCAGACCCACTTACCATGAGAGATTTCCCGGCCCGCAAAAATTCTTTCAGATGTTCACGTTCAGTCTCATCGAGTGACCCGTTGACTTCGCTGGCCTCCTCACCTAAGATCCAGTCAACTACGTCGTAGTCCGTTAGATCGATCTCCCCGTCACTTACAGCTTCATTGCTGCTGCTGTCCCAAGGGATGTCGATGGGGACGGCCTGGCCGTGGTGGACGATATAGTCCCTGCTGTTGATCTGTTGTATCCACATCCGCAGATTCTCTCCTTCGACTGGATCATCATCGACCACCAGCCCAAAGCGGTTGAGCTTGTCAAATCCGTTGACCAGGAGTAGTCGTGCGTCGCCTACACGTGCCCCGGCGGTCTCGGTCGGGAAAGATTCACCGCCCGCATTGATGGCGGTAATCTTAACATAGAGGGTCTCACCATCTGTGAGCCCTTCCAGTGTAGCGCTCGTGCCGGTTACCTCTATTGGTGTCTCCCAAGCCAGGCCATCATGGCTTGTATACACCCGGTAGGCTGTAGGCGGATCACCTCGCAGTCCGACGTCGTCGGTAGGAGAGGGATGCCATGTCACACGGAGTGCACCGCCACCCAAGTTCTGGACGCGCAGGTGTGTGGGAGGCTCGGGTGCCAGGGTAAGATTGATGCCATCGCGTTGTTCGAAATAGTGCACGATGCCCTGGTATACAGCGCGCGCCGCAAGCTGCTCAAAGAGAGGTTCCTTCAATGCTGCGGCGTCATCATAGTTGTCATGGAAGGCAATCTCGAGGAGTACGCCGGGAATGCGCGCTGCAGGATCACTCTCGTCCCATAGCATCCGCAGTTCGCCGAGGTTGAGTTGTCCCATGCCACGATCAGTCCAGTTAGGGTCCCAGCCGGCGCGGATGTCATGGACCAACTCCTGGTGCACAGCCGCCTGCAATTCCAGGCTGCCTGGAGTCCTCGGGTAAGTTTCGCCGTTGTGCACGTACGAAACGGTGCCCCGTGCATCGCCACGCGATCCATTGGTATGCCAGGAAAGATACACAGCATCCGCGTGCAGGGTGCGTTGATACCACCGCGCCATCATGGGGCGAGCCACCACATCGTTAAAATAGGGCCAGTCGTCTGGATTAAGCCCCATGACTTGACTCCAGTAGAAAGTGCCCACCTCCCACCAGGGCTTTCCAGGGGCGGAAGAGGGCGGCGTTGGCGAAGAGTATGTCGTTGCCGGCGCCAGGAGGGACAGACCATCAAGACGATCGAAGGTCCCCCCACCCACCCGGATCGCATCGGCGATAACAGCGTAGGTCCCGCTATGATCCGTGCGGTTGTCCAGCGTGACAACCGCGGTCCCAGCATGGAATGGGAACGTGCCAAGATAGCGCCACGTCCGCGGCCCCAGACGCTGATCCAAAGTTACCCCTGTCGCGCCGCCCGCATGATGGATAGTATAGTGAGCGTCGGGGACACGGTTTGTCCCCGGGTACACCCATGCGTACACTGCATAGGTGCCATCTGTGGGGATAGTAAGCATCCAACGGGCCACAGCCGTTGCTGGGCCGCTAGTGGCTATGGCATAGCGATAGGTGCCACCAGCATAGCCTGGACCACTGCTTCCTGTGCCCCACTCTCCTTCCTCAACATAGGCCGGTGGGCCTGCGTCGTTGTCTGCCAGGGCCTGAAACGAGCTCCAATCCCGCTCCCGTACCGGAATGACTCTAGCTCCAGCGTTTTCCAAGTAGGGGATCAGAAACTGTGTTACAACCTCGGCATTGTTGTGATCCTCGATGAATCCCTGATATACCGGACGTTGGGTGCGCCACTGGCTGCCGTTCCAGAACCACCCATGCCCCGCGCTCACGTAGATTGTTTTACCCGCAAGAGAACGTGAGAACGCTGTGGCTTGTTGTGTTTCTGCCGGTAGAGCTGTTTCCATCGTAACGATGGGGGCCTCAGTCTGGCCCCGGGGCGCCAAATCTGAGAGAGGACGGCAGCGGTCAGCGGCTGGATCCCAGGCCTGGACGGACAGCCGAACAACCCCAAGTGGATAGAGCGCTCGCATGACCTGATCAGTCAAGACCTCGATCCCTGACCATCCCCCCTGGGCCAAAGCTGATCTGGGTACTGCCAGACAGACACGGAGTTCTCCATCTATCTCTGCGATCTGTCGGATATGCACCTGTTCCACACCCGGTAGCGCGAGCCCGGGTGTGGAGAGGAGCGCCTGTGCCTGCTCTTCTATCGTGTCTATCGGATCATCAGCCGTAATGGAGGCCCTCACAGCGCACTCTGTGGCCGTCGAGAGGACACTCAAGATGAAACCAACGACCAAGAGTATTCTCCATCCTCTCGGCATATGCGCTACAGACTTCACCCTCTTGATGTCCATTCTGTGCACCCCGGCTTCTAACTTCTACATGTTCGATTTGGCAAGCAACTATACCACAGAACCGGTGTGGACGCAGGTACTGGGTCGCACTCCCTCACACAGTTGCGCTGCAGTATGAGTGCACCCTGTGTACCCCTCTTGTGCAGCCCTTCTATCGAGCATTTTCCCCTCGATCGCAGGTTGTGCTGATTGCGGTCTCGCGCGTACATAGGGCAATATTGGCTTCGGGCTTTGGCTGCGATAAACTTGTACCCACATGGACGCCATGTACACTGAAGTCTGCATTGCCAGATGAGAGTGGCCTCCACGCGCCGCGCCGCTCAGTAGGCAAGATGGCGGCGTGAGGACGGCAACATTGACAACGGATCCGATCTGAGAACAGGAGGCTCTGATGACGACGATCTTGTTTTCACATGCCGACTGGATCATCACGGCGGCGGATTGTGGACAACGCTCTTCTATCACTCCCGTTGCAGGGGTGCGCCAGATCCAGGATGGGGCTATCCTGGTGCGTGATGGGTGGATTGAGGCCGTTGGCCCGGCAACCGAGGTCCCGGACAGAGCTGATGAAGTGATCGATGCAGAGGGAATGCTGCTCTTCCCCGGCTTGATCAACACGCACCATCACCTGTATCAAACCCTCACCCGGGCTCTCCCTGCCGCCCAAAATGCGGCACTTTTTGATTGGCTTCGGACCCTGTATCCGATTTGGGCACACTTGACATCGCATGCAGTCTATATCAGCGCCAAGGTTGGGCTGGCAGAGCTGTTGCTCTCAGGATGCACAACTGCTGTTGATCATCTTTATCTTTACCCCAACGATGTGACTCTGGATGACGAGATTCGAGCTGCGCAGGAGATTGGTATTCGGTTCGTTGCCACCCGGGGCGGCATGAGCCGTGGTGAGAGCGAAGGGGGGTTGCCACCCGATCACATCGTCGAGTCTGAAGCCGCTATCCTCCAGGACATGCAGAGGGTGATCGAGTTATATCACGATGACAGGCCTGGCGCCATGTTGCAGATAGCCCTGGCCCCCTGCTCACCTTTCTCAGTGACTGAGGATTTGATGCGGGAGTCTGCCAGCCTTGCGCGCAGTTACGGCGTGCGCTTACACACACACTTGGCTGAGACCACCGATGAAGAGGAATATTGCAAGGCTACGGCGGGTATGAGCCCTATTCACTATGCGGAGTCTTTGGGATGGCTGGGGCCGGATGTCTGGTTCGCTCACGGCGTTCATGTCAGCCCGGCAGAGATTTCCCTCCTGGCTCAAACCCAGTCAGGCATCGCACATTGTCCTTCCAGCAACATGCGACTGGGATCCGGCATCGCGCCTGTGCGCCGTTATCTTGATGAGGGGGTGCGGGTAGGGTTGGCCGTCGATGGCTCGGCCAGCAACGATAGCTCACACATGCTGGCTGAGGCCCGGATGGCGCTGTTACTGCAACGTGTAGGGTTGCAACGCGCTGATGCTTTGACTCCTGGAGAGGCACTGGGATTGGCAACGGCGGGAGGCGCGGCACTCCTCGGTCGCAATGAGTTGGGGAGGCTCGAGGTGGGGATGGCCGCTGACTTTGCCGGTGTGCGCCTGGATCGTCTGGCTTATGCAGGAGCTGCTGTTCATGACCCGCTAGGTGCTCTCCTTTTATGTGCACCTCAATCGATGGATCTGGTGGTCGTGAATGGGCGAGTCGTGGTAAAGGAAGGTCAATTGCTGACCGTAGATCTGCCGCGGCTTGTAGAACAACACAACAGGTTGGCCCAGAGTCTAATGTCGGGTCACTGACCGCAGCCTGGGTATCTGACTGGTTCCAGTTCTAATTGATTCTTTGTGAGCAAAGGGGTGCCTGTGCTCGGAGGCGATGCTTGCCAGAGCGGCACGGATCGGTCACTTCTTAAGCCCCACCAGCGCATGAATGACACGACGCCACGCCGTGCCCTCGCCCTCGGTCAAGACTTCATCGCAGAAACGATAGTCGCTCTTCCGTATGAACTCGTCAAGATCCAGAAGCAGTTGCTGCCACGCCGCCAGTTGAACACCCACGAGGCTTGCGCGCGCCTTGGCGGTAGCTTTACAGTTGTTGAGCACTACCTGCAGGTGGGGGACGCACAGTCCGCCGCAAGACACCAATAATGCCTGGAGATCTGGATCCTCGATATCCTCCAAGAGCAATCTGCCGAATCGTTCCACAGTGGCCGCGCCAATCTCGCAGGCAGGACACGGCTCCTCAGGCGACAGGTAAGCGGCAAAGCCGTCAAGGGAGGAACGCCTTCTTCGAAATCCCCTGGCAGGCTCGGTCGCACTTTCACCGGCCTCAATGAGGTGACGCAAGACGTCACGATACACAATGGCCACGCCAAGGGAACCGCCTTTGATGTGCAGCCACATTCGGCTGTGGGCTGCACACAGGCCATGTGAGCTTTGCAGTACGGCACGCGTCTTGAGATCGAGGACGCGTTCATAACTCAAGGACCTGACAAAAGTCTCTTCGGCCTGTTGGGACAGATGACACAGCGGGCATCCCCATACTTCCATGGTCTCGCGGAGGACCATCTGGAGTGGAGTCAGGGAGATCTGCCGTCTTGCCTTTTCAGTTGACATCATGAAGCTCCATGCACGTGGCCGCCTTCAGCGGGCAAATGCCCGGAACGGGTTCAAGCGCACCAGGTGGTCAATCATCTCGCACGCCGTCATACCGTCATCGCCTGCGCTGAGCTTGATCCAGGCTGCTTTGA
>CAZHBB010000055.1:17166-18929 GCA_964530185.1 uncultured Anaerolineales bacterium
TCGCACGCCGTCATACCGTCATCGCCTGCGCTGAGCTTGATCCAGGCTGCTTTGACGCCAACGTCGTCAATGCCTTCCTCGAGTTCACGCATCATCCATTGGCGCAGATCTGCCTCGCTTGCCTGGTAAACCCAGTGGGGAATCCAAGGTTCCCGGTACACCCCTGTGGGGATCAGAACAGGCAGTCCGGCCGCTTCCGATACGGCCAGGATCAGGTCGACGCGACGTCCTACCCCCTCCGGGGTGCTGGCGGTCAGCGCAATGACACCGGCATCCTTGGCACGTTTCAGTTCAGGTGCCATAAGTTCGACGACGGCCTTCTCGGAGGCCACGCCGTGGCCGGGCGTACCAGGTTCCCGCAGGTCGACGAAAATGTGTTCATGAGGCAGGATCACGCCTGTGGCGTGGCCCAGGTCCTCCAACTTGAAAGCCCCCAAAGTCGTCACCAGTGTGGTCATATCCCGCCTTTCTCTGCGCGCCTCGTGTGGATGACGACAAACGAGAAGATTGCAATGTCAAGCAGGGCTGCCGCCAAAAGGAAGGCAGGCACCACGCGGGGGCCTATGTATCCGAAGAGCTGGCCTATCGCCCAAGGGATAACCATGCCGCCAGTGCTGGCTCCCACGAAGAAAAGACTGGTGACGGCTCCGGAGATGGTCATATGGCGTTCTGCCAATGAGAGAGTAGTCGGAAAGATTGAGGCCATCGACAGACCTGCCCCGGCCGCGCCCAGCCAGGTCAACGTTCTGGAGTGAGGTCCCAGACTCAGGAGCACAACACTGAGGAGTACACCCAGCAAATCAGTGGCCAACACCTGCCGGGGTGTCAGACGCATGGCCACCAGCACAGACAGGAACCTCCCCAGAGTCAGCGCGCCCCAGAAGACTGAGGTCAAGTACGCAGCTTCAGCAGCGTTACCCAACCCGCTCTCGCGAGCATACGTCGCTATCCAGCCACCGAAGCTACCTTCAGCCCCGACATAGACAAAGAAGAATAGGGCAATGAGCGCCACCAAGAGCCAGTCCCGGCGGATCTGAGGGGAAGCCTGGGACTCTTCGTTCTCTGACCCTGAGTTGTCTTGAATCCCGACGTTGCTTGGACTGGGGAGCAGCAGGATCAACAACGCGACTGGCAAGATAAGAAACGCTAACGACCAGTAAGCCCACTGAATGCTGCCCGTTCGTGTGATGGCTTGCGCTATGATCACAGGTGCCAGGAACGCGCCGACGCCGAAGAAAAAATGTAGGGCATTCATGTAGGGACTCACCCGCCGGCCGTGCACCCAGACGATCAAGGTGTTGCCTCCGACGTCCAGAGCACCCGCGCCAAACCCCAGCGCGAAAAGCGCTACGATCAAGAGCGGTAAGAGCGGTATAAGCGGGATGGCGAAAAGGTTGCCTGCCAGCAGCGCCAGCATGGCGGCCATGACGGGATGCCCTCTTACCCTGTCGTAAAGTTGACCCCCAACGACTGAGCCCGCCAGGTATCCCAGGGCGTGGGCTGCCAGCCCGTAGCTGATGCTCTGTAAGTCAGCGTGAACACGGGCTGCCAAATCAGGCAGCGTCGGCCCAAGCGCCGCCTGGGCAATGCCCAGGGCGACAAACGCAGCAAAATAGCCGGCACTCTGCCCCAGCCCGATCGATCTCGAAGTGGTGGAAGATTGTGACATCAAAGGTCTCCTCATGAAGAATGCTGGGTGGGTTGCCCCCTCCCCTGGTCCACATGCCAAAGCATATACACAGAGACTTCCCTGTCAATCACTT
>CAZHBB010000056.1:0-10413 GCA_964530185.1 uncultured Anaerolineales bacterium
GGCATCTGAGACCAGGAACTGAATGATGGTCCCACGCTCGGCGGCTTCCTCCAGGTCGAACAGCGTCTCACCGGGCACCCAGCCGTCGGCCACGGCTTTGTCCCATGAGGCACCTCCGCGACGTTGCCCCACGATGACACGTATGCCGTTATCTCGCATGTTGAGCGATTGGGCTTGTCCCTGGACGCCATAGCCCAGCACAGCAACCAGCTCATCTTTCAGGATCTCTCGTGCCTGATCAAGGGGCAACTCCTCTCGAGTCGTCACGTCCTCCACCACTCCCCCGAAGTCTATCTTTGCCATCTCTTTCTCTCCTCCTTGGTGTCCGGGCCCCAAGAGTCTGGGCCTCGGTGCCGTGTGTCGCTCACTTGGTTGGGGCCGAAAGCGGCTCGGCGGTGCCGCGGACCATGGCCACCCGGCCTGTCCTGACCATTTCCACAATTCCAAAGGGCCGCAGCACGTCGACGAGCCCGTTGATCTTGTCCTCCGTGCCGGTGACCTCGACCATCAAGGTCTTGAGGCCGACATCGACTACCCTCGCGCGGAAGGTCTCCACGATCTGCAGTACCTCAGCCCGTGTGCCTCCGCCATTGGCGTGGACTTTGATGAGGGCAAGATCTCGCATGACAGCCGGTTTGTCGGTCACTTCTTCGACCTTGATCACATTGATGAGCTTGTACAGGTTTTGGATCACCTGTTGCACATCGGTGCGTGCGCTGTCAACCACGATGGTCATACGACTCACCCCAGGTTGCTCTGTGTGTCCCACGGTGAGACTCTCGATGTTGAACGCGCGTCGTCGAAACAGACTCGCAACACGGTTTAGAACACCGGGTTTATCCTCAACCAGGGCAATCAGTGTGCTTTGCATCGTCCCTTCTCCTTTAGTTTCCTTGGCTTTTTCCCTCGGCCTCTGGCCCCGGCCGACGGATCATCTCATGCAGGCTAGCGCTTGCCGGCACCATGGGATAGACATTTCCTTCCTCTCCCACCTCAGCAATCTGGAACTCAATGAACGTGGGGCCGTCATGGGCGCGGGCTTCCTCGATGGCGGCTCGCGCTTCAGCACGTGTCGTGGCGCGCCAGGTGCGGATGCCATAAGCGTCAACCAGCTTGATGAAATCAGGGTTGATGAGCCGGGTCGACTCATAGCGCTTGTCGTAGAAAAGCTCCTGCCACTGACGGACCATGCCCAGATAGTTGTTGTTTGAGAGCGCGATGCGAATCGGCAAGTTCTCCTGGATGATGGTCCCAAGATCATGCATGGTCATCTGGAAGCCGCCGTCGCCCAGGATCGCCCACACCTCATTATCTGGCCGGGCTACCTGTGCACCGATTGCAGCGGGTAGCCCAAATCCCATGGTGCCCAGACCGCCAGAGGTCACCACCGTATTGGGGTAATCATTGGGATAGTATTGGGCGGCCCACATCTGGTGTTGCCCCACGTCGGTCACCACAATTGCCTCTCCCTTGGTTGCCTCCCAGATGTCGTTGATGAACTGTGCCGCGACCAGACGGCTGGCATCCGGTCGATTGAGGATGTCCCGTCGACGACTGTCGTGTTCCCATTCCTGGATCTCCGCGAGCCAGGCGGCGTGTTGAGCGGGCTTGACCAGGGGGAGAAGCTGTTGAAGGACCTGTGCCAGGTCGCCCAAGATGGGCACATCGGCTTGCACGATCTTGTTGAGTTCGGCTGCATCTGCATCGACGTGTACGCGTTTGGCTTTAGGGGAGTAAGTGTCAAGCTTGCCCGTCACGCGGTCATCGAAGCGCATGCCGAACGCCAGCAGGAGGTCAGCTTCCTGTATAGCACGATTGACAAAAGCCTCACCGTGCATGCCCATCATGCCCAGGGCCAAGGGATGAGACTCCGGGAATCCACCTTTCCCTAGCAGAGTTAGCGCCACCGGGATCTGCGTTTTCTCGGCAAAGGCGCGCAACACTTCCATTGCCCCTGACATCAGGACGCCATGTCCCGCCAAGATGATAGGGCGCTCTGCCTGGTTAATGAGGTCCGCGGCTTGCTGAACCAGATGGGGAGCCCCAGGCCCTACCGGCTGATACCCGGGTAGATAGACCTCCTCGGGTGGCGGTACGAACTCCGTCTCTGCCATCTGCACGTCCTTGGGGAGGTCGATCAGGACGGGGCCTGGCCGGCCAGTGCGAGCGATGTAGAATGCTTCGTGAATCGTCTGGGCAAGGTCCTCGACCCGCGTCACCAGGTAGTTGTGCTTGGTGATGGGGAGTGTAATGCCCGTGATGTCAGTCTCCTGAAAGGCGTCGGTTCCGATCAGGTGCGTGGGTACCTGACCCGTGATGCACACCATGGGCGATGAATCCATTGCTGCTGTGGCGATCCCTGTGACTAGGTTGGTGGCGCCGGGACCTGATGTTGCCATGGCAACGCCCACTTTCCCTGATACTCGGGCGTATCCATCCGCGGCGTGTGCGGCGCACTGTTCGTGGCGCATGAGGATATGGCGAATGCCGTATTCCCGACGCGGGTGGTAGGTGTGCATGATGGCACCGCCCGGGATGCCAAACACCACGTCTACCCCCTCCCTTTTGAACATCTCCCACACTATTTCCGCACCTGTTTTCCTCATCGTGTCTCCTCCTCCTGAAACTGGCTGGTCAGCAGGCTCTCCATCCCTGCCTGCAAGTCAAACAAAAAGAGCCGCTCTCCTGTGGGCGGCTCTTCTGTCTGCATCCTGATCCTCGCTATGGTTGGTTTCCAGTCTCCTCCGGACCTTCCGATAGCCGCCCCGTGCTCCTGCCACTAAGCAGGAGCACCGTAATGATAAGGACGACAAGAACTGACACGGCCCGAGAGGCGCCGACGGACAGCGTTTGTGCGCTCATATCAAATCTCGGCCTGTTAGCGGGCTGCAGCCCTGTTCGCATTCCTGTGTTGTTCATGATTTTGTCGAATCCGGGTGTAACGTCTGCCTGATAAGATTTGAGCCGCCTCGTTGGGCGGCTCTTAATTTTGTGTGGTATGCTGTGGTCTCGCGCTGCCCAACGCACTATGCCTTCTTGCCAATAAGGACAAGAAGGTTGCGGAGCAGAACGATCACCACTGTGTGACTCATCGTTGGACGCACTTTCCCCCTCAATTGCTAAAATTATACAATGACTTCTGTAGGATGTCAAGACGTGTCAGAGAGTGAGATCGTTTCATTTTTGGTGGAGGGAAGGGGAAAATGGGGGAGGCCCCCATATTGAGCGCTCTTCAGGCCAGACAAATATCCCCATTCTGCAGTTGCATCTGGTCCAGCAGCAGCCTCAGGGCCAGGAAGCACATTCGCGAAACCTTGACTTGCCGCAGGTCTTTTTGTACAATTGTGTTCAATTGCATCTGGGGTCGGGGGATCCAGATGCTTGTGTCCAGCCAAGGAGGATTGATATATGACAGCCGAGGAATTGAACCCATTTCAGATTGCTCAACACCAGCTTGACATGGCCGCCGAAATCATGCAGTTGGAGCCTGCTGTCCACGAGTTGCTCCGCTGGCCGATTCGAGAACTGCATGTTACGCTCCCGGTGCGCATGGACGATGGTACGACCCAAATCTTTCATGGTTTTCGGGTGCAGTACAATGATGCTCGAGGGCCGACGAAGGGGGGGTTGCGTTTCCATCCACATGAGACCATCGATACGGTTAGGGCTCTGGCTGCGTGGATGACATGGAAGACCGCAGTGATGGACATACCTTTGGGCGGCGGCAAAGGCGGGATTATCTGCAATCCTAAGACGATGTCCCCAAGCGAACTGGAACGCTTGAGCCGTGCTTATATCCGTCAGGTAGGCCGCATCCTGGGTGCCGATATGGACATTCCTGCCCCCGATGTTTACACGACACCTCAGATCATGGCCTGGATGATGGACGAATTCGCCTTCATGCAGGGCCGCAACGTGCCTGGAGTCATCACAGGTAAACCACTGCCGCTGGGTGGCTCTGCAGGTCGTGGCGATGCTACGGCCCGCGGTGGTATGTATTGCATCCGAGAAGCGGCAAGACTCCTGGAGATGCGGACGGAGGGCGCAACCATGGCGATTCAAGGCTTTGGAAACGCTGGTCAGTACGCGGCCACACTTGGCCCAGAGCTCCTTGGGGTGCGCGTCGTTGCAGTCTCCGATTCGCAGGGAGGTGTCTACAACCCGCAAGGCCTTGACCCCGAAGCGCTGATTGCTCATAAGCAGGAAACTGGTTCTGTCGTGGATTTCCCCGGCGCTGACAATATCACCAATGCTGAGCTGTTGGAGCTCGATGTCGACGTTCTAGTGCCTGCGGCTCTCGAGAATCAAATCACTCGTGCGAACGCGAGTCAAGTCAAGGCCAGGATCTGTGCAGAGCTTGCTAATGGACCTACGACACCAGAAGCTGACGACATTCTCTTTGAGAATGGTGTGTATGTTATTCCCGATTTTCTCTGTAATGCTGGTGGGGTTACGGTATCGTATTTCGAGCAGGTCCAAAATGCTTATGGATTCTATTGGAAAGAGACTCAGGTCCATGAGCTGCTTGACGAGAAGATGACAGTTGCTTTCCATTCGGTGGCTGAAGCTGCTAAGGAGTACCAGACGAACAACCGCATGGCTGCATATGCGGTTGCTGTAAGCAGAGTTGCTGAAGCCTGCAAGTTGCGCGGGTGGGTCTAGTTGCTGAGCAATCGCCAGAGTAGGTGATGGAAGGGCATAGGGACATAGGAGACAGGCGGGATTTTCCTCACCTGTCTCCTCCCGAATACTCGCCGTGCGTAACTCTATCCAGAGTGCGATGGGTTGAAAACGCGGGGCATTGCCAGATAGCCGAGTGCCAAATTGCGCTCAGAATTCATCACGATCTGGAGGTATCTTCCCTGAGCTTCAGCCGGTACATCAATCACGCGCACAAATGGGGCAAATTCAGCGTCTCCAGGGAGTAGATCTGTCAGCCGGTTTTGGCTCCTCTCCAGGAAAGCGGTATTGAGGAGTCCTTTTGGATGGTTCAGCACTAGGGGTAGAGGGTAGATCCCAGCTTCCAACAGATCCTGGAAGAAGTGGGTGCCGTACGATGGCTCCGGACCAGCTTGATTGCCTGTCGTCACCTCGATCAGCACTTTGGCGTTGTAGATATCGGCATACGTGACTCTCACGCCGAGGTTGATATCTGAGCTGCCCCACCGTCCTGGCCCAATGAGTACGAACCGAGTGCCTGTGAGTTTTCGGTTCAGGCGACCGATGACGCGCGCGATCTCCAGCTTCTGCGCATAACTCTGTGCCCGTTGATACGCGTGTGCCGGGACATACACGATGTATCGGATGTCTGAGACGACGCCGTGAGGCACTAATTCGGTGGTCCTGAGAATCAGGTCGGCACTGTTAACGCTCCCCGGAAGTTCCGCTGCGTGATACTCCTTGCGGCTCACCTGTGGGCGACACTGCAACAAGTTTACGGTGTACGTAGGGCGCGGTCCATTGGGCCGGATGTCGACTGTGAACTCGATGTCTACCGGCCAATGGTGAAACTGCTCTAGTTTCTTCAGGATCCGTCGCATGAGTTGGATGAACGCCCTGTCTTTGAGGAGCCGATCAAAGGTTAAAACCCATCGGTTGTCATCCGCTGACGAAGGCCGCGCCATGATAGGGATGATGTAGTCCCCTCGGTCCAGGGAGGCAACGTAGCGCAGAGCCGGGAAGTCGCCTCGGATGACCTCTCGCACCGGAAGGGTCCTTAATGCTTTCTGCTCGAGATCGAGCACATCCATGTAATGCTGGGAGTACTTGCGGATTTCCCGCTCCCCAGTCTGAGGGCGAAGCTCGGGATGGCTGAGCGCGACGATACGAGGAAAATCATTGCCGACCCGTTGCACGGCACGTGTTCCGAAGCCTATAACAAGCCGTAGAAAGCCATCCTCTCGGCGTATCCTGGGGTCCCAGCGGAATGGGTTCTGGCTGTAGCCCATGCCTGCGACTGACGGGAAGAGAAAGTGACGGTAGCGGGTGCCTTCAACTTTCTGGATAAGTACGGCCATCCGCTCGTCATAGTCTACCAGGCCCATCTGCTGGCGGTACAATAGTGCTTCGGGGCTGAGAGTACTTGCATATACTTCTCCTATCGCCCGCAACAACATGCGAAGGTTTTCCTCCGGTCCGCCAAGGTTGGGACAGAAAACGCTGTGGTATTTTCCTGCCAGGGCAGCACCGAAATGGACCTCAAGGAGGCTGGAAGAGCGCACAATGAGAGGGGTGTTGCCTACTTTCTCCAGCAACTGCTGTAATCTCACAACAACCTCGGGCGGGAATCGGCCAGCTTGATAAGCTTCCTGGAGATGAGGATATGATGCCACGATTTCGTCATAGCTTCTATACTTCTGGTTCATGTAGGTGGTGAAGCCATTGATCATTTGGAAATCATAGAAGACATCAGCTCCAATGAAGTAAGAATCGGGGATTTTGATGTGGCTGGCGAGGTCGAGTTCTTCATCCTCAGGATCAGGCGTGAGCAGAATCTTCTGGGCCAGGAGTATGCCTGCTGCTTTGCCACCGATCTTTCCATGGCCTATGATGCGTCTCCGGATAGCCTCCAGATCGTGGGCTGAAAAGACCTCTTTGGCGATGCCCACATAGTCGAGGTTGTCACTGAGCATGCTCTTAATGAGGACAACGATGATCTCACGGAGGTGATGCTGCACTGCTGTCCGTCTATCCGGTGGCAAAGCTTCATAGATACGACCCTGATGCAGGAGTAGATCCGTGGGTGCGAGCTCGGGATTGAACGTCAATGTTGTCGCATTGTTACTTCCCGAGGTTCGTGTCTCTGTCAGGGTTCGTTCGATAAGTTCGGTGAGTCTCTCTGGAGGGAAGTTGTAGGCGAAATAGAAGTCTGTCAACTGATCGCGGATGATCGCCAGGCGCTGCTGCCATACAGCTTCAGATTCCTGTGCAAAGGGGTCATCTAGGCCTTCCAGCTTCTGTGAGAGGAGCGCTTTGCGGCGCACTTCTGCCTCAAAGGTTGCTGGCGCAATGATACCCTTGACAAAGAGCTCCTGTCGCATGCGCTCTCTGATCCTAGGCGCCAGAATCGGATACTGTGCCAGCCGAATCTGGATGCCATAGACCTCGTGAGCCAGGCCAGATGTGATGTCTCCATCAAATGACGTCATGTGATGAGTGTTCCTTCCACGCAGTGCATGGGACGTCGGAGATCCTATGCTACTCGCCCATTATATCAAGACCTTGCAACTGCTCATAGTGAGATGGTCCCTGAGCAAGTCTTTGCCCATCATGGGGTCACTGCTTGGGCTAAGTGGGGGGATAGCTTGTCGTGACGTCACCCGAACGGTGTCCCATCTTGGCTAGTGCTTCCAAAGTGCGTTTTAGGTTGCCGTGGGTGGATTCTCCGCTCGATCGGATGGTGGCGACCACGGCACAGGCATCGCGCTCCTCGAGATGCCTGGACCGCATGCCAACAAGGGGTTCTCCTTGGCTGGCCATCACTACTCCCCCTCTATCGTTACGTACCACTGGCTCCCCCAAGCCATATCGTGATACGATTGACTCAGAAGTATGACACGGTTCGCTGGGAAGAAAGGATTTTTCCGCATGCGCGATTGGTCACAGTCTGCCAGGCAGGTGCTCATCAGGAGAAAGGGATACCACAGGTAGGGTGGAGGGGGATCAGAGGAGTGCAATGCCGGCGCTCAGCATCACCGTCAGACAGAGGGAGAGGATATCCACCGGGCGGATGCGGAGGACATGCATAGAGGACCGGGGACGATGACTGTGATACCCACGGGCCTCCATGGCCAAAGCCAGATTTTCCGCGCGTTCCAGTGTTACAAGGAACAAGGGGATAATCAAAGGGAGAATCTGTCTGGTTCGGTGGATGAGGCCACCGTTCTTCCTCCCCCAATCAGCCCCACGTGATGCCTGGGCCTTGGCAATGCGTTCCATCTCTCGTGTCAGGAGTGGGAGAAAGCGCACGGCGACCCTGATCATCAGCACGAAGTCCTGAGTGGGGAAACCGAGCTTCTCCAAGGGGCGTAACAAGGCCTCGAGGCCTGTCACCAGCTCTGAGGTTGATGTAGTGGCTGTGATCAGCGTGAGAGCCAGGATCAGGGCAGGGAAACGCATCAAGAGGATGAGAGCGCTGCGCAGGCCCTCGGCGGAGACGGTCAGTGGCCCCGCCCGCCACCAGGGCGCCACCCCAGTGCTCTGTGGACTGAAAAACACCTGGATCAAAGCCAGCAATAGGATGAAGGGGAGAGACGGCAAGAGCCCCCTGATCGCATAGGTGAGAGGGACGCGGGCTACATGCAGGAGCCCAAAGAGGATCACCAGGCCAAAGAGGAGGCCGGGCACCTTGGTTGTGGCGGTAAGGGCTGCCAAGAGGAGTGACCCGGCGATTAGCCGAATCCGCGGGTCGAGGTGGTGAATGGGTGAGGGCCGGGGCAGATATTGCCCAATGGTGACGAATCGCTGGAATTCAAATGCCATAGTGCTGCACTTCCAGGGCCTGTAATATGGCGGTGAGGAGCTCGTCTTCCCTTGTGATCCCGTAGGGCAACTGCCAGCCGAGCCGGCGTAGCCTCTCGGCAATTGAGGCTGCCATAGGGGGCATCAGGTGCCACTCGGCCAACCTGGTTGGCTCGCTGAAGATCGCTGAAGAAGAACCCTCCGCCACAGACGTCCCCCGTGATAGAATCGTGAGGCGATCGGTCAACGCCCCCAGTTCGTCCATCTGATGCGAGGATATGAGCAGCGTGACCCCCTGGCGATTGAGGTTGAGCAGATGGCCAATCAACTCGCGCTTTGACTGTGGGTCAAGACCGGCTGTGGGTTCGTCCAGCAACAGCAGCCGGGGCCGCAACGCTAGAATGGAAGCAAGGGCTACCTTGCGCTGTTCACCGCCGCTCAGTGTGAACGTGAGTCGGTCGCGAAAGGTGTCGAAGTCAAGGCCTACCTGGGCCATGGCCCAGGCCACGCGCCTACGCAGATCCTCTCCTTGGAGACCGGCCAGTCGCGGCCCGTAAGCGATCTCATCGCCCACGAACTGCTCGAAGAATTGAGTCTCGGGTTGTTGAAAGGCCAGCCCGGCAAATCGCCGCACCTCCCTCAGATCCAGTTTGTGGTCCCCCAGATCATAGGGCCCCACCTTCACAGTGCCCTTCTGTGGCAGCAGCAGACCGTTGAGATGCTGTAACAAGGTTGACTTGCCGCTTCCAGTGGCGCCGGCCAGACCGTGGATGCTGTTTGCTGAGACGGAAAGGTTCACATCGTGGAGAGCGCGATGGGCGAAAGGCGTGCCGATTCCATAAGTATGGCTCAACCCGGTTACAGTTGCCAAGGGGGATTGCCGTGGATCGGAGGACTTAGAGGAGGGGAAGGAGTCAGGGGCGGCACCTGGGGATAGGGGAGCGAGAGCCTCAATCAATTCTTCCTCATGGAGGATCGTGGCAGGGAGTTGAGGGAGGTAGGCTCGTAGGGATTCAGCAAGCAAGGCCACTGGCGGTTGGTCAAGCCCTAAAGCCCGCAGCCGCTGAGCTTCTCGGAATATCTCTTCTGGCGGCCCTTCCATAGCTAATGAGCCGTGGTCAAGGACGACTACTCTATCGGCATCCAGGGCCTCTTCCATCAAGTGGGTAATGAGCACGATGGTGAGGCCAGAACGATGCAGGTCGCGTATCAAAGCCCGGGCTGCCAGCCTGCCTAAGGGGTCAAGCATGGCCGTGGTCTCGTCGAACACGAGGCATTGAGGCCGCATGGCCAGCGCTCCAGCCAGAGCTAGCCGTTGCATCTGGCCCACGGACAGCATGTGTGGGGGACGTCTCCGCTGAGCCCATAGATCAACAGCTTTCAGTGCGACATCCACCCGTTGGCGTATCTCGGTTGGCGGCAGCCCCAGATTCTCGGGCCCAAATGCTACATCTTCTTCCACGATTGTAGCCACGACCTGATCCTCGGGGCGTTGAAAGACCATGCCGACGGTTTGCCTGATCTCGACGTGGGCCCGACGATCTGCGGTGTCCAGGCCGTTGACATAGACGTGGCCCGATTCAGGGATCAGCAGCGCGTTAAGATGTCGGGCCAATGTCGACTTACCGGAACCATTCGCGCCGATGATGGCGAGGTATTCACCGTCTTCAATCTGCAGGGATAGATCCTGCAGGGCAGGGATGGGACTGGCCCCAGGCGCTCTGTAGGCATAGGTGATGTGATCTACAACGATCAGCGGCTTCACGTAGTCCAGTATAAAAGGGGGAATTCGATCGTCAACCTCAAGTCGGTCCATCCGTCTTTGGGGTGGATGGAACGGCTAGGCTGAGGATGACACAACGTCCCCGGCTGGCAAGTGGGCGACAGCACCGTACTGTGCTTTCGTAACTCCTTGGCCGCTATAGTGTATATGATACTATGCAGAGGGGGAGA
>CAZHBB010000056.1:10513-18912 GCA_964530185.1 uncultured Anaerolineales bacterium
GCTTTCGTAACTCCTTGGCCGCTATAGTGTATATGATACTATGCAGAGGGGGAGAAACACGCTTGGAGGAGGAGCTGGTATGAACGGTGGTAGAACACGTCGGATTGTCATAGCCGGTGCGTTGGGTGCTGTGGCCGCGCTTCTGGGATGGACGCGCGTCGGATTTATCCCCTGGTTTTCTGGTGTCTCTCTGACGATCATGCATCTCCCTGTCATCATTGGTGCAGTGTTGGAGGGCCCGTGGGTCGGCGTCGCTATTGGTTTTATCTTTGGGGCGTTCAGCATCCTGCAAGCCGCGATTGCTCCCACCGGCCCTGCGGATGTCTGGTTCACCAACCCGTTGTTGGCCGTGGTGCCGCGGTTGCTCATCGGGCCAGCCGCCTGGCTGGCCTCGGTCATATTGGAGAAACGTCCTCGGTGGGGGCTGCTCATTGCTGTGTTGGTCGGCCCACTCTTTGTGCTTTCATTGCTCCAGGTCCTCGGCTATCAGTTGTGGCTGGCTGCTTTGCTCTTGGTGCTTGAAAACCTCCTGCTGGCGGCGTTCCTCTGGCAAACGCAGCAGAAGCGGCCTGAAGCGGCGTGGGTCGGCGCTGGGGTGATCGGAAGCCTGACGAACACTGTGGCGGTCCTGGGGATGATTGGAGTATTGGGCTACCTGCCCTGGGCCGCGCTGCCGCCGATTGCTTTGGTCAATGGTTTGCCCGAAGCGATTGTCTCTGGTGTGATCACGGCGGCTGTCGTGGCTGGGTGGCGTCGCGTGCGCATCGGTTCACGAAAGGGCGCCAATCTCTGATGGTTTAGGTTTCTAGTCATCTTGCTCTACTTGGCCTCTTGCCCGGCGGGGCCTATGCCTTCATTGCATAGGCCCCGCCGGTTTTCTGTAAGCCAGCGTAACTCGAGGGGGGGCTGTGTGTTTAATTCAACGATGAAAGCGTTGGGGCGGTTCTACATAGCGACAGAGGTGGTACCAGTAGATCACGATGAGTGACCCAGGTGAGACCAAGACGTGGGCTGAGGTAGCTTCAGAACTCGACCATCGCCGTCACGAGGCTACGTTGGGCGGTGGCCGGGCGCGGATCGAGCGCCAGCATGCGCGCGGAAAGCGCACAGCACGTGAGCGCCTTCAGGCCCTGCTTGATGAAGGGACCTTTGTGGAACGGGGGATGTTTGTGACGCACCGGGCGGCTGGCTTCGGCCTGGAGGCGACCCATCCACTGGGTGATGGTGTTATCACTGGGACGGGGGAGATCGATGGTCGTCCCGTGTGCGTCTTCGCGCAAGATTTTACGGTTTTCGGTGGCTCCGTTGGTGAGGCCCATGGCCGCAAGATCGCGGAGATTATTGAGCTTGCCACACGCATAGGGGTGCCCCTTATTGGACTGAGCGATTCCGGCGGTGCGCGGATCCAGGAAGGGGTTGACGCTTTGGCGGGCTATGGGGAGGTCTTCTATCGCAATGTCCAGGCCTCTGGCGTCATCCCTCAGATCTCGGTCATCCTCGGACCGTGTGCTGGAGGGGCGGTCTATTCCCCTGCCATTACCGATTTTGTCATCATGGCCTCGGGCACAGCTCACATGTTTGTGACCGGCCCTGAGGTAGTGAGGGCTGTGACCCACGAAGTTGTTGACTTTGAAACTCTTGGGGGTGCCCAGGTGCATGGAACTGTCAGCGGGGTCGCGCACTTCGTGGCTGAGGACGAAGACGCTGCGTTGAATCAGGTCCGATGGCTGCTTTCGTATCTCCCGCAGAACAACCTCGATACCCCACCTTTTTCGGCCGGGTCGGACGAAGCCCTACGGCCGACCCCGGAGGTGACGGAGTTGGTGCCGCTGGACCCACAACAGCCCTATGACGTGCGCGAGGTCATTCAGGCCTTGGTCGATGAGGGGGAGTTCTTGGAGGTTCATGCCCGCTATGCGGAGAATGTCGTGGTGGGCTTTGCGCGTTTTGGCGGCAACTCAGTCGGGATTGTGGCCAATCAGCCGGCTGTGTTGGCTGGTGTGCTGGACATTGACGCAAGTGATAAAGCCGCGCGTTTCGTGCGTTTCTGCGATGCCTTTCATCTGCCCGTCGTCACGTTGGTGGACACGCCGGGTTTCCTCCCTGGGGTTGATCAGGAACACGGAGGCGTGATTCGGCATGGCGCAAAGCTGCTCTTTGCGTATGCGGAGGCAACAACCCCTAAGATCTCCCTGATCCTGCGAAAGGCCTATGGCGGAGCCTATATCGTCATGAGTTCCAAGCATCTACGGAGCGATGTCGTGCTGGCCTGGCCAGGAGCGGAAATCGCTGTGATGGGGCCGGAGGGAGCCGTGAATATTGTGTTCCGGCGTCAGCTTGCGTCCTCTCAAGATCCGGATGCTGAACGGACGCGACTGGTCAATGACTACCGCGATCAACTGGCTAACCCCTATATTGCGGCATCCAGGGGTTATGTGGATGAGGTTATCCAGGCCGAGGAGAGCCGTCAGCGCATTGTGAAAGCTTTGCGGTTCTCCCAGTCGAAGCGTCAACCCACCCCGAAACGCAAGCACGGGAATATCCCCCTCTGAGGAAATGAGCCAATGAAGGTGATGGTCGCCAACAGGGGAGAGATTGCGGTACGCGTGTTACGTGCCTGCCGGGAGCTGGGATTCCCTACGGTGGCGGTTTATTCGGAAGCCGACCGCATGGCGCTGCACACACGCTACGCGGATGAGGCCGTGGCGATCGGCCCTGCGCCTGCCACTGAAAGCTATTTGAATATCAGGGCGCTCCTGGATGCTGCCAAGCGGAGCGGCGCCGATGCCATTCACCCGGGTTACGGGTTCCTCGCCGAAAGTGCGGCGTTTGCCCAAGCCGTGGAGGAGGCTGGACTGATCTTTGTCGGTCCACGCCCCGAGACTCTCTCTCTGACCGGTGATAAGTTGGCCGCCAAGCGTATCGCCCGGGAGGCTGGCCTTCCAGTCTTGCCCGGCTCGGACCGGCTGGTGGATGACGGCGATACGATAGGCATGAGTGAGGGACTGGACTTCCCTTTACTCGTCAAGGCTGTCGGTGGTGGAGGGGGGAGGGGCATTCGACTGGTGGAGACACCTGCTGATCTACTCTCTGCCATCACCTTGGCACGTCGGGAAGCGGCCACCGCATTTGGCGATGATCGCGTCTACCTTGAACCACTCGTCACTGAGGCGCGGCACATTGAGGTTCAAATTGTGGGCGATGGGCGGGGGAACATCCTCTGTCTGGGAGAACGGGAATGTTCGATCCAGCGTCGTCGGCAGAAGTTGATTGAGGAGTCCCCCGCACCATGGCTCACTGATGAACAGCGGGCCTATCTCTGGGATATGGCGGCGCGGCTCGGACACGCCCTCATGTACCGTAGCCTTGGGACTGTGGAGTTTCTCCTGGGACCCGATGGGGTCTTCCATTTCATTGAGGTGAACCCTCGCATCCAGGTGGAGCATCCAGTGACCGAGATGGTCACAGGTATCGATTTGGTTCAGCTTCAGTTGCGGCTGGCCCAGGGGCGCGGGCTGTCCCTGCAGCAGGATGACGTAGCGTTCCATGGCTGGGCTATCGAGGCCCGTGTCTTGGCAGAGGATCCTTTCGACGGCTTCATCCCCACTACAGGTGAGATCACGTACCTCAAGGAGCCAGGGGGACCTGGCATTCGGGTCGACAGCGCACTCTACCAGGGTATGCGCGTGACGACGGATTATGACTCGTTGCTGGCCAAAGTCATCGCCTGGGGCGAGACGCGGGCACAGGCTGTGCTGCGTCTGCGTCGTGCCCTGCGTGAGTTTCAGATTGGAGGCGTGGTCACCGACCTTGCCTTTCTGTCCGAGGTGGTGGGCCGAATGCCGTTCCTGGCGGGGCGTGTGACCACGAGCTTCCTGGATGTAGAGCGGGAGCGGGCCGAGGCAGCGGTGGATCGCTCCCTGGAACGACAGATCGTTGCAGCAGTGGCGCTCCTCCATCATCGCAATCGGCACGATCAGAACGTCGGGCGCGATAAGTCGAGGCCCGAGGGGCGGATCGACGCTTGGCAGGCTGCAGCCTGGCAGGAACAGATGTAGAACCGAGGGGGATCAGCAATGGCAAAGTATTCAGTCGCATTGGGCGGCCGCAGGTATCGAGTGGAGATCCAGGACTCCCAGGTCACGATCGATGGCGAACCCCTGGGTGAGTTTGAACTAGCTTCCCTCAATGGCAATGGCCTGCATATGTTTCGTCAAGGCCAGCGCCATGTCGAGGTCTATCTGAAGCCCGTACCCCCCGATGGGTTTGAAGTGATTGTGAACGGGCGTCCGGTGCCCGCACAAGTAGGCCTAGCCGGACGGCGTTTGCATGAGCAAACACGCGGTCGATCGGGGGCGCTGATGGCGCCGATGCCGGGGAGTGTTGTCGAAGTGTTGGTCGCGCCAGGTCAAAGAGTGCGTCAGGGCGAGGTGCTGCTAGTTCAAGAATCGATGAAGATGCAGATGCAGTTGCGTGCTCCTGCGGATGCCGTGGTCACCTCCGTGCGTGTCAAGATGGGAGATCAAGTGAAGAAGGGCGATCTCCTGGTCGAACTCTCTGCTGACCGGGTTGATGAAGCGTAACGGAGGCACTGATCGCGTGTTCTTATTGACTGGTGTTTGGTTGGTAGAACGTTTGGAAGAGCAGGAGGTGATCGGGTATGATTCAGGCTTTATCTAGGGAACGGCCGAGGGTGCGATCCACGATATTGACTGGCCTGTTGAAGGCCATGATCGTCGCGTATGGCATCGCTTTGGCTGCGCGGCTGAGGATCTTTCTCCCGTTCAGTCCGGTCCCTGTCACGGCGCAGACTCTAGTCGTGTTGCTGGCAGGCGTATCCCTCGAGCCATGGGTGGGCGCGTTGGCGTTCATGGCCTATGTGGCGGGGACAAGTGCCGGGTTGCCCATGCTGGCCGGGCCTTCGTTGGTGGGCCCGACAGGTGGCTATGTCATGGGGTTCGGCGTGGCCTTAGTGGCTTTGGGATGGTTGCGCCAAGCGGGCTACCTCAGGAGTGTGGGTCGCCTCGCGCTGGCTATGATAGGCGCCAATCTCCTTATCTATGGGATTGGGTTGCCATGGCTGGCCCAATTCGTGGGCTGGCATCGCGTGTTGGCGCTAGGATTGTACCCGTTCGTGGCAGGAGATCTGGCGAAACTGTGCATAGCTCTGTGGCTCGCCCGAGCGGTCGGCGTTCGGGGGGCTCATCGGTAGCGAGAATTTTGTTATGAGGACATAAGGATGGCAGAACTTCAGAAAACGCCTATCGCAATTATCGGTGTGGCGGGTATCTTCGCTCAGTCGGACGCAGCTCGTATCTTCTGGAACAACATTCTCGATAAGGTGGACTGTATCACAGAGGTCCCTCCCTCGCGGTGGAATGTCGCCGACTACTACGATCCAGACCCCAAAGCACCAGACAAGGTCTACTGTAAACGGGGAGGCTTCATCCCGGATATCGAGTTTGATCCCCTGGAGTTTGGCATTCCACCCAACCAACTGGACGTCACAGATACTTCACAGCTTCTCAGTTTGGTCGTGGCGCGGGAGCTCTTCAAAGATGCCGGCTATGGTGAGGAATATGGAGGGCGTCCTTTCGACCGGCAACGCACAGGCGTAGTCCTGGGGGTCGCTGGTGGTCAGAAACTGATCGTCCCTCTTTCTTCCAGACTTCAGTATCCTGTCTGGGAGCGCGTGTTGTCCCATTACGGTCTGCCCCCAGAGCAGGTGGAGGAGATCGTCGAGGCGATCAAGCTGGCGTATGTGGAGTGGAACGAGAACGCTTTCCCTGGTCTGCTGGGGAACGTGATCGCTGGACGGATCGCAAACCGCTTTGACCTGGGGGGCATGAACTGTGTGATCGATGCAGCCTGTGCGAGCAGTCTCGCTGCCCTGAAGACAGCAGTCCGTGAGTTACAGGCTGGACAGGCGGACATGATGATCGCGGGAGGGGTGGATACCGATAATTCTCCCTTCAACTTCATGTGCTTTAGCAAGACCCCCGCTTTTTCCCGTGGTGATGCCCCGAGGCCGTTCGATGAGGCCGCGGATGGCATGATGGTGGGGGAGGGTATTGGGATGCTGCTTTTGAAACGCCTCTCGGATGCCGAGCGCGATGGCGATCGCATCTACGCCGTTATCCTGGGCATCGGGGCTTCGAGCGACGGTCGATTCAAGAGCATCTACGCACCCAGGCCAGAGGGGCAGGCCCTGGCGCTGAAGCGAGCTTATGAGGATGCGGGCGTTTCACCGCTGAGCATCGGCCTGCTGGAGGCCCATGGCACGGGTACAAAAGCTGGTGATCCTGCGGAGTTCGCGGGGCTGTTGGAGGTCTTTGGCTGTGAGAACGGTCAGGGGCAGCACATTGCGTTGGGCAGTGTGAAATCCCAGATCGGCCACACCAAGGCCGCCGCTGGCGTCGCCGGATTGATAAAAGCGGCACTGGCGCTTGACCAGAGGGTCTTGCCGCCCACGATCAACGTGACGCGGCCCAGTCCCAAATTGGGTATAGAAAGATCGCCGTTCTACCTGAATACTGAAGCACGTCCATGGGTCAAACCGGTTGGAGGGCCCCCAAGGCGTGCTGGTGTCAGCGCATTTGGGTTTGGCGGCACCAACTTCCATGTCGTGCTGGAGGAATACCCCGCGGAACATGCTGGCCCATACCGCCTGCGTCGTGTGGCCCAACCTCTCCTGTTGTGGGCTGCGTCGCCTCAGGCACTGATTGAGGCGTGTGATCGGGCTCTAACAGACCTTTCGCAGGGTGGGAACGCGGTGTTCCATCGCCTGACCGATGCCAGCCGAGCCCCTGAGATCCCGTTGGAGGCAGCGCGGTTGGGCTTCGTGTGTAACTCGGTCTCTGAAGCTCAGGCTATGCTGGAGGCTGCCAGGCGAACTCTGCGCTCAAAGCCCGAGGCTGTGGCGTGGGACCACCCCAAGGGGATCTTCTATCGCCGTCACGGGATCGAGCCGGATGGACGGATGGTGGTCCTTTTCCCTGGGCAAGGAGCGCAATATCTCAACATGGGGCGCGAGTTGGTCATGAACTTTCCACCATTGCAGGACCTGTTTGGTCAGCTCGATGCCCTTTTCATCGAGGAAGGTTTGCAGCCCCTCAGCTCTGTGGTCTACCCGCCACCGGCATTCGATGATGAGACGCTGCGTGCTCAGCAGTTGGCGTTGCAGGCTACGGATTATGCTCAGGCATCCATAGGGGCGCTCAGTGCTGGGATCTTTCGCTTGTTGGCGCAGGCAGGCCTTCGGCCGGACTTCACGGCTGGGCACAGCTTTGGAGAGCTCTCTGCGCTTTGGGCGGGTGGTATGCTGTCCGATGGGGATTTCGTGCGCCTTGTGAAGGCAAGAGGCCGGGCCATGCGCCCTCCGGCCGATCGGGACTTCGATGCGGGAGGCATGGTCGCCGTGCAGGGGCCACTGCAAGAGGTGGAAGCTGTGTTGGAGGCTTTCGACCAAGTGGTCATCGCCAATCAGAACTCCAATACCCAAGTGGTGCTTGCCGGTCCCACAGATGAGATGGAGCGGGTGGCCCACGAGCTGCAAGCACGAGGGTACCGCGCCACGATCCTGCCTGTGTCGGCAGCCTTTCACACCCCCTTAGTAGGTCATGCGTCAGAGCCATTCGCGCAAGCGGTGGAGGCTGTCACCTTCCTGCCCGCGCGGGCACGGGTGTTCTCCAATACTACAGGCGCGCCGTATCCAGCCGACCCAGGCGAGGCGAAAGCGCTGCTGGCAAATCACATTCTCAATCCGGTGCTGTTCAAACGTCAGATTGAGGCGATTCACGAAGCCGGGGGGAGGATCTTCGTGGAATGTGGCCCACGGCGGATCACGACTGGATTGGTGGAGGATATTCTGGCCCCGCTGGCGGAGCAGGGAAGTGTGGCTGTGATCCCCACCAATGCCAGTCGCAAGATCAGCAGCGACCGGCAGTTCCGAGAAGCTGTGGTACGGCTACGCGTTACGGGACTGAACCTGGGGGAAGTCGATCCCTACGAGGTGCGATAAGGGAAACAGGAGGGGAGTTATGGCGTTTAAAGTCATTCTCAATGGTGCTAACTACGCGAGTGAAAAACGACGGCGTGCATTTGAGCGCACGCTTGCAGAAGCTAAGGCCCGTATCCATCGTGGGCCTGAGACTACGCCCGCTGTATCTCGACCTGAGAACGTTGGAGAGGGGGATCAGGTGCAGGAACTTCATCATTTATCGTCGTCCCAGGAGGAGGGAACGGTGGTGGTTATGCACACCCTGGCAGGCCTGGATCAAGCGCTGGAGTACGCTTTCGATCATCAGACCGAGACGTTGCGCGTTCACCAACAATCTCTGACCACCGAGGCCGCATTTACCCACATCGTGGGACCGGTGCCCAGCGAGCAGACCCGTACG
>CAZHBB010000057.1:0-18880 GCA_964530185.1 uncultured Anaerolineales bacterium
GACGCAGCGGTGAACCGTTGGGGCAAGGGGTCAGGGAGCCCGCACAATGTCTGGCAATGAGCTCCTGGACGCTGACATCATCCCTCAATTGGGATAACTTCCATCGAGTCACGCAGCTTGGCTAATTCCCCTCCAGGAACTCCTGCAAGTTGTGGCGCACAGCGTAGGCGGCTGCCTCTGCGCGGTTAGTGACCTCCAACTTCGAGAGGATGCTGCTGACATAGTTGCGAACTGTCCCCTCGCCAAGGAAGAGCTCCTTGGCGATCTGTTTGTTGGTATATCCATGAGACACCAGAGAGAGGACTTTCAGTTCCTGTTCCGTGAGATCCTTGAATGCCGTGGCTTGCTCCTGTCGTGTGGCCTGTCTCACCCGTGCAAGGACCTGCTGAGTGACGAGGGGGTCGATGAGCGCATAACCTTGAGCCACCTGCCGTACAGCGCGGATCAGATCCTCGCCTCCGCCCTGCTTCAACACATAGCCTGCAGCGCCAGCGCTGATTGCGTCAAACAGCATCTCATCCTCGGCATACGAGGTCAACATGATCACCTGAGTCTCCGGCAGGCTTTCCTTGATCTCCCGGCAAGCCTGGATGCCGTTCTTGCCGGGCATTCTGATGTCCATCACGATCACATCTGGACGGTGGAGGAGAGCCTTCTCCACAGCCTCACTCGCTGAGCTGGCCTCATCGACGACGACAAAGTCAGGCTGACCGGTGAGAAGGGTACGTAGTCCAAGTCGCACCACCTCATGGTCGTCCACGATCAAAACTCTATAGGTCATTGCGTTTGCCCACCTCATGTGTAAGGAATTGTCAGGTGATACGTCACACCTGCACCCGGCGCACTCTCTATACGTAGAGTACCTTCCAACAATCTCGTGCGTTCACGGATATTGCGCAGGCCGTATCCTTTGCCTACCTGAAGCGTCTTCATCCCGATGCCGTCATCGCTGATGGTCAATACGATACCATCAATATCATAGTCCAGATGAACCTGGACTTTTCTTGCCTGCGCATGGCGGGCGGTGTTAGCCAGCGCCTCTCGTACGATCTGGAAGATGTGCCGTCGGCGGTTGGTGGACTGAATCGGCACGACCGTACCTGTCAGACGGAATTCTGTTTCGAGCAGGGTATTGACCCGGAAGTCACGCAACAAGTGCTCGATGCCCTCTGGCAGGTCATAATCCTGCATGTCGCTGCGTAGATCGAAGATATACCGTCGGATGTCCTGGATGGTTCCGTTGAGGCGGTCAATCACACGCCCAATCTGGGCCTGGGCCCGATCGGGCTGGAGTGGGACCATGGGCTGGATGCTTTCGAGCAAAAGGCCTGCGGCGTAAATGGATTGAATGATCCCATCATGTAACTCACGTCCGATCCGCTCCCGGTCCTCGGCCAAAGCCTGGAGTCGTTCCACATCCTCCACCCATTGTTCGATCTCATTCTGGATGGTCGTCAGTGACCGCGCCAATCCCCACACCATGCCCGCTCCCACAAGCGTCCACGCCCATCCCAGTGATATGGGGTGTCCGAGGTCAAGGGAGAGAGTCCGGGCTCCCAGTGTGGCGAGAGGGGGCACCACACCAAGGTTGAGCAGGCCGAAAGCCCCGGTGGAAAGCTCAATGAGTCGCAGGGCGGGACGAATGCGAGTGCGGAGGGCTGGCGTAAGAGATCGATAGCTCTGTTGTCTGAATCCCACCGCGGTGAGCAGTCCCCCGGACAGGGCTAGGGCGTAACGGATCCCGATCTCAGTAGGGGAGGCCAGAGCCTGCCAGTCAAACCCGGTGGCAACGGCAGCCGCCCCGTAGGGCACAAGCCACAGACTGCAGACGCTCAGCAGTAGAAGGGGGAGTCGGGCTTTGTAAGTCTCCTCGGTCAGGAAAGTCTGGATTCCGAACATGAGCAATGATGTATAGGTGGTCCCAATCTCAAGGGCCTGGACCAAAGGGGGAAGCGGTACGAGATCCGGCAGGAGTTGATTGAATAGTGCATGCCAGGCGATCAGGGCCTCCCCAATCGCGAAAGCGGTGAGCCATCCGAGGTGTTGGGCCAGCCGAATTCGATGGCTCCGATAGTGTAAGAAACGTGCAGTCAGTCCGAGGGAGAAGAACACCAGGCCATGACTGAAGCGTCCCAATACGGCCGCGATCTCCATCGATTCCTTTCTAGTGCCATCATGTCTCGCGGGTCAGCTCAGTTGGTCACTGTACGCTGGCCCTGGTCTGACTGAGATCCCCCCTGAGTTTAGAGTATACCATAGCACCATAGTCCATCAAAACATTATCCCCAGGTAACAGTTCACTCTCGGTCAGGGCGTTGAAAGCGCGGTCCTTGATGGTTGGCATGGCCGGGCTATACTTAATCTCGACATGGACCTGTTCGAAGCGAGTCGTCGCGAGCAGTTGGAAAAGGAAGCCCCACTTGCCGCCAGAATGCGCCCGCGAACCCTGGATGAGTTCGTAGGACAGGAGCATATTGTTGGGCGTGGGCGGCTGCTGCGTCGTGCCATTGAGACAGATCGTCTCTTTTCCTCGATTATCTTCTGGGGACCGCCTGGCTCTGGGAAGACTACGCTGGCTGCGGTGATCGCGAACCTCACGCGTGCGCATTTCGAGACGCTCAACGCTGTCCTGGCGGGTGTGGCTGATCTGCGGAGGTTGATTACCGAGGCGCGAGAGCGGCGTGCTATGCATGGGCAGCGGACCCTGCTTATGGTAGACGAGATCCACCGGTGGAACAAAGCCCAACAGGACGGTTTGCTGCCGGTTGTGGAGGATGGCACGATCACCCTGATTGGGGCGACGACGGAGAATCCATACTTCTCGATCATCGCGCCACTTCTGAGCCGTTCGCGGATCTTCCGGTTTCGGGCGCTTTCATCCGATGAGATCTTGGGCCTGTTGCGGAGGGCCCTGACAGATGAGCAACGGGGCTATGGCCGGCGTGCCGTCCGGGTCGATGAGGAGGCTCTGATCCATCTGGCGGAGTATGCGGATGGCGACGCGCGGACGGCATTGAACGCTCTGGAACTCGCGGTGGAGTCAACCCCGCCAGGTCCCGATGGGGTCATCCATATCACGCTTCAGGTGGCTGAGGAGTCTATCCAACGCCGGGCTTTACAGTACGATCGCGCTGGTGACGAGCACTACAACACCGTCAGCGCGTTCATCAAGTCGATCCGTGGTTCGGACCCCGACGCTGCACTTTACTATCTCGCCAAGATGGTCCTGGCGGGCGAGGACCCCCGTTTTATCCTCCGTCGGCTGCTGATCGCCGCGGCGGAGGACATCGGGTTGGCCTCGCCGATGGCGATTGCGGTCGTCATGGCCTGTGCGCAGGCCTTCGAGTGGGTGGGCATGCCGGAGGGGCAATACCATTTAGCCGAGGCGACCCTGTATCTGGCCACGGCACCAAAGTCCAACAGCATCGGTGCCTACTGGAAGGCACGTGAGTTCATCGAGACTCAGGGGTACCGTCCGCCGCCCGTCTACCTGCGTGATCCACGTACGTTGCTCAACGAGGAACGCCGGGCCAGTGCGGCATACAAGTACCCTCATAGCTACCCCGGGGGATGGGTCCGGCAGCGCTATTTGCCCGAGGGTGTGGAAGGAGGATGGTATCAACCTAAGGGGATCGGCTACGAAGAGCGCATCGCTGAGTTTCTCAAGCGTCTGAGAGAAGGGAAGGAACAGAGATGAGGCTGACGTGGTATGGTCATGCGGCATGGCATATTCAAGTCAGTGGGTTCAATGTGCTTGTCGACCCTTTCCTGTCAGGCAATCCTCTGGCGCCGGTGTCCCCGGAAGAAGTCGGCGCTGATTTCATTGTGGTGACCCATGGGCACGCAGACCATCTCGGGGATACTATTAAGATCGCCAAGCGTACAGGGGCCTTGGTCATTGCCAATGCAGAGATCAGCCGGTGGTTGAGCGGTCATGGCCTCAAGACGTATGGACAGCATATCGGGGGCAGTGCCTCGCACCCTTTTGGTCGACTGAAGCTGACGCAGGCCATACACGGCTCGTCTTTGCCTGATGGCACCTATGGTGGGATGCCCGCGGGGGTCTTGATCTCCGATGGCTCTTGTAAGGTCTATCATGCCGGAGATACGGGATTGTTCCCCGGCATGGCATTGATTGGTGAAGAGGGGGTGGACGTGGCCCTGCTCCCGATCGGTGACCGCTACACCATGGGACCTGAAGATGCCCTGCGGGCGGTCAAGTTCCTGCGGCCCCGGGTTGCCATTCCGATGCACTATAGCACCTGGGACATCATCCGGCAGGACCCTTACCGGTGGGCCGCCCGTGTTCGTGAGGAGACAGGGACGGAAGTTGTGGTATTATCAGTGGGGGATACTTACTTAGTGGAGTGAATTGATTGATGGACGATCCTGTGACTTGGAAGCTCATCCAGATCCTGCGTGAGTCATCGCATATCCTTGTTCCTCTGGAGGAGCTTTATGACCGCTTGATGGAGGAGGGGTGGATTGCCTGGATGACCCTTGACCAACTGGAAGACCTCATTGCGACAGACGAACGCTTCGAGGTCTATGAGGGTCTTGCAGAGTCCGATCTGCTCGATCCTCTGATTCAGTTTGCCCTCCAAGAGCGTGGATTACTCACGGGGCCTTTGGTGACGCTGCGCGACCGCACAACATCGGATGAGCAGATCTTTGCCGATATGCTCTCTCATCTGAAGGAGATGAATGCAGCGCTCGAGACGGCGTGGCAGTTGCGCCCGCCGGGCAACCCCGAGGTTGAGGCCGAACTGCTCAATCTGCTGATGATGGGAGATATCCTGGAGCGTGAGATCCGCCGCGCGTTGGAGGGAGGAAACCTGATTGCGGACCTCGACGTGGACGTGGATGATGAACCTGATACGAAGTTGGGGAAGGCCTGAGGCGCGCGAAAGGGAAACAGGTGTTTGCCACGGGGAGGCCATGCCTCCCCGTGATTGCATCTTGTGGTCAGTTCATAGGGGATGGTATTGGGTTTGGATAGCCTTTGGGGTCATGGTGCTCGCGGGGGCTATCGGGAGCTGTACATCCTCGGCCCATGGGCTTGACCGGGTCGTTGCCTCCGGCGTGTTGCGGGTCGCGCTCGATCCCTCGTTTCCACCTTTTGAGTCTGTGGATGCTGGAGGCAACCTGCAAGGGTTTGACGTGGATCTTGCGCGTGAGATCGCTGGACGCCTGGACCTGCAGGTGCACTTCGTGACGACGGGCTATGATGCCCTCTATGATGCCCTGGCGGTAGGGCGCGCTGACATAATCCTCTCCGCGCTTTATCCAGATCCCAGCCGTACCGCCGGCTATGTATTCAGCCAGCCATATTTCGATGCTGGCGAGGTGGTCTTGGTTGCCAGGGAGTCCCCAGTCACAGGGTTGCAGGACCTGGCGGGACATACCGTAGCCTGTGTCTTCGGCACGGCAGGCCATATGGCTGTCCTGGAGTGGCAGGACACCTGGCGTGAGCCTCCTGAGTTGATGGTTGTGAGTTCCGTCATCACGGTACCCCACCTTCTGGAGACGGGCGTGGTGGATGCTGCCATTGTCGACCGGGTTTCTGCGCTGATAGCCCTCAGCGAGGATGGAGATCTGAGGATCCTTGAGAGTTCAGTGACCGAGGAACCCTATGTGGTCGCTGCGAGGCGACAGGACGCCACATTGATTGAGGCTGTGGACCGGGTACTTGAGACCCTGTTCGACGATGGGACGATCACCAGGTTGATCCAGCAGTGGATGCGGGCGGAGACCGTCCAGTAGTCGTCCTGGGAAGGCACAGTCAGTAGAGCCTTCCGTGCCTCCTATCTAAGATGGTGAACGGTTACATGTTCTTATCCATTGACAACGTGGGGGCAGAAAGTACAATGCGACCGCCGCGAATTTTGACCATCGAGCGTATGGAAGGGGATTGATAGAGGTGACGATGGGAAACCTCCATGTGTCGGAGCATCCGCTGGTCAGGCACAAGCTTACCCTTCTACGGGACAAGAACACCGATCCCAAGAAGTTCCGTGAGTTAATCAGAGAGATCACATTGTTGATCGCTTATGAGGCCCTCCAGGATCTCAAGGTCGTCCCCAAGGAAGTCGAGACGCCCCTGGCCAAGACTGTGGGTTACAGGCTTGCCGAACCCATTGGTTTGGTGCCCATTCTGCGGGCGGGTTTGGGGATGGTAGAGGGGATCTGGGAGATGATACCAGCCGCTGAGGTCTGGCACATTGGATTGTTCCGCGACGAGAAGACCTTGCGCCCGGTGGCCTACTACAATCGCTTGCCTGTTCATCCTACGGTTTCGGTATGCCTGATCCTGGACCCCATGTTGGCGACCGGAGGTTCCGCCGTCAAGACGGTGGAGATCCTGAAGGAATGGGGCGCTCACCGCATCAAGTTCCTGGGCCTTATTGGTGCCCCTGAGGGGGTGGAGGTGTTGACGAGCCAGCATCCCGATGTGGATATCTATCTGGCTGCCCTTGATAGCCATCTGGACGAGCATGCGTATATCGTCCCCGGGCTTGGGGATGCTGGAGACCGGCAGTTTGGCACGGCGTGAGTCAAATCGTCTAACGGCCTTCCTTGGGCCTCGAGGGTGGCTCGGAGATATGCCGCACCGTGATCCAAGGGCATCACACAAGGGCTGAGGCTGTGCTTCGCCATAGCCGTGGTTGCGCCTGCTTAACGCCTGACACATGGGTTGTTGGGGGCCATCGTCTGGCCCTGACGGTGAGCCGTTGCGATGCCTTGGGGGCTGTGGGGATGTTGTGCCCGATAGAGGTGATGGGAGGGCCTCAGGCTGCTGAGTGAGGAGGGGGTAGGCATCTTTAGCGAGTATGGCGGTATCTACCTGGTGACGTTGGTCATCAGCGGGCTGGTCTCGTTGCTCTTCACGCCGCTGATGGGGCGTCTCGGCCTGCAGTGGGGATTGGTAGCCCGCCCCGGCGGCCGTCGTCGACATCGCGGGGAGATCTCCCGATTGGGGGGGGCCGGCCTTGCGCTGGGGTTTGTAGCTGGCATTGGTATCTCCCGTCTCGCCTCTATTCCCACGGCGGATCCTTATGAGTTGCGCCGGCTGTACGGCCTCATGGCTGGTGGCGCGTTGATGTTCCTGGTGGGCATTCTCGACGATCGCTATGAGCTTCCGCCCTGGGCCCAATATGCCGGCTATCTGGGCGCTGCCGCGATCGCCGTCGCCTCATTGATCATCCTTGAGCGCTTCAACAACCCTTTCACCGATGGACTGATTGTGCTGCCGGCACTCCTCTATGTCCCCCTCACGCTCTTCTGGATGACCGGGATGATCGTGACCGTCAACTGGCTGGACGGGTTGGACGGTCTGGCTACGGGCGTGGCGGCCATCCTGGCGCTCGTGTTGGGTATCCATATGTACCAGAGTGGGCAGTATAGCGTCGTGCCAGAGGCGGTGGCGTTGCTTGGTGCCTCGCTGGGATTTCTGGTCTTCAATGTCCACCCGGCCAGGGTCTATCTCGGCAGCAGCGGCGCCTTTTTCCTGGGGTATGTGCTGGGCGCTTTGGGCCTCATCGCTGGAGGGCGTGTGGCGACTGTGTTGCTTGTCATGGGGATTCCGATCGTCGATGTGGCCTGGACGATCCTGGATCGCTGGCGGCACGGCATGTCTCCCTTCAAGGGGGACCGACGTCATCTGCACTACCGCCTTCTCGATGCAGGGCTGTCCATGCGCACGATCGTCCTCGCCTACTGGACCTTTTGTGGCGTCGCCGGGGCTTTGGCGTTGTTGCTGTCCTCGCGCCTTTACAAATTGGTGGCGCTGGGCCTGTTGGGCTTTATGACGCTGGGGCTGCTATGGTATCTTGGCTGCAGGGGATCGGGGGAGTAAAGGGGGACCGTGGATGCAACGACGGTCCGGCTCTGTTGTCAGAGAGTGAGAATGTGAAAAACGTACGGAAGAGGTATGAGGCCAGTGTCGGGGCATGTCTCCTGGCGCTGTTTCTGCTCAGAGGGCTTGCGGCCTGCGCACCTGCGAGCGCTCCACCGACGGCCATGCCCACTCCTTCGCCGACCTCGGTGCCCACTGCCCTCCCCACTGCGACGGCCCACCAGCCGCGGACATCCTTAGTCGTGTGCATGGCAGAGCCCGACGCCGCCCATCCTCTGGCCCCCTCGGAGGCGGGTCAGGAGCTTCTGGCCCTGTTCTACGAGCCACCGATCGAGAGGGTGCGCTATCAGTGGGAGCCCAGGTTGGTGACGCGTGTGCCCACCCTGGAGAGCGGGGATGTGGTGACCCGGCTGGTCAAAGTGGGCAGAGGTTCCCGCTATGCCGACCCTCTGGGGTTCATCCATACCTACACAGGGACCGAGCTCCTCTCGTTGCCGCAATTGGTGGTGACCTTCACCCTCAAGCCTGACCTCAAGTGGTCCGATGGCACCCCCATCACCGCCAGGGACGCCGTGCTAGGGTACCATCTGGCACAATCTGATCAGGCCGAGGGACCCTGGCACACGTTGACGAGACGGACATCCCGTTTCGTGGCAGTGGATGACCTGACGCTGCGTTGGGAGGGGATTCCGGGCTTCCTGAGCGCGGATTATCCGGGGTTCCTCTTTCCGCTTCAGCCAGCCCACAGATGGCAGGGGCAGACGTTTGGGCACATCGTGCAAGATCGGACTCCGCCGGCCTCCGGGCCCTTCAGGATTGTGGCCTGGGAATCGGGCCGGGAGGTGCGGCTGGAGTCCAATCCATATTATGTCGGGCCGGCGCCACGGCTGCAGCGTGTCACAGTCCGTTTCCCGCACGAGAATCCGGCGGACTGGGGATATCTGCTGCGCGACGGCACCTGCGACATTGTCCTGCCCCCGCGCTATGGTGAGGTTCCCTGGGATCTCTGGGCGAGGCTAAGTGCGGAGGGCTCCGTGGCACTCTGGGCCGATGTCGCCCCGACGTTACTGCGCGTCGAGCTCAATATGAATCCGATCACGGAGACCCATCCCGTGGTCACACCGCTTCAGGATACTAGGGTGCGCCGTGCTTTGGCGCTGTGCGTCGACCGCGTGCGTCTGCTGAGGTTCCAGCCAGGGGAGGCGCTGGAGGCGGCGCAAGGGTTCATCCCCCCCAATCACCCTGCGAGCCCGGACGTGGAGGGTGCGGGCTATGATCGAGTCCAGGGGACACGGCTCCTTGAGGAGGCTGGATGGTTGGATCGCGACAGCGATGGCGTCCGTGAGGCCCACGGGGTGGCGGAGATCGAGGATGGGCAGCCTCTGAGCCTGACGTTGAACTTCGTACCCCAGTATTTCGCGATGGCGGCCTATGTGGCGGCCGATCTCGGGAACTGCGGGGTCAAGGTGACGCTGCAACCAATGGATGCGCGCCAGCTCTACGCTTCAGGCGCTGCGAGCCCATTGTTGGGACGCCGTTTCCAGATGGCGCTCATTGG
The DNA here is from genome assembly GCA_964530185.1 of uncultured Anaerolineales bacterium. GTDB lineage: Bacteria > Chloroflexota > Anaerolineae > B4-G1 > SLSP01 > PWVB01. The sequence goes on from CAZHBB010000057.1 coordinate 9,414, forward strand.
GTGGCAGGTCACCGTGCCGCAGATCTGTGGGGCATGGCTCAGCCAGCGTATTCCCTCTGTGGACAACCATTGGATCGGTGAGAACTTCAGCGGATTTGTCTCCCCAGACTATGACCGTGCCTGTCTGCGTGCTCTCAACGCCGTGGACTTCGAGGCGCGGACAAGGGCGTTGCAGGAAGCCCAGCAGATCCTCAACGATGCAGCCCCCTCGATCTTTGTGGCGTGGCGTCCCTTCTGGTTCGCGGCCCGTCCTGATGTCAAGGGTCTGGTACCGGATGCATCGGCCCCTGGTGCCCTATGGAACATAGAGGCCGTAGGCTTCGGGGAAAGGCTTCCGACACGCCCTGAGTGAGAGAAACGCGGCATGCCGCCGGGCTAAGGTTTCTCCTTTCCCTGCTCCTCGGCCAGCCACTCGGCGAGCACCGCCTCATGGGCCGCGATGATGGCGGCCTGAGTCGTCTCAAAGAGCATCCCCCGGCCCAGCCAGTCGTTTTCCGCCTGCACGTAAGCGTCCTTGAGGAACCCTCGCAGGCTCTCGAGGGTGAAGTTGGGGTCCTGACGCCGTCGTGCCTGTAGCATAGCGTAGTGGGCGTCGAACACTTCTTGGTAGTGGCGTCTCAGCAGCTCCTCTGGGTCAGACACCTCTCGCTCCGGCCTTCTCCCGCACTCGGCGCATGAAGCGCTCTGTGTCGATGATGAAGCGTTCGTGCTCTGCCTCGCCGATCCTCTCTACTTCATCGAAGGCCTCGACAGAGAAATGCAGGCGTCGCCCCTTGGCTTCCGTGAGGGTGGCCTTGATGCGCACCTTCATCCCCACAGGTGTGGCTGCCAGGTGGCGCATGTTGACCTGAGTGCCCACCGTTGTCTGGCCCTCAGCCAGATAAGGGGCCACCGCTGCCCGGGCGGCGCTCTCCATCAGGGCGATCAGGTGTGGCGTGCTCAACACGGGCACAAGTCCGCTTCCATATGACGCTGCGGTCTCCTGCTCGGTGACGACATGTTCGATCTCGGTGTGCAGTCCCGGTTGGATCTCCATGCTTTTCTCTCCTGTCGATAGCATGTTAGATAGTTTATCAGATCTGGTTGGAACGCCCTGGTGGCTGGTGCGGCCCCGGGGCTGAGGTCACCCCCTCAACAGCGGAACGACGAAGCCGAAGAGGCACCACAGGTCGACGCCCCACATCAGCACCAGAGGGACAAGGCCGACGTAGCGGCGCCAACGGTCGGGGAGAGTGCTCAGGACGATCCCTGTACCTCCGGCGGCCCCTGCCATAGCGATGGGCCACATGGGTAGATCGTGCCGCAAGATGCCCAGCAGGGCCAGGAGGGCCGTCGCGCCCAGGAACATGATGCCAGTGGCCAGGGCAAACCTGCGCTGACCCAGGCGCGTGAGGCCGAACCCGACAGCCACTGCGTAGAGCGGCAGGGCAGGGAAGAGATAACGCCCCTGGTGCTGCACGAAGGTCAGGTTATATCCCACATACATGATGAGGGTCAGACCGGCTAGTCCCAGCAGGAGCACGAGGGCGTCCTGGGCGAATGGAGCCAGACGGTCTTGCTTTTCAATGAATACGCCCCATAGGGCGGCCCACGTGACGAAAAGTGTGACCATGAGGAAACCCAAGTAGAGCCGTTGGTCTAACACAACCCCCATCCAGCCGAACTGCCCCCAGAAGGATTGGAACGTGGTCCGCAGGGCGCCCGTGAGGAAGGTGCGAAGTCCCATATCGGCGATCCAGTCTGCGGTGCGGGGCTGACCGACGACCACCGCTGCGTGGCGTTGCAGTCCCAGGATGTCCGGCCAGCCGTAGACGAGGGTGTTGCGGATCCACCACAGGCTCCCCATGGCCAGGGGCAGCCCCAGGAGCATGGACGCCTCCCGCCAGAGCTGCCTGGAGTTGGAGCCCTGGTGCATGTGTCGCCGCCGCAGCCAGAGGGCCAGGATGGCCAGAGGGAGCACACTGTAGCCGGTGGTCTTCGTGAGCAAGAGGGTTCCTCCGATGCAGCCCACCAGGGCGGGGTGTGCAATCCCTTTGAAATAGCGCACCGTCACCCAGAGCCAGAGCCAGAGCAGCGCCAGGATCAGCGCATCGTTGTTAATGGAAGCCATGATAGCCAGGAACTGGGGAATGGTGGCGACACTGGCGGCCCCCAACGCGGGGAGCCAGGGCTCCGTGGGCCACATCTCCCTCAGCAGGAGATAGAGTGCCGTGATGCTCAGGCCGCCTAGCGTAAGAGAGAAGAGCCGCAGCGCCAGGACGCTCCCTCCCGTAGCCAGGTAGATGGGTACCGCCAAGAGGTAGTAGAGTGGGGGCTGATGGTCCTCATAGGTGAGCGGAGCGATGGAGAGCTCTGGGGGGAACCCGCGCGAGGTCAGGGTGCTGAGATATGCCTGGTCGTAGTCCCCAACCTCCATCACCGGAAGGTGTCGCTCCTCGGCGAGTGCGCGGATGTAGTTGTAGTGCGCTGGTTCGTCCGGGGCCTGCCAGGGTGGGGTGTAGTAGGCATAAAGTCCCCCGCCCAGGGCGTACGCCAGCAGGATCACCACAAGCGGCATAAGGGTCAAGGATCGCGAAGGTTGTGCAGAGTCCTTAGTCATAGGTCAGACACACTCCTTTCAGTTGTTCCAGGACTTTGTGTGAGATCAGGATGAGGGCGAAGAAGGGGATATCGATGAGCAAGGCGCTGGCGCCGAAGAGGACGATCCACCGCGAGGCCATGGATAGGAACCGCCCGCCTCCCTCCCGGATCAGCTCGGCTCCCCCCGCCCAAACCGTGACGAGTATGGCGACGGTGATGACCATCAGCAAGGCAGGCCAGGCGTGAAGGTCGGAGCGACTGGGGAGCATGGTGTTGCTGATGGCGAACACCAGATAGGCCCACAGCCATCCATCGGGTGTCAGGGCCATCGAGGCCACAGCCTGGGCCCCACCTGCCCAATCCCCCTGGGCCAGGGCCTGCAGCACCTCTGGGGTCCCAAAGACCAGGTATCCGATCGCCACAATGGCACAGCTCCCCACCAGGAAGGGGGCGACGCCGATAAGGCTGGCACGTAGGAAGTCCGTGCTCTCTACCGGTACGTACCCCAACTGAATACGTTTGCCGACGCGGCGCGGCAGGACATGGATCCTCCCGATCCTCGTGCCGACAAGCCGGGCCATCAGGGCGTGGCTGAGCTCGTGGAGCACGACGCCAGGGAATAGGACAATCGCGTAGAGCCACAGGGCAAGCTCCTCGTCTCCGGTGAGGAGCAACATCAGACCCTGGAGGTGCCTGTGGAGCCAGCGATCCGCCCACAGCAGCAGCGCCAGGGTGATGGCGAGCTCAATGGCCAGGAGTCCGTGGGTCGTAGGGACTATCATATCCAAAGCCACGTCCAGGGTCTCTCTTGATCTGTCGACCAGCGGTGGTGCGCTTGCTGATGTTTACCGTTGGGTTATGTTTTTACATCACACTTGTGACGTGTGGGCAACTATACCATGATTTATCCCAAACAGAATTCCCGTTTTATCCCAACTTATCCCAATTTATCCCAAGGAGCCGGGCCGCGCGCTGGAGCGAGGAAACCGCACTTCCCATCGGGGGAGCCCCGGCGCATCAGGAGGAATGCGTGCACTTACAAACTGGACAAATGGACAAGATGGAGTATACTTTTTTGTGAGTAAATGAGAATTGGATCAAGGGCATTTTGGAGGAGTAGGCGTGGCAAATACCAAATCAGCGAAGAAGCAAATCCGCAACTCATATCGCAAGTGGTTGCGCAATCGGTACGTTAAGGGCAATATGCGTGCCGCCGTTAAAGCGGTACGAGCGGCCATCGCGGCCGGGGACTATGAGACGGCCTCCCAGTGGATGCCCCGTGCGGCATCACAGTTGGACAAGGCTGCCCGCAAGCGCGTGATCCATCCCAACAAGGCAGCACGTCTTAAGTCTCGACTAATGAAGCAGATTAACCAGTTGCAGCGGTAGTCAGTACCTCCGCTTACAGCCTGTTCAGCAGTTATCTCAGTCATTGACCATACCGGAGCCCTAGGGCTCCGGTCGTTGTCTTTCATACCCGGGTAACTCCATGCGTAAAAGTGGGCGTCCCCTGAGAAGCGCGCCTCAGTCGTCGCTCCCCAGTTGTTCTGAGCGCACGAAGGCCGCCCAGATGGCCCGCGAGAGCACGGTACGGAACCCCCCCTTTTCCAGATGGTAGAGCGCCTCGGCCGTCGTCCCCCCGGGCGAGGTCACCTGGTTGCGCAGTGCCGCCAGGTGCAATCCTGACTGTCGAGCATAGTTCGCTGACCCGATGACGGTCTGGAAGACCAGTTTCTCCGCTACATAGCGGGAGAAGCCGAGATGGACTCCGGCATCGACCATGGCTTCCATGAACAGATAGACATACGCGGGGCCAGTGCCGGAGAGCGCGGTCGCCATGTCCAGATAGTGTTCGTCATCGACGAATACTTGCTCTCCCAGGGCCCTCAGAATCGTCAGCGCGTGTTGCTGCTGCTCGTCAGTGACCGTTGGGGTGGCAGTCCACACTGTGATACCCTGCCCGATCTGGGCAGGGGTGTTGGGCATGGCCCGGATCACGCTTTCCACGTCGGCGCCCCGCCGGATCTTGTCCACGGGCACACCGGCGGCGATGGAGAAGACCAGCGCATCGGGCCGGATGGCGCCGCGCAGGTCCTGGAGGACTGCGTTCATCACCTGGGGCTTCACCGAAAGCAGGACGATGCTCGCCTCCCTGGCTGCGGTAGCATTGTCGCGCGTGACGTGGATCCCATACTGTTCCTTGAGATAGTCCAGGCGCTCCACCCAAGGATCCGCCGCTGTGATGTCCTCCGGCGCGATGAGATTCTCACGCAGTAGCCCCTTGATGATCGCCTCGCCCATGGTTCCGGCGCCGATCACTGCAAGTTTTGGCAACATATTCCCCTCCCTGGCCGGTTCTCTGGCATATCGATGATGATAGCTCTCTTACATACCTCAATTTGCCCGCTTAGGCAACTGAAATACCTAGACCGTTGGTGACAGAACGGGGCAGGAGACAGGGGAGGTGGAGGGGCCACAGTCTCCCATCACGGTGCGGTCGTCGCACCAGGGGGCGTGTGACCTGTTGCACTGGGACGCAGTTCGAAGATCATCTCCAGGAAGCGACGGCGGTCGGCGGCTGGCTCGGGATCACCCACCGTCATCGGGCGGGGGCGTCCATACTCCTCCAGGATCGCGGTCCGCAGGTCGATGCTGATCAACCGTCCACCGTAGAAGATAAGCCTGTCTACAAACTCCTGACGGGTGCCGTCGCTCCACATCTGGTCGAAGAAGAAGTTACCCAGACCATAGTGGATAAACGCGCTGCCGTAGAATTCCATGGTCTGGGGTTGGTGCGCCTGGCTACCCTGGACGACCACTGCGCCGGCCTCGGCCAGGCGACGAAAATCCCGTATCTGCGCCGGGGTGGGCGCGTAACTGTAGTCCTCCAGGTATTGTAGCGTCACGATGGGCAGGTAACCGGCCTCGCGCAACTGTCGAATGAGGCTGACCATTTCCTCGAAGTCACAGCGTGCTGCGCCCCCGCTCTCTTCATCGGCGAAAGGCCCTACGGTGTTGCAGCCCAGGAAGGCGAGGGTGTTGCCGTGATGGGTCAACGTCAGGGGGCGGCTGGCTTCCAATGCGTTGGCGCCGCCTCCGAACCATCGCCAACCACGCTCGCGGTAGAGCTCGAGGGAATGATCTACCCACTCGGGGCCCTTGTCCTCGAGGTGATTACCCGTGAGCTCGATGATGTTGGCGTTCACCTCCTCCAGCAGGGCAATGTACCTGTCGTCCGAGCAGAATGAGAGGGTACCGCTTCCCCCTGGTACGCAATCTGGCATGAAAGAGACTTCGTTGCTGATATGGACGAAGTCGGCGTCGGAGAACCAGGCTTTGATGTCCTTCGCCGGATAGGTGATGCCCTTGGTCTCCATCAGTCGGGCGGTCGCCCGGGTCATGGCCGTCACGCCGGTCATGGCGACGATCGTCATCCTGGATAGATCGCGGTTGGTCAGGGAAAGGCCAGAGGAGAGGGCCAGCGCGAGGGCATCGGCCCGGCCAGGGGCAGAGAGAAAGATGGGGACACGCAATGGATAGGTGCTCAAATCCTGCCCTCTCTCAAGCAAAGAGAGGCCGTCGATGCGCAGCACTTTCCACTGAGGCACCAGGGCGTCGAAGGGGAGGATCGCCCATCCCTGCTGACTTTCAGCCTGGCTCAGCAGTGCGTCGCCCGCCACCATTTGAACCATACCTTCCGAGGGTGGGCCCAGGATGTTGACCAGCGAGGCCACGGTGTCCGTGGTCACCAGCAGGGGGTGTGCCTCGAAAGGGCCCTTAGCCTCTCCTTGCCAGGTGGCCCGCAGGTCGGCGGACGTGACTTCATCGTCCACGGTGAAGAAAGGCGCGGCCAGCACCAGGAACCACTCGCCGATGGGCCGGGCTCCCTCTGCTTCCTGCATCGTGATCACCAGATCTGCATCCGGCTGTCCCGACCACACGAAGTGTGTCGGATCGCGCTCTATCCGTGCCTCGAACTGGGCACAGATCCCCTCCGACATGGGCCCCGCGCAGCCCGCCGTGACGGGAAAGGCCGGGGTAGGGGTGGGCGAGGGAGTCGGCGTGGGTGGGGGCGTGGGGGTCAGCGTAGGTCGCGGGGTCCGTGTGGCGGTGGGTGTCGGCGTAACGGTGAGGGGAGCACAGCCGCTGACCAGTAGCAGACTCAGCGCCAGGGCCAGAGAGGCAACGATTGTGCGCCCAAGTCTGGGCCCAAGTTTTGGGCTTCTACCCATGGCCCTCTCCGTCCTCCCAGGGCTTTTCGATTGGTTTTCCAAGTTCCTGCCAGCCTGCGTCGCGGCTCCAACTAACCAAAAAGAGGCCGGAAGGCCCCGGCCTCTCGACAGGTGGGCGATACAGGACTTGAACCTGTGACCTCCACGATGTCAACGTGGCGCTCTAGCCAGCTGAGCTAACCGCCCAAGCGCTCATAGTATAGCATAGTTCGCAAAGCGTGCAAGCACGAGATGAATGGATTCTGCGTCCTATGAGTCCCTTTTTGCCCCTCCCGCGAGCCTCAGGGCTGCACCCACATCGCGCTTTCGACCTCGAGAAGCGTTTCCAGATATCGCCTCAGCGTGACGGGTACCGGGTCAGGTGATTGCTCTGGCACCCGGGAATGGTATTCTTTTTCTGAGATCTGTTTGAGTTCCGTTCCTCCAGGTTCGCTCAGGTAGAACCCGCTCTTGTCCTCAGGGTTGCAGCTAATATCATTGGCGTCTATCAGAATTGTGTCTGTGTCTGGATTGTAGATCACCTGATTGAAATAATCGGGCCACACAACCTGTACCTCGCCAGAAGCAACGTTGACCCTCCTGAGGTTCAGTCCACTACAGTCTGGCCGCCATGAGTGCACCAGGGCGGTGTCGGCCGAGACCCAGTCAACCAACACTTCGCTCCCGCTCCGGGGATCAAGCTCATACAGCGAGCGCACGCCCGTGCCATCAGCGCGGGCCGCCCATGTGCCTACCATCGCATAACCGGCCCCCGTGCCGAAGTTGGACGCGCTTGTAAAGAAAATATACTGACCGTCTGGTGACCAACTGAGTTGGTAGGCGTTGCCTGGGCTATCCGTCAGGCGGGTGATCTGCCCTGTGTCCCGGGAATAGACATACACATCCGCGGATGTGCCATTGTGCCCACTGACGAAGGCCAGCCTGGTGCCGTCGGGCGACCAGGCAAGTCCCCCGCCCTCGGAAACCACCGCGCGGTACACCTGCAGGGCGGCGAATTGCAGGTCCTCGGACGAGTCACTGGTCACATGCGGGATCTGGAGTCCTGTCACGGTTTGCGCTTCCCCCTCTGGCAGCGACAAAACCTTGAGCGTCAGCCCGCCGCTCATGGGACTGGGCTCCGCTTCAACATCAGTCACGTAGGCTACCCATCTTCCTGAGACTGCCACAGTACGATAAAGGACCACATCCTGAGTAAGACGCGTCAGGCCGGCCCCGTCCTCGTTCGCAGCCCAAATCCCGTCTTGATTCAAGATCAACACCCACGGGCCACCTGCCGATAGTGAGGCTGGCAGTGTTGCCACCGGCTCAAGCGAAGGGGTGCTGGTACCGACCGCAGTCCGGGTTGGTGTCTCCGGTGGCAGCGGGGTTGACGTCTGTAACGCTGGGGTCGGCTGTACAACAACACAAGCGCATACCATCAGACACAGCAACAATAGGCTTACTCTTATTCTCAGCATGGCCAGCTCCTCCTCGTCGTTGGATAGAAGTTACCTGACGGAGGGGAGCCAACCCGCCGCCCGGCTGACACGATGTGCCCCACAATCCGGGGCACGTTTCACGACCGAGACCGGCAACGCGCTGAATCTCGATAGGGTAGTTGGGTTGAGCGACAGATCAGCCCCGTCTCCCCTTCTGCCACACGCCCCGTAACCAACGCGCAAGCCGTATGATCAACACCTCTACTAGCGACATGCGCAATGTCCGCTTGACCGGGGCTCCAGCAGGTGAGATCGCGTCCTGGATGTACACGCGATGAGTGCGCGGTAGGCTAGCAGGCAGGGCGTTCAATGGGAACCATCTCACCTCCCTTGTCTCCGGGCCTCGTTGCATCGGAGTCCCGCCTATGACTCGGCCCAGATACACCAGGCCATTCCCATTGGGGATTTGGGGCCGCCAGTATTCGCCGACGAATCGCTCTATGGCGATCTCGTAACCCGTCTCCTCCCGCACTTCGCGGACGGCGGCCAGTTCGCCCGTCTCGTCTGGCTCAATCGTTCCGCCGGGCAATGCCCAAACCCGGAAGTCCCGGCGCCTGTGGAGTAACACTTGCCGCTCTTCATTGATCACGACGGCGGTGGCACCGGTGATTGACATGTCCAGGACCGTCTGAAGTCTTTGCTTCATTCCTTCGGAAAATATCGACTCACAGTCTCTTGAACTTCCTCCAGCCACTTGCTTCGTTGCTCTGCGCTGCTGGTGACGATCACCCCGAACATCCTGCGGTAAAAGGTCTTTACGCCACACAGGCCAAAGATGCAGTTCTTCCAGAGTGTCTCAAGTGGATCGCCGAATACCCTCGCCTCCCGTTCTGGCGGTGTGTTCGAGGTGTTGAATACGATGGCTGCCCTGGCCTTCAAAAGGCCGACTGGCACACCTTCTCCACTGTCGCCTTCCAGGAACTTGTAGGCAACACCCGGTCGAAAAACTCTGTCCACCCAGCCTTTCAGTATGGCCGGTGGCTGTCCCCACCAGTTCGGGTGAACGATAATGATGCCCTCCGCGGAACGGATCTCTCTGCAATATTCCTCTAGTTCCGGGGCCAGGGTCGCATCCTCTAGGATCTCCTCCCGTGGCAGAAGGGGGTCAAACCTCTCCCTGTACAGATCGTGGAAGATCACATCGTGTCCGTTCTGCTCCAGTGCAGCAACGGCCGTC
>CAZHBB010000058.1:0-18360 GCA_964530185.1 uncultured Anaerolineales bacterium
ATCCATTCGAGACACGACCGGCTGGAACTTCGTAGTATCACGCATACGCACGAAGTTAGGGCTGCCGCGTCTCGCCAACACCACATCGGCATCACGGAAGATCTGGCTAGCTGCCTTCAACTTCGCCACATTGCCATGTTCATCTCCCTCTTCCCGTGGCGACGTGTTTGCCCGCCGCGCCACGAGTTGCCATTGACCGTCCTCAAAGAGATCGAAAATGTAGAACGTCCCAGCCTGTCCCATGTGGTCATTGATAAGATGTTCACCATCATCGGATCCTAAAGCCACACGCAGCTTCCGCATTCTCGCCCCCTGTTGTCAAGTTTCTCTTGTCATGCATCAGCACACGGCATCCGCTTACATGAGCACGCGAGCGTGAACTACCATGCTTGGCGGTGAGCCCAACCGTCACCGCGACATCACATTCCAGGCACATCATCGGATCAACTCGACCTGTACGGCGCCGGGCACCTGCCCTCCTCGCCCCGTAAACCACGTAAGCAGTGCCCCCGCACCGCCGATCACCCCTGTTAGCGCAAACACCGCGGCATACGACCAGTGCTGCAGTAACACGCCCGCGCCAAAGGGTAGAAGGGCCATGGGCAGTGACAGCCACGTACTCACGGCCACATACGTTGGTCGTCGGTCAGCAGGCGCCAGTGCCAAGAAAGCACTTGCAAACGCCACCATTCGCCCCGACATAGCAGCCCCCGATAAAAAGACCACCAGAAGCAAACCGGGCCACCCCAATGGGCTCAACAGGACTGCCGACAGAGGAGCAACCGTCGCAAGGGTGCTCGCTACAGCCAGCGTACGCCAACATCCGTAACGGTCAATCAACCATCCCCACAACAGGTTGGCCAACGTACCGCCCAGCACTTGAGCCAGTGTGAACCATCCCACAGCGTCCGCTGGCGCGCCAAGCTTTTGTCGCGCATAGACCACGTAGAAAGGCATCGCCAGCATACTGAAACTGGTGAGAAACTGCACTACAGCATAGACCTTCATCTGCGCCGCTGCCTCTCCGATCTGCCTCCAATACATCCCCCAAGGCGCCACAGGGCGCACCGCCCCATCGCTCGGCTCGTGGATTAGCCAGAAACCGATAGAGGCTACAAACATTGCCCCAGCCGAGAGGGCAAACAGGAAAGCATAGTTATGGGGAAATGCGTGGACGGCCAGCACTTGGCGCGACAGCAATGCAGCGCCGATCCCTGCCACCCCGGTCAGCAACTGACGCCCAGCGAAGAAAGACCCTCGACGCTCGCGTGGGATAACCTTGCCGATAATGTCAGTATAGGGCACCCCACCCAATCCCCCACCCAGCGAGAAAAGCGCGAACAGCCCTACAAGTGCCCAGGCCAACGCCTGAGGTCGGGTCGGCCCAATAGCAGGGATGAGCCAGGCCAGGATCACCCAAGGGAGCACCCGCAGATAAATAGCGACCAACAAGGTGGGCATCTTGCGTGGCCGCGACTCTAACCAGCGCGCGACAACCAACTGCGGCACAGCCACCGCAATCTGCAACACCGTGGAGAGAGCCCCAACCCATGCTGTGGAGCCGGTCAGATCATTGATGAACGCGACAATCACCGTTGAGGGTTGTGCTAACCCGGTCGCAATGGCCAGAAACGTCCCGTGCCACCACATACCGATGAAACTGCGTTTCACCACCGCGTCAGAGTGCTTCTCAGTCGCGCTTTGTGCCTGCACTGCCATTTCCGCCATGGCTTACAACTCCATGCCTGCATTTATACATAGATGTAACAGGTTCACACTTACGACAAAGTCTTCACCAGCAGCAATCCGGCCACCCCCAGCAACACAATGCCAAACACCTTCTTGAGCATGCGCGGATTCAAACGAGTGCTCATCACCCGCGATCCCACCCGACTACCGGCCCATACGGCCGCCACGGATAGAATCCAAACCATCCAGTCGGGATCAGCGGCAGTGGCAACGTGCGAGATGAAACTCGATAGTCCCGACCCTGTGACGACCAAGGCGGACGTCGCCGCTGCCATCTTGGGTTCAACACCGGCAATATACAATAAAGGGACGATAAAACTTCCCCCACCCCGGCCGATCAGCCCGGCCAGCAATCCTAGCCCGCTGCCCGCGCTCACACCTAACACCGTGCGTCCCCGACCGGAGAGAGGTCCCCCCTTAGGTCGCCACCCGCTGAGCATCAATATTGCTGCCGAGGCCGTGAACAGTGCAAACATAACGATAATCGGTTCCGTCGGCAGGCTAACGTTTAGCCACGTCCCCAACGGCGCCATCAGGATCATCGCGATGCCAAAGGGAAGTGCCATCTGCCAGTCGATCAGGCGCTTACGACCATAGGTAATGGCCGCCGTGCTGCTATTCACAACGTTGAGGAGCATCCCTAGTGGGATCGCCTCCGTTTTGAAATCCATGCCCAGCCAGTACAGCACAGGCACGTAGAGCTGCGAACCTCCCATGCCCAGCATAGAGAACACGAACGCGATGACAAAGAAGATTGGCGGCGCCCAATAGACGCTCATAATGACAGCAGATCCCCCTGATTCAGGCCTGCTAGATCCCAGAACCCGACGTTTCCTCGCAGTATAGTCTACTATTGGTAAATTGTCAATAGAAAAAGTGTGATTAGTAATCACGGGGCCATCTTACACCCGAAAGCGTTCCAAATGACAGTGTATCGAGAGGACGTCGTAAACGGGTGTCGTAGGGCTGCAGCTAGCCCCTCCTATGCGACGAGCTATACTATGACGTACATATGAGGAGGCCTACCATGCGACGCCCACTGGCTATTGCTCTTGGAGGTGGCGGCGCGCGTGGAGCACTCCAGGCCGGAGCCCTGCGTGCGCTGCTGGAGGCCAATATTCAGCCGGACATCCTGGTTGGCACATCTGTCGGCGCGGTCAACGCCACGCATCTGGCCCTATACGGTTTCACGGAAGCCTCTCTTAACCTGCTGGAAAGAGCGTGGCACGATGCGGCGACGGCAGACCTTTTACCCTCCAACTACCTATGGTTGACGGTCCGGGCGCTCTTCAACCGCTTTGGCCAGCAGTCCTACCAACGCATCTATGATTTCTTCGTCGCACATGGAGTGTCGCCCGATCTGCGTTTCGGGGACATTGAGGGCGTCCGCCTGATCCTGGTGGCGACGGACCTCAACGCGGGAAGCGTGGTCCTCTACGGCACAGATCCTCACCAGTTAGTCCTTGAGGGATTGCTTGCCTCTACAGCGCTTCCGCCCTGGGTGCGGCCGTTGGAGAGGAACGGGCAGTTTCTCATAGATGGTGGGGTGGTCAGCAATCTCCCCATCGGGCCCGCCTTGTCGCAGGGCGCTCGCGAGATCGTGGCGCTCGACCTAAGCGATCCCCGCGATGTCCCGGAGGATGCTCACGGGGTTGGTCCCCTCCTTAGCAAGCTGATGAACGCGATCGCGTGCAGGCAGACCGAGTTGGAGATGGCCCTGGCGCAAGCGCACAGAGTGCCCGTCCACCACATTCCACTCCTCGGATCCGCGCCCGTGCCAATCTGGGATTTCCGGCATACTGATACACTGATGCGGGAGGGATACCATACCTGTCGCCGCTACCTCGCAACGGTGAAAACAAGCCGCCCCCCATTTTGGCGTCGGTGGCTCGCTTGGTGGTTCATGCGGCGCGGCTCTCGCGGGTGAGCAAGCCAACGGCAAACCCAGATCGGCCTCCACCGCTCTGAATCACTCCCTACTTCAAGACATTTCGCGCAGCGATTTAGTCCAAGCGTCGCTGGTCTCCAGGCGCAACAGGCACTATACTGAATTCAGAAATGTCTCACATAGATCAGGAGGTTGTGATGGCGACGCGCTATGATCCAACCCGTCGCATCAAGGCGCCCACCGGCACGCAGCTCTCATGCAAGTCCTGGCTCACCGAGGCGCCGATGCGTATGTTGATGAATAATCTCGACGCAGACGTGGCCGAGAACCCTGCCGAGCTCGTCGTCTACGGCGGCACTGGCCGCGCCGCCCGCAATTGGGAGTGCTATGACAAGATCGTCGAGTGCCTGCAGCGACTGGAGGAGGATGAGACCCTGCTGGTCCAGTCCGGCAAACCCGTCGGCATTTTCAAAACACACCGTGATGCGCCGCGTGTGCTCATTGCTAACTCGAACCTGGTGCCCCGTTGGGCCACCTGGGAGCACTTCAACCAGCTTGATCGTGCAGGGCTGATGATGTACGGTCAGATGACAGCCGGCTCATGGATCTACATTGGCACCCAGGGCATCATTCAGGGCACCTATGAGACCTTCGTCGCTGCCGGGAAAAAGCACTATGCTGGCAATCTACAGGGTCGCTGGATCCTGACCGGAGGGCTCGGCGGCATGGGCGGAGCACAGCCCCTCGCGGCCACCATGGCTGGTGCCTCGATGCTTGCAGTGGAGTGCGACGCAGCGCGTATTGAGCGCCGGCTCGAGATGGGCTTCGTCGACGAAATGGAGACTGACCTGGATACAGCACTGCTGAAGATCGAAACCGCATGCCGTAGGGGCGAGCCACGTTCCATCGGTCTGCTGGGCAACACTGCCGAGGTTCTGCCAGAACTGGTGCGCCGTGGCGTGCGGCCCGATCTGGTGACCGACCAGACCTCAGCCCACGACCCACTCAATGGCTACCTGCCCGTAGGCTGGACTATTGAGAAAGCCAAAACCATGCGCAAGACGGACCCCGAACGTGTAGAACGTGAGGCTCGTGCCTCGATCGCCACTCACGTGCGGGCGATGCTCGCCTACGCCCACGATGGGGTGCCCGTCTTCGATTACGGCAACAATATCCGTCAGATCGCTTACGAAGAAGGGGTAAACGATGCTTTCGACTTTCCTGGCTTCGTCCCCGCCTATATCCGTCCCCTCTTCTGTCGCGGCATTGGCCCCTTCCGTTGGGTCGCACTCAGCGGGGATCCCGAGGATATATACAAGACTGACGCCAAAGTCAAGGAGCTCATCCCCGATGATCCCCACCTGCACCGCTGGCTCGATCTGGCCCGAGACCGCATTCACTTCCAGGGACTTCCAGCGCGCATCTGCTGGGTGGGCCTGGGTGATCGCGCCAGGCTTGGCCTGGCCTTCAACCAGATGGTCGCCAGTGGGGAGTTGAAGGCCCCCATCGTCATCGGACGCGACCACCTCGATTCTGGCTCCGTCGCGAGCCCTAATCGTGAGACGGAGGGCCTACGCGACGGGTCAGACGCAGTCTCAGACTGGCCCATCCTTAACGCCCTGCTCAACGCTGTAAGTGGGGCGACGTGGGTGAGCTTCCATCACGGCGGTGGCGTAGGGATGGGCTTCTCTCAGCACGCCGGTCTGGTCATCGTTGCTGACGGCACACCCGAGGCTGCCCGACGGCTGGAGCGGGTCCTGACCAACGACCCCGCCTCAGGCGTGATGCGCCACGCCGATGCGGGCTACCCTGAAGCCATAGCCTGCGCCCAGGAACACGGGCTGGACCTGCCCATGGTGCCCGGGCTTGATGCAGCGAACGAGGAGAGCTGACGTGTATCAGGGGACCCTTGTGCCTGGGCAACTGACCCTGAGTGACATTCGCGAGATCGCCTCCGGACCAGTGCAGATGGAGCTCGATCCGGAAAGCTACCAGGTGAGCGAGAGGGCGCATCGTACAGTCCTGGACGTGGTTGCAGCCCACAAGACCGTGTACGGAATTAACACAGGCTTCGGCAAACTGGCCAGCACCCGTATCTCCGATGAAGACCTGTCTCGCCTGCAGGAGAACTTGGTTCGATCTCACACTGCAGGGGTCGGTCCTCCTTTACCCGATGAAGCCGTGCGACTAGTTCTGTCGCTCAAAATCAACAGTCTGGCACGTGGCTACTCAGGCGTGCGACCCGCAACGATCGCTATGTTGTTGACGCTACTCAACGCTGACGCGCTGCCCGTGATCCCCGCCAAAGGCTCGGTAGGCGCCTCAGGAGACCTGGCGCCATTGGCCCACCTGGCACAGACTCTCCTGGGTGAGGGGCAGATCAAGTGGCAGGACAGAATCCAACCAGCCAGGGAAGTGTTGGATGCGCTAGAGCTAGCTCCACTCAAACTGGCCCCTAAGGAAGGGTTGGCATTGCTCAACGGCACCCAGGTGTCGACAGCACTGGCGCTCACGGGCCTTATCCGTGCGGAGCGTCTACTGGCAACAGCGCTGGTCGTCGGCGCCATGGCCGTCGACGCGGCCAAGGGCACCGACACTCCCTTCGACCCGCGGATCCATGAGATCCGCGGGTACGCAGGCCAGGCGGAGTGCGCTGCTGCGCTGCGCTGGTTGCTCAACGGCAGCGAAATCCGTGCTTCGCACCGCGAGTGCAGCCGGGTGCAAGACCCCTACTCATTGCGCTGCCAACCTCAGGTTCTCGGCGCCTGCCTGGACGTTCTGCGATACGCTGCACGTACCTTCACGACCGAGGCAAACGCCGTCTCCGACAACCCGTTGGTCTTCTCCGATACCGGCGAGATCTTATCTGGCGGGAACTTCCATGCTGAGCCCGTGGCACTGGCGGCCGACAGCCTTGCCTTGGCACTGGCGGAGATCGGGGCGCTGGCAGAACGCCAGATCGCCCTCCTCATCGACCACAACTTGAGCGATCTGCCGCCATTCCTGGTGGAACACAGCGGCCTTAACTCTGGCTACATGATCCCCCAGGTTACGGCGGCGGCACTGGTCAGCGAGAACCGGCTACTGGCCCATCCCGCTTCAGTGGACAGCCTACCCACCTCTGCCAATCAGGAGGATCACGTGAGCATGGCGCCAGTAGCCGCCTGGCGCTTGCTGCAAATGGCCGACAACACAGCCGACATCCTAGCCATCGCCTACCTGTGTGCAGCCCAGGGTATCGACCTGCGCGCACCACTCAAGACCTCACTACCCCTCCAGCGTGCGTTGGCGCTACTGCGCGCGAGAGTTCCTTTCTACGATCGTGATCGCCCCCATGCACCTGACATCGCAGCCGCACGAGCCATCATCATCAGTGGCGCCATGTGCACCGTTCTCGAGCGCGACACGTTACTCTGACATCACTGGACTAGGAGACGACTGTGAAGCCGCTCATCGAATGTGTACCCAACTTCAGCGAAGGACGAGATAGCCGCGTCATCGACCAGATCGTCGACGCCGTACGTTCGGTGGATGGCGTGACTGTGCTCGATGTCTCACCAGGAGCCTCGGCGAATCGCACCGTAGTCACCTTTGTTGGAGC
Source organism: uncultured Anaerolineales bacterium (assembly GCA_964530185.1). Taxonomy (GTDB): domain Bacteria; phylum Chloroflexota; class Anaerolineae; order B4-G1; family SLSP01; genus PWVB01. Next base: position 7,239 of record CAZHBB010000058.1, read on the forward strand.
GCCCGAACCGGTGATCGAAGCAGCCTTCCGCGCTATCAAGACTGCCGCTGAGCTGATCGACATGCGGCAGCACCATGGCACGCACCCCAGGCTCGGGGCGACGGACGTATGCCCCCTAGTCCCGCTCTCGGGCATCTCCATGGAGGAGACCGCTGCCTACGCACATCAACTCGCGCGGCGGGTGGGCGAGGAACTGGGCATCCCGGTCTATTGCTACGAGGCAGCTGCCACCCGTCCTGAGCGCAAGAACCTTGCCAACATACGTGCGGGCGAATACGAAGGGTTGCCGGACAAGCTGCAGGACCCTGAATGGCAGCCTGATTATGGGCCAGCCGTGTTCAACCCACGCACCGGCGCGACGGTCATCGGGGCACGCGAGTTCCTGGTAGCCTACAACGTGAACCTGAACACCACCTCGGTGCGACGCGCCAACGCGGTGGCCTTTGATGTGCGCGAGCGCGGACGTGTGAAGCGCAGGGGCAATCCCCTGACCGGCGAGATAGTGCGTGACGCTAACGGCGAACCGGTCCGCATCCCCGGCCTGCTCAAAGGCGTGAAGGCAATTGGATGGTACGTCGAAGAATATGGCATCTGTCAGGTCTCGATGAACTTGACCGATCTCAAGGCGACACCGTTGCATGTGGCCTTCGAGACAGTTCGTGAGCGCGCTCGGGTACGGGGTATGCGGGTAACAGGCTCGGAGATCATCGGCATGGTACCGCTAGCAGTTCTGCGCGCCGCAGGCGAATACTATCTGCGCCAGCAACAGCGTTCGCTTGGCATCCCGGAGCGCGAGATCCTGCACATCGCCATCCGTTCCCTGGGCCTGGAGGAGTTCGGCCCGTTTGATCCCGAAGAGCGTGTGATTGAATATGCAGTCGCCCGGCTGGAGGGCCAGAGACCACAGCTCCCTGCCCGCACGCTGGCTGATTTCATCGATGATGTAGCCTCCGAAGCCCCGGTGCCCGGCGGAGGATCAGTTGCCGCAGCCGTCGGCGCGCTGGGCGCCGCCCTCGGTACAATGGTCGCCAATGGGTCAGCTCACAAGCGCGGCTGGGATGAGCGGTGGGAGGAGTTCTCGGACTGGGCGGTTCGTGGCCGGCGCTGCCTGAAGGCGTTGATCGCATTGGTAGACGAGGACACCCAGGCATTCCAGGAGCTCATGGCAGCGTACGGGCTCCCCAAGGCCACCGAAGAGGAACAGACAGCACGACGTCAGGCAATCGTCCGCGCAACGCACCGCGCCATCGAGGTGCCGCTGGAAACCATGCGTGTCGCGCTGCAAGCTCTAGACGTGCTGGTAGCCATGGCCGAGCATGGCAATCCCAACGCCGTATCCGATGCGGGTGTGGGTGCGCTGTGTGCCCGGACAGCGGTACAGGGTGCCTACCTCAACGTGCAGATCAATGCCGCCGGTCTCGCTGACGATCCGGTGGCGAAAGAAGCTCTCGCCGAGGGCGCCCGTCTTCTTGACAACGCGCAGACCCGGGAGAAGAAGATTCTGGCCATGGTGAGCCAGCGGATGCGGAACCCCTAGTCCAGTCTGGCCCCAGCATGTCCTCGTCACACGCCACCAGCCGCTTGGCGAGTTGCCCATATGAGCGATAATCATCTCAAATGAGGAACCTATCTTCAAGGGCAGCACAGCCGCACAGTTCCTGGAGGAACCATGCCAGACCGGGTTGACTTAGTCATCTATGACGTCGTGATCGCCACAATGGTTCGCGGCCACTTCAACCTGACCCCGCATGGTGCGATTATCGCCGATCGCGGCGTGATCGAGTGGGTTGGCGTTGCCGAAGGTCTACCGAGCATCCGAGCTCGCCACGAGATCGCCGGTCGGGGGCGCTTACTGACACCCGGCCTGATCGATTGCCATACGCATCTTGTCTACGGCGGCAACCGTGCCGATGAATTCGCAGCGCGCCTTGCGGGCGAAAGCTACGCCGAGATCGAGCGCCGCGGCGGTGGTATCATGGCGACGGTACGTGCGACCCGCAGCGCTACCGTCGAGGCCCTGGCTGCTGCAGCTCGTCCCCGTCTGCGCAACCTCCTGAGGGAGGGCGTGACAACGGTGGAGATTAAGACCGGCTATGGTCTCAACGTCGAGCACGAGCTGAAAATGCTGGACGTGATCAACGTCCTAGCTGCCGAGAGTCCGCAGACGTTGATCAAGACGTACCTGGCACACACAGTTCCCCCTGAATACCGGGCACTTCCTAACGTCTACGTCTCTAGGATCTGTGAGGAGATCCTACCAGAAGTGGCGGGGAAGGTCGATGGGTTCGACGTGTTCTGCGAGTCCTTTGCGTTCACGCCCGAGCAGGCACGTCGCATGCTGCTCACAGCCCGAGCGTACGGTCTCCCTCTTCACATCCACGCCGAGCAGCACACTAGCCTGGGTGGAGCGGCTATGGCCGCCGGATTAGGGGCCCTCTCAGCCAGCCATCTGGAGTACCTCGATGAAGCTGACGTGCCCCGCTTGGCTGCCAGTGGCACGACGGCCGTTCTGCTTCCAGTGGCAGCCTACTTTCTCCAGGAAACCCACCACCCACCCGTCGAAGCACTGCGCTTACAGAGCGTCCCCATAGCGGTGGCAACGGACGCCAACCCAGGCACAGCACCCTGCTTCTCACTCCTCACAGCGCTCAACATGGCTTGCGTCCTTTTCGGCCTCACCCCCGAGGAAGCGTTGGCTGGCGCTACAATCCACGCCGCACGTGCTCTAGGCTTGCTGGACCGCATAGGCACCATCGAAGCAGGCAAAGATGCCGACCTCGTCCTCTGGGATGCTGAATCACCGGTGGAGCTCGTGTACACTTTGGGCTATCATCCCTCTGCAACCGTGGTCAAACGGGGTCGTGTGCTTGCCGGAGCGTAGCACATCTTGGGAGACCAACTCGCCGGTCGTTCAGACAAGACAGCCACCCGATATGGTTCTGAGATGAGCAGCGAAGCTCAGCGCCCGCTTCGGTCAGCGTCAGCGCCTTGTCAACCGATAACGCGCTCTCAGTCAACCAGTAGCTCCCAGACGCCAGTATGAGCGTTGAACCGAGTGCCACCTGCCCGACCGCCTCGTAGATCGACGCATAGCCCCCACTCTCCTATGAGGTCAAGTGGACCGTCACCGGCCCTGGCGTCTCAGTAGGCAACGGGGCATCCGTTAGTCCCTACCGTGCTGCCGATGCTTTAGGAGGCAAGCCAGTGGAGCCCACCGCCGTGGACTCGAGAGATGCCCCCGCCAACGAGCATGCAAGACCCAGCATCGTCAAAAGTGGGATTAGCGCCAACAGTTGAAACGCAACCCGACCCACGCGGCCCGCGATATGACATCATGGTTACCCACCTTGCAGGCAAGGTATAATCAGCATGATCGCATACAGGCAAAACACAAGGGATGCAAGCGGAATAGAGCATTGTGATCAAACCCAGGTCAATTGCTCTCTTCACCTCCTTGTGTTACACTGCGGAGTAAGTATGGGGGAAGGAGCGAAAGGAGGGTCACATGGTCCCCAGACACCCTACATAGCCCCCCAGAGAATCCTCGTGGTCCACACCGGTATGTGCTGGAAGGCAAAGTCCCCTGGGCCCTAACCACAAAGTGCTGTACGACACGCCCTGGCAGGCAGGGGCGGTAACTGGTCGATCAATCCATCCGACGGGCCCAGCGCCAGAGTTGTAGGAGGTAGACTATGAATACCTGGCGATTGAGATGGGTTCTAGTGTCACTACTGATGCTGGCGGCAGTCCTGATCCTTTCAATAGGCAAGACGACCGCGCCCTCGCGGGCGGCGCCGGTCACCCTCTACAGAGTGGAAGGCCGGGTATATGTGGGTGCAACAGGCCTGGAACCGCCCCAGAGTGCCCCCTTGGAAGGGGTCACGGTCACGCTTTACTGTGCGGCAAACCCTGGTGATCAGGGCGCCAGCCTTCGGACCACCACGACCAATGACGAAGGCTGGTACGGCCTGCCCATCAGTGACAGTGTAGGATGTGAGTACCTTAACATCATTGAAACGGACCCTCCGGGCTACACGTCAAATGGTGCAACTACTGTGAGCGGCACGGTCAAGAGTGCCAACTGGATCCAATACGACCTGACTACGCACTCGCTGTCCGAGCTGACCCTGACAGGCAACAAGTTCTGGGACGCCCCACCGCCTATGACAACCACATGCACATCGTGTACCGACTGTTCGAACAAGCTGCACGGCCTCTATGCCACCGTTCAACTCGCCAACGACATCAACACCGTCGGCACACAGTGCGTGAAGATCGACGCCGACAACGTGACCTTCGACTGCCAGGGGCATACTATCCATGCTACCACGCGGCCCGAGTTCTCCTATGGCATCGGCGTCGCATCCCAGAGCAATGTGACAGTCACCGGATGTACGATCTCGGGCTTCAGGACCGGCATCCAGTTAGACTCAGTCACCAGCAGCGCTTTACTGACCAATACGATCACCGACGTAGACAGGGGGATCGTGCTCAACGCAAGCGACGGCAACCTCCTGGCAGGGAATCACATCAGCCAGACAATGGTGGGTGTCTCCATGGCCTGGTCGGATGCCAACGGATTCCGCAACAACCGCCTCTGCAAGCAGACAACCCAAGACATCAAAAGCGTGACCTCAAGCACGGGCAATACACGTCTGGGGAACACGTGTGACAGCATCTACAACTGGAACGGCGATGACAGTATAAGTTACTGCATACTCAATTGCACCCCCAACACCACAACGACTTGTTCGGATCCCAGCTCGTGCCAGGGCACTCTAAATGGCGATTATGGCACCATCACCCTCACTAAAGACCTCGTAGCCCCTGGAGGCATCACCGTCACTGGCAATCACCTGACCTTCGACTGCGACCACCACCAGATCACCGGTGGGGGTAGTGGCGTAGGGATTCTGCTCGACAGTAAAGTGGGCGTCCAGATCAAGAACTGTACGATCAGGAAGTTCGGCACCGGGATCGAGCTCCGCTCGGCGTCGCATAATACCATTATGGACGACACGCTGATCAGCAACACCGTAGGATTGCACCTGATGACTACGGATAAACTTGTGCAGCCCGACTGGAACACCATTTACAATCTCGAAGCCAGAGACAATTCGCGCTATGGCGTCTGGCTCTCGGGCGGAACGGCTAACAGCGTCTCCGCCTCTGACCTGAGGGACAATGGTGAGTACGCCTTGTGGGTCGACGGCCCGTGTGATAACACTGTTAGCGGGTCACTGGCTGGCCGCGGCGGGACACTCCTATACTGGCACGATATCACAGCACCAGCCAGCGTGCCGACCGGTACCTACGGGGCAGTCGTGCTCTGCAACGTGGCGCATACGACGGTCGAGAGCATCACTGTTAGCAACGGCAACAGCAAGAACGACGGCATCGTAGTCATCACCTCCACCGACGTGACCCTCCGTCACAATGACCTGACGGCCAGTCGGGGCATCGTACTCGTTGACACCGACCACAGCGAGGTGTTCACCAATACGGTCACAGGAAGCAGTGCGGCGGGTATTACACTGCGCCATGCACCCTACAACGACGTGCTCAGCAACACAGTAAGCTCCAATGGCAGCGACGGCATTCTGGTCACAGACGGTGCCGATCATGCCACTCTCTCTGGCAACACAGCGGAGTTAAATCAGCGTGCCGGTATTCGGGTCCTCGATTCTGACTACGTGGAGGTACGCGGCAACACCGTAGCCGAGAATGAGGAAGACGGCATCGCTCTGGAGGCCGCCACCGGTTCCGTCGTGCTAGAGAACGATGTACTTGCCAATCAGCATGGCCTGTACCTCGATAGTCACACCAGCTCTGCGAGTGTCAACCAGAACCGCTTCTGTCGCAATGAGGGACAGGATATCTACAACAGCGGCACCTCCAACAGCGGCGACAACAACGCCTGTACGTACACTTACGGGTGGAACGACGCCGGCGAAACTGGGGGGTGCACACGCCAGTGTGTCGGCTGGTATAACCGACGTTGGGGGTTCTCTTTCCACAATCCCACCTACGACGATCTTTCCTGGACACGCTACTGGCAGACCTTTGGCAAGGACGAGGTCTACATCACAGCCAAACTGTGTATCGGGGTTCCCGTTTGTATCCCCTTCAAATGTTGGTGTCTGGGCAAGAAAGTCGATGTTGTCACATACGTTCCTGACCCCCTCGCGGCCATCCTTTACGCAGCCCCATACAAAGATCTGGCAGAACCAGGGTCATGTTATGGCATGAGTGGTAGCTCGCTGCAATTCTACTATGGGGATGACCATCCTAGCGCCTACGATCCCAGCGCCACACAGGTACGAGATCTCAAGCTGACCAGTGCACACGGACCGCACGACCTGGAAGATCACATCCAGATCATTCACGGCAGCCAGATGTCATCAGAGGCCATTGGGGTGTATCTCGGGGAGATGAGCGCCGGACAAGCCGAGGCCAACGCAGTACTGGCACGTGCCCGCAGTGGCCTGGCTGCCGGTCAGCCGGGATTCCTCGTCATCAAGGACGGTCTGACCGCAGGCCATGCGATGAACTATGACACCGTGGTGGATATCGACAGCAGCACCTCACGCATCTACCTCTACGACAACAACAAGGAGCACTTCGTCACCAAGGTCTACCGGTCTGACAGTGCCTACCCGTCCCTCGTGATCGACCGGAACGCCAATGATTGGAGTTACGTCATGGCTGGAGGATCGACCTGGAGTGATGACTACATCTTCGATATGCCGTACGGTGTGGTGAACCGCAGTGACTGGAGCCTGCCTGGATCGGCCAACGGCCTGCTTAACATGATCACTGGCAGCGCAAGCGGCAACATTGAGGACATGAGCGGCCGCCTGATCGGATACGATACATCTGGTCACCCACATGAGGAGATCCCCGGAGGAATGGCGCTGCCTATCCTCGGGGCAACCTCAGATCGGCCATTGGGTTACCTGGTGCAACCCGGTGACTACACGATGAACATCTACGGCGATGGCACTCCTTACAACGCGCTCATGCTAGGCTTTAATGGTGGCTACGTCCTGGAGGGGATTACCACTACCAGCGGTATAACGGACAGGCTCGCGTTCAGGGTCGTTAACGGCAATCCCTACCACAATGAGCTGGGATTCACGACCACAGGCCCGGCTAAGGATCTCAACGTACGCCTGTTGCGCAGGTGGAGTCCGGACTCCGACCGGCGTCTGTACTGGATGCGGGGCATGACGGTCGATGCTCAGAGCCGACTCTTCTTCAAAGTAACGCCTGACCACCAGGGCGTTGTGATCGCCAACCGCGGTGATGCGCCGGTAGACTATGAGGTGCTCTTTCAGAACGAGATTGTCACCGACTCGCTGAGCAATAGTCCCCGCACCAAAATCATTGCAGACCAGACCATACAGCCTGGGGAGACGCACATGCTGAAGCCGCTCAACTGGGGTGATCTGTCGACTTCGCCCGTCGTGCAGACGCAAGCTTCCTGTGGTGACGCAATCTGTGGAGAGGGCGAAGATCACGTGAATTGTGCAGCCGACTGCGTCGAGCAGACCTGCGTTGTCCCCCATGATGACATGCGTCTCACGACCGATACCCTGCTTTGCCAGGGGATCTACGAGTTGCCCGACGCTGGGGATCCCGGAGTATTGATCATTGACCACGATGACGTGATCCTGGACTGCAATGGCGCCCGGCTTATAGGGGACAACAGCGGCGTTGGTATTCTGGATGTAGGCCACCGGAACGTGACCCTGCGTAACTGCAGTATCGAGCACTATGAGCAGGGTGTCGTCCTGCTCGAAGACCAGGACGTCCGTCTTACAGACTCGCAGATGATGGACAACACAGGCTTCGGGATGTTCGCTAGCGCGGCACAGGATCTCCATCTCGAGGAGAACCTGATCACAAGAAACAACACGGGGGTCCGGATCGCCATGTCCAGCGGCGTCGCTGTCGAGCGCACCTATATGTGCGGCAACTTCGACGCCGATATCTCGAGCGAAGATAACGCCGACACCGACGGCTCTCAGAATGCCTGTGAGAGCAGTTTTGGCTGGCAGGACACCGGTCAGCCGGCATGTACCTATGCCTGCGGCCCTAACATCCAGATGGTACCCTCGGTCTTCCTGCCGCTGGTTCTCAGGGAGTAGGAGGCAGGCGACATACCATCAAACGTGGCGGCCTACCTCGCCGGGGCCTGACAGGCCAGATCTATGCTACCTGACGTACCCAGGCCAGTAAGCCGCCACACCAGCAAGAACAATTTCAAGATCAGCGCTGCGTGGGCGGCGCGGCCTGCTCAATGCGCACAAGTGAATGCCGGCACGTTGGCGTACCGCACCAGGACAGCTACATCCTGGAATGGTCACGGGAGGTCGCCGTCGGCGGGGTGGAGGGACACGAACAGTGACAGTTGATCATCCCATGCCAAGAGCCGTAAGCGGTCATGGGCTACCGCCGCTCAAAACGCTAACCTCTCGGCAGTTGTTCAGCTCACCGCTCGACACAAGCGATGAAGCTCACGAGCATCCTCCACCGCGTGCCCACGCGCGGTGTTGTTGAAGTACGCGTAAACCGGGTGCCCCCGCTTCACCCACCGGCGGATCTGATCTGCCCACGGCTCCAACGCCTCGCGACCGTAACGTCCAGCATACCGTTGACCGCACCCATGGAAACGCAGATAGATCACGTCCGCCGTGACCCATTTTGGACAGGTCCGCCCCGGCATGTCAAAGATGCAGAAAGTCAGGCCCCGCTCTTCCAGGATGCGCCGAATCTCCGTCGTCAGCCAGCTCGGATCACGGAACTCAAACGCATGGACCAGATCCCGCGGGAGCTTGGCGGCGAACGCCTCTAGTCGAGCCGCGTCGGCCGACCAGCGAGGAGGAAGTTGCCAGAGGATCGGCCCTAGGCGATCGCCCAGAGATCCCGCCCGTGTGAGAAACCTGTCCAGCGGCTCATCCACATCGGACAGCCGCAGCCGATGCGTGATCTGTTGGCTCCCCTTGAGGGCATAGATGAACCCCTCAGGGGCCTGACTGCGCCAGCGCTCGACCGTCGTCTGCGATGGCAGGTGGTAGAAAGTATAGTTCACCTCCACCGTGTCGAACACCCCGGCATAATGCGCGAACCAAGCTGATTGATGTAGACCAGGAGGGTAGAAGGTCCCCTGCCAATCTCGATAAGCCCAGCCCGAGGTGCCCACCCGCAGACCCATCACTCATGCCTCTCGTTGCAGCGCCTGCGCAATCAGCTCACTCAACCGCCGTAGATCAGGTGGTTTCAACAGCCATCCGTCTAGCCCGGCCTCGGCTTCTAATCTCCTCAACTGGGCCTCCATAGGATGCCCCGTCAACATGATGACAGGCATGGTCCAGCCCTCCCGGCGCAATCGGTGCAGCATAGCCTGCCCCCCCATGCGCGGCATAACCACGTCAGTTAGCACCAGGTCAATCTCCGCACCTTCCTCTGCTATGATGTCCAGCGCGGCCTGTCCATCCTCGGCCGTCACCACCTGATAGTCCATCTCCTCCAGAGCCGAACGCAGTGCCTCACGGACACCTGGGGCATCCTCTACCAGAAGGATACGCTGTCCATTCCCCCGCAACAGGTTACCCGGTCCCGAGGCATGCTGGCTTACCTCAGCATCAGCTTCGGCTGGTAGATAGACAGTGAACACGGTCCCCACCCCAATCTGGCTCTGTACAGTGATGTGACCACCATGTTGGGCCACGATGCCATCGACCTGGGCAAGACCCAGGCCACTGCCCTTGCCAGGTTCCTTGGTAGTGAAGAACGGTTCGAAGATATGCGATAGGTCCTCGGGCGCGATGCCCACACCGGTGTCTGACACCGAAAGCTTAACCCATGGTCCCGGCGCCATCTCGGGAAGCGGCGGTGCATCATCTCCGGTGATCGTCACGCGCTCCAGCTCGATGCGCAGCGTGCCGCCTTGCGGCATGGCGTCACGCGCATTCACCGCCAAGTTCATGAGCATCTGTGCCATCCGACCCGGATCTACGCGCACAGCATGCGGACCTGTGTCCTGCTCGAATACAACCTGGATAGACTCTGGCAGAGCCCGTCGCAGGATCTCGATCTGGCCACCAACCAGGGAAGCCAAATCCACCACCTGGCGCTGCAGCACTGCACGCCGACTGAAGTCCAGGATCTGCTCCACCAGCTCCGCGGCGCGTTGCGCCTGCTCCACCATCACCTGCGCGCGGCGGCGGTCATCCGCGAGGAGCGACTCAGAGCGGGTCAACATCTGTCCATAGAGCACGATCACGGCCAGGATATTGTTGAAATCATGAGCGATGCCCGCCGCCAATTGGCCAAGCACAGCCATCCGCTCCTGGCGCTCAAGCCGCTCACGTATCTCACGCTCTTGGGTGATCTCACGGATGACAAGGACCGAACCTTCGCGGCCCTGTGGGGTGACTGCCTGACGCGCAAAGACAGCGAAGATCCGATCACCGGAGTGCACCTCATGCCATGCCCGGCCCTCAGGCGGCGGAGCCATGAGATCAGGCAGAAGATGGTCACCCAAATGCTCTATCCGCTTGCCCGTACCCACGCCAGCCAGGACTGTCAGGTCCTGTCGAGCTGCGGGATTGGCCTCCAGAATACGGCCGTCGGCATCTAGCAGCACAACGCCCACCGGCACAGCCTCCAGGATCTGCCTGAGGCGGCTCGCGGCCGTCCTTACCTCGTCGTAGAGGCGGGCATTGGTCAGGGCAATCGCAGCATGGTCAGCAAAGGCCTGAAGACGCTCCGCATCATGCTCATCAAAGTGTCCAGGCGTAGCACTGTCCAGGGTGAGGAAGCCCACAATGACGTTTCTGACTCTAAGGGGAGCGGCCACATAGGAGCGGATCCAACTCGTCTCCGCTAAGTAGCGCCACTCCGGATCCTGTCTCGTGTCTGGGATCACTACCGGGCCACCCGTCGCCAGCATGCGCTCAAGCGTAGGGAGACTGTCCACCGCTGGACGCATCGCCATAAGAGAGTCCGCGCTACCACGCGCCTCATACCCCCGCAACCGCACCGGTCGCACGTGGTCATCCACAACAAGCATCACGGTGGCTGCATCATAGGGCACAATGCGCGCCACGCTCTCCAG
>CAZHBB010000059.1:0-18259 GCA_964530185.1 uncultured Anaerolineales bacterium
GGTGTGGTCGATCCCGCTCGTGGGCGGGTGCTGTGTGTGAGGGAGGACCACACGGAGCAGGCCCTGGCGGACCATGGTGAACCGGTGAACACCATTGTTGCCATTGATATTGAGAGTGGGGACCAGCGGGTGCTGGTCCAGGGGGATGATTTCTACGCGGCGCCCCGCTTGAGCCCTGATGGGCAACGGTTGGCCTGGATCAGTTGGTGTCATCCCAATATGCCCTGGGATGGGACAGAGCTTTGGGTGGCGGAAGTGAGTGAGGATGGTCTGTGCCATCATCCGCGCCGGGTGGCAGGCGGAGAGGCAGAATCGATCTCCCAACCCACTTGGTCCCCTGATGGAACGCTGACGTTCCTGTCTGACCGCACGGGGTGGTGGAACCTCTACCAATGGCGGGATGGAGAGACGCGGTGCCTGAAGGAGATGGAGGCTGAGTTCGGGCGCCCTCAGTGGGTCCTGGGCCTGGCTACCTATGCGCATCTATCCCCTGAACGGATCGTCTGTGTCTTTACCCAACAGGCCCGTGATCGGCTTGGCGTGCTCGAGGTGAGGACTGGTGAGCTGCATGTGTTCGATCTCCCCTATACCAGCATTGGTCACGTAGCGGTGGGCCCGGTGGGCGTGGCGTTCCGCGGTGCTGGCCCAGCGCATCCCAGCGCGATTGTCCTGCTGGACCCGGCCTCGGGCACCTTTCAAGTTCTGCGGCAGGCCTTCGCCTCAGAGCTGGAGGAAGGCACTCTCTCCTTCGGGATCCCGATCAGCTTTCCGACCAGCGATGGGGAGACTGCCCATGGCTTCTTCTACCGACCGCGTAACAATGCCTACCAGGGCCCACCCGACGAGCGTCCACCACTCCTGGTCATAAGCCACGGTGGCCCTACCGGCGCGACCACCGACGCTCTCGATTTAAGGATTCAATACTGGACGTCGCGTGGTTTCGCGGTGTTGGACGTCAACTATCGGGGGAGCAGCGGTTACGGTCGGGCATATCGGGAGCGCTTGCGCGGTCGCTGGGGTGTCGTGGATGTGGACGACTGCGTCTACGGTGCCCGTGCGCTCATCGAGCGGGGTGAGGTGGATCCCAGTCGCCTGATCATCCGCGGAGGAAGTGCGGGGGGGTACACGACCTTGTGTGCCCTGACCTTTCGCCGGGTATTCCACGCGGGTGCCAGCTACTATGGGGTCAGCGATCCGGAGGCCCTGGCGCGGGACACGCACAAGTTCGAGTCCCGCTATCTCGATGGTCTCATTGGTCCTTATCCCGAGCGACGTGATCTTTACCTCGCACGCTCGCCGATCCACCATGTGGATCGGATGAGCTGCCCTGTGATCTTCTTCCAGGGTCTTGAGGATCGGGTCGTGCCGCCTTCACAGACGGAGCGGATGGTCAATGCGCTGCGGGAGAAAGGGATTCCGGTGGCCTGTTTGCTGTTCGAGGGCGAGCAGCATGGCTTCCGTCAGGAGGAGCACATCAGGCGGTCGTTGGAGGCAGAGCTCTACTTCTATGGTCGTATCTTTGGGTTTACCCCTGCGCCGCCCATTGAGGCCGTCCCCATTGACAACTTACCTTGAGGAGCGGGGGCATCTGTGGTTGCCCCATTATGTCTCATGGGTAGAATGTTTTGCGCGATCCTAAAGGCTAGGAGGAGAAGTTGTCCGCTATGAAAGGCCAGGACACGGGTGTTGAGCCTTTGTCGAACGTCCTGATGTTCAGTGGGTCGGCACATCCCACGTTGGCCCGGCGTATCGCCGGTTACCTGGGTATCGAACTCAGTCCCACGACCATCCGCAAGTTCTCCAATGACGACTACTACGTCCAGCTTGGCACCAGTGTGCGGGGCAAGGAGGTCTTCATCGTGCAGCCCCTCTCCCCGCCCTGCAGTGATCATCTGATGGAGATGCTGTTGATGCTCGATATCGCGCGCGGTGGGGCAGCCAAAGATGTCTGTGCGGTGATCCCCTACTATTCCTATGCGCGTTCGGACAAGAAGGATGCCCCGCGCATCTCGATCGCTGCGCGGCTTGTGGCAGATCTCCTGGTGACGGCTGGGGCCACGCAGATCATCACGATGACGTTGCACTCGCCCCAGGTTCATGGGTTCTTCAGTGTGCCCGCGGACCATCTCACCGCGCACTCTGTCTTTGTGGAGCACCTGCGTCAGAAGGATCTGAGCAACGCTGTGGTGGTCGCGCCTGACGTGGGACACGCCAAGCGCGTCTCTAAACTGGCGGCGGCCCTGGGGCTCCCCATGGCCGCGGGCGTCAAGACCCGCCTCAGTGATAACCAGGTCACCATCACGGGGGTCATGGGGGACATCAGCCATAAGGACGTCATCTTGTTGGACGATGAGATCGCCACCGCCGGGACCACGATCGAAATCATCCGGCACATGCAGGCGCGATACGATATCCGCCGGGTCACTGTGGTGTGTACCCACGGGTTGTTCACCGGTCCTGCCGTTGAGCGTCTCAATGCGGTCGATGCCATTGACGAGATCGTGGTGACGGATACGGTTCCTCTTCCAGAAGATCGGCGTCCAGAGCGCCTGGTGGTGCTCTCTGTGGCCAGGATCTTTGGCGAGGTGATCCGCTGCAACGTCCGGGGACAATCGGTGGGGGCGCTGTTTGAGTTCTGGCCATCACGCAATGGCACCTGAGAGGGCTCTTTGGGCCCCGCGGGCAGGGCGCTGTGAGGGTGGAGTGTGAGGATGCAGCACGACACAGGCGGCGTTCAGAGGGAGGAGACGACCTCGGAGGAACCTGCTGCGTACCGGCTGTTGGTTGAAACCCTCCGTGAGGACGGTTGGCCTGTAGAGCGGCTCGACGAGCGCAGCACGGTGCGTTTCTTTTTCAGCAGTCAATTCGGCGATCTGCGCTGTTACGCCCAGATCCGGCAGAGTGAGCAACAGCTTCTGTGTTATACGCTGGCTCCTGTCAAAGCGCCGGAGGAAGCCAGGCTCAGAGTCGCGGAGTTCCTCACGCGGGCGAACTACGGTCTCCCCATTGGGAACTTCGAGATGGATTTTCGGGATGGAGAGGTCCGCTACAAGAGTAGCCTCGATTTTGAGGGCGAGAGGCTGACGGGACGTCTGATCCGTAACACACTCTATCCGGCGATCTACACCATGGAGGAGTATCTGCCTGGGCTGCTGTTGGTGATGTTCGGGGACGAGGCGCCGGAGTTGGCGATACGGGCTATCGAGGGGTAGGAAAGGGAGGCAAGGGATGAGCGGACGGTTCGTCCTGGCGACGTTCAATGCGAATTCGATACGGGTTCGCCTGAACCAGATTCTGGGCTGGCTGGCTCAGAGGCACTGCGACGTGCTGTGTGTGCAGGAGACCAAAGTCCAGGACAAGGACTTCCCCGTTGAGCCCATTCGGGCTGCAGGCTATCATGTCGTCTACGCGGGACAGAAGTCCCATGCGGGCATCGCCACGCTGAGCAAGGAGGCGCCTGCATGGGTTCAGGTTGGCTTCGATGATGGGTCTGAGCGCACCCGGCTGTTGTGTACGGAGATCGAGGGTATTGTCATCATCAACACCTATGTCCCTCAGGGACGCGCCCCTGATCATCCTGAGTTCCAGCACAAGCTCACCTGGCTGCGTCGGTTCCGGGAGTGGCTGGATGCCCACTTCACACCGGAGACGCCTCTGGCGTGGGTGGGAGACTTCAACATCGCGGTCGAGGATATTGATGTCTACGATCCAGTGCGCCTGCGGGGCCACGTGGACTTTCACCCTGAGGCGCAGGCAGCGTTGGAGGAGATCCGCGCCTGGGGGTTCGTGGATGTCTTCCGCAAGCACCACCCCGGAGAGGCTGGGCAGTATACCTACTGGGACTATCGCGCTCGCAACCCGGTGGAGCGAGGGGTGGGGTGGCGGGTTGATCACATCTGGGCGACCAGGCCATTGGCCGCCAGGTCCGTCTGTGCGTGGATCGACACGGAAGCCCGCAAAGCGGAGCGCCCCTCGGATCATACGTTCCTGGTCGCCGAGTTTGAACTATAGGGATGGGTAGTCATAGGGGTATCTCCCGACCCGACGGGACAGACTAAGGAGCGTTCAGTTTGACCAGGCGTTTTCTCAAAGCTATCTCCCCCTATCTGCGTCAGGTGGCCGGTCTGTTGATCATCGGTTCACTTGGCGGGATCGTAATGAACACGGCGGTGGTGCTCCCCGCCGTTTTGCTTGGCCGGGCGATCGATACGGCCAAGGCCTGGGCCAACGGCCAGGGTGAAGGAGCCTCGGTGCTGTGGGCCGGGCTGGCCTATGCGGGGGGCATGGCCCTCTATCAGGGCGCACGGTTGGTTAAGCGCTGGGGCTTGCGCGTGGGCAATCAGCGCATTATGGCCAGCGTGCGGGCCGACGCGCTGCGCGGTGTGTTGTCCTGGCCCATGGAGCGCCTGTACAGCGTTCCGATTGGGGACCTGATGGCCCGTATCATCGGGGACGTGGAGGTGGTGGGGCGCGGCGTGAGAGAGCTCACCACCGAGGCGTGGGACACGGTGCTCTTTTCGCTCTCGCTGATCGCGGGCATGATGGCCTATGATCCAGGCCTGACCCTGCTGACGCTCTTGCCGGTGCCGTTGGGCATGCTGTTGGCCCTCTCGATGGGGCGTTGGGTCAGTGAGCGTACCGTCGCAGCGCGGGAGGCCAGCGCTGCGCTGACCTCTTTCCTGCAGGAGCGCCTGGTAGGCCTGCGTGTGGTGCGCCTGTTTGGACGTGTTGAGGCGACGGTGGCCCGCGTCGCGGAGCTTTCCTCTCGGTTAGCCGAGGCCAGCCTCGCCATTGTGCGCCTGCGCAGCAGCCTGCAGCCGGTCTATCGCCTGCTCATGTTGGGGGGCATCGTCTTCCTGCTTTGGCTGGGTGGGGAGCGGGTGGCCACTGGCGCCATGAGCCTTGGCGCCTTCATCGCCTACCTCGACCTGTACACCCGCTTCGTCAACCGGGGGCATCGCATACCCCAACTGTTCAATTCGGTGCAGAGCGGGGCCGCGGCCTATGCCCGGCTGGAACCCCTGTTGGCTCCGCCACTGGATGGGCCGGTCAGTTGGCGCTCCACCTTGCGTATCGCCTATGTCCCGGGCCTGGACGAGCCTGGGCCTCCGTTGCCAGAGCGCCCCCCTCATCCGGTCGCTATCTCCGTGCGGCAGGTGACGTTCCGCTATCCGGGCAATGAGCGGCCAGTGCTCCGTCGAATCAGTCTGGACATTCCCGCTGGAGGGTTTGTGGCGGTCACCGGTCCCGTCGGCTGTGGCAAGAGCGCGCTGGCGCGTGTTCTGCTGGGGCTCTACCCTTTGGAGGAAGGACAGGTGTTGCTCGACGGGGTATCCCTGGATGCCCTGTCCTCTGCCGAACGGGCGGCGTGGATCGGCTACCTGCCACAGAGCCCCTTCCTCTTTTCCGGCACGGTCCGCGAGAACATTTTGTTTACCTTCCCCGCTCAGGGGACCCAGCACGACGCGGAGCTCAATCGCTGGTTGCGACTGGCCGCCCTGGAGGCAGATCTGCAGACGTTCCCCAAGGGATTGGACACGGAGATCGGCGAACGGGGGCTGCGTGTCTCCGGAGGCCAACGTCAGCGGATTGCGTTGGCACGGGCCTTTGCGAGCTGCCCCGCCCTCCTGGTGTTGGACGATCCGTTCTCTGCGGTGGATCTGGACACCGAGGCTCAGATCATCGCCGGATTGCGTGAGGCCTTTGGCCCTGCGGCCCCCCTCGAGCAGCGGGCGACGGTGGTCTTCTTCTCGCATCGCCTGGGGGCTTTTCCCCTGGCCGACCAGGTGGTCGTGCTCGATCGAGGACGGATTGTCGAGCAGGGAACGCATGAGGCGTTGCTGGCCGCTGGCGGCCTCTATGCGCGCATCTACCGCGCCCAGCAGCGGATCAAAGCACGGGAGGTGACGTGATGGCCATGCCAACATCCCCCGCCTCCCGGGTCACGGCCTGGGGCGAGATTCGACATCTTCTGCATCCGTGGCGCGCTCGCGTCGCTCTGATTGCGGGCCTGGTGCTTGCATCCGAGGCACTGGGCGCAGTCCCTCCCCTGGTGTTGCAGCGTATCGTGGATCTCCACCTGACTCCTGGCCTTCCCCAGGGCATCCTGGCCCTGGCCCTGCTCTATTTGGGGCTCATGGTGTTGGCCGATGGCATGCGGTCCGGCATCGGTTACCTGACGTCCTGGGTGGCTCAACACGCCCTGCGTGATCTGCGCGTGCGCCTCTTCTCCCATCTGCAGCGCCTTCCCCTGAGTTACTATGATCGTACGCCCTTGGGTGATGTGATCAGTCGCTGTACGGCCGACGTGGACACCGTCGACACCCTCTTTGCCACCGGCGCGTCCAACCTGCTGTTGCGTCTGGTGCAGGTGGCCACCACCTTCGTGGCGATGGCCTCGCTCAGTCTGCCCCTGGCCCTGGTGGCGCTGTTGTTGATCCCCCCGCTGGCTCTCATCACGCGCTTCTTCCAGATACACATCCGCGACGCACAGCGGGACCGGCGGAAGGCCGTTGGGTTGCTCAATGTGTACCTGCAGGAGACGCTTTCGGGCGTTGAGGTGGTGCGGGCGTTTGGCAGAGAGCATGCCTTTCTGACCCGCTTCCGCTATGCTTTGCGAGAGATGGTGGCCGCCTTCTGGCGGGCCGAATCGTACAACCTGTACTATACCCCGTCGCTCACCGTAATGGTGGCATTGAGTGTTGCGCTGTTGCTGTGGAGTGGGACGGGGGGGCTGGGGCAGGCATGGGGTCTCTCGATGGGTACGATCGTGGCTTTTATCCTGCTTTTTCAGCGCTTCTTCGATCCCATCCGCAACCTGGGCGAGGACTGGCAAACGGTGCAGAGCGCCCTGGCGGGTATCGAGCGCATCGTGCAGGTGCTGCAGATCCCGCCTGAGACAGTCCCAGAGGGGAGCGTAGGGCCTCTGCACGAGGACGATGGAGCCGTGGTGCGGGTGGATCACGTGACCTTTGGTTATCTCCCTGGGCGTCCGGTTCTGGAGGGGGTGACGTTGCACGTGCGGCCGGGAGAGCACGTAGCATTGGTTGGGAGGACGGGGGCAGGCAAGAGCAGCCTGGTGCACCTTTTAGGGGGATTGTACGCGCCGTGGGCGGGTGAGATTCGGGTGGCAGGGGTGGACCCACGTCGACTCTCCGACGACCAGCGCCGCCGCGTGGTGGGCGTAGTCCCCCAGGCCGTGCAGCTATTCAGTGGCACAGTCTGGGAGAACCTGACCCTGGGCGATCCCACTGCCCCGCGCGAGGCGGTGGAGCGTGCGGCCCGGATGACCGGGGTGGATCGGTTTGTCGCGGCCCTGCCGCAGGGTTATGACACCTGGTTGAGCGGCGTGGGGCACGGTCAGGGGATTCAACTTTCCGAGGGACAGCAGCAACTGCTCTCGCTGGCACGCGCGCTGGTCTGGGATCCCGCCGTGCTTCTGCTGGATGAGGCGACGGCTGCGGTGGACAATGCCAGCGAAGCCGAGTTCCGTGCGGCTCTGCAGGCCGCGATCCGGGGGGATGACGGGAGACAGCGCGCGGCTATTACAGTCGCCCACCGCCTGTCTACGGCGCGGGCGGCTGATAGGGTGATCCTTTTGGAGGCGGGCCGTATTGTCGAGGAGGGCCCCCCGGAGGTGCTGATCCGGCAGGGCGGTCGGTTCGCAGCCCTGGTCGAGCTGGAAGAGGCAGGATGGGATTGGCGGGAGAGCGTTTAGTGGGGGAGCCCGGCGCCGGGTCCTGGGTGTGACTATGGATCACCCCAGGGTACCATGCCAGAGGACACCATGTGAGTGCCCCGGAGAGGACTCGAACCTCTAGCCTTGTGCTTAGAAGGCACTTGCTCTGTCCAATTGAGCTACCGGGGCGATGTGTCTTATCTTAGCCCTCAGGCGTCAAAACCGGACGCAGCCCCAACCGGACACGACGTCCGGACAGCACACGCAGGATCTGTTCTGGCGGATATCCCACGAGTGCGCTGAGATCTCTCGGCGTCAACGGCTGGTTGCCGTTGCTCAGGAAAGCCCGGAAGACCGCCTCAATGAGTGTGGGGGCCTGACGGATGTACCCTGGCTCCTTGCTGCAGTGGGTGGTGATCACGTACTGCAGGCCATCCACCGTCTGAATCTCTCCTGTCTCCCAGTCGATCCAATCGATGGCCTCGGGCAGTTGCTGCCCACTGTAGGCCTCACGATGCTGGGGGCACAGGTGAGAGACCAGCTTCACGTTCAGATCGAGGCCGTGCTCCTCCCACCAGGAGAGATCGATGTGGAATGGCGTGTCCAATGTGGGTTTGATGAAGTGCGTCAGAGTAGGATCTGGTGGAAGCGTTGCCATCACTCCTCCCCCCGATAGGCCCAATAGTCATCGCCCAGTGAGACGTACCGGGGCGACACCGCGAGCGTCGCCAGCATGGGGGCCGGCGGTACGCGTCGCATGAGATTCAACACACTGTAAAGGGTCATGGCGTGCACAGCCCGTTGCAGGCTCAGCCCCGCCAGGCCGCTGAAGGCCCGCTCCAGTAGAGCCTCGAGCGAAGCGCGGCTGAACTGGGGCCGCAGGGCATCCAGGGCGTCTGGATTCATCACGGCCACTGCCGCAAGCTCATCGAACTCACAGGCAACGGGCACACGGGTGACCTCGAAGAGCAGGTCGTCCTTCTCGACGGTCACGGTGCGCAACCATTCACCGCGCTGAGTCCTGAAGGGCCGCACGCCGACACGGATAACGCCGGGCTCATCCCCCGGCCTCAGATCAATGAGGGTGCCTACGAGCACCTGCTTGGCGGCGAACCAATCTTTGAGGCCGTAGACATAGCGTCCACTCCGCACTACCCATCCGGGGAAAGCCTCCCCGGTGGCGTCATCCACGAAGGTGAAACGGATCCGATTGGCCAGGCGTGCCGTCGGGAACAGATGCGCGACGTGAGGCGCCAGGGGAAGCGTGCCACTCCGCCAGTGCGGGTAGTTCAAAACGATCGTAGTCGATTCGTCCAGCGACTCGGTTGCCGGGAGTTCAGACCATTCGTCCGATGCGCGCCGCTCGAGACTGAGCATCGCCTCGTCCAGCACCTGACGGTTGTAGGGGATTGGCACATACTGCAGGAGCGGCGGCGTCTCCAATACTTCCTTGGGCTCCAGACTGCGCAGGTACCACAGGGCATAACCGGCTGGCCCTACCTCGTCGAAACGCGAGTCACGCAGCAGGGCGTACTCCAGCGAGAACTTGCGCAACTCCTCCGGGACCTCGGGGGGCAGGTCGATCTCCTCCATCAGTTCTTCGGTGCGCATGGGGCCCCCACCAGCCATATCGAGCATCGCTTCCGCGATGTTCAAGGACCCTGGTGAGATCTCGACCAACAGCCCCTGGAGGAACCACATGTGAGCCACATTGACGAACTGGGGATCCTGCTCCAGTGCCTCGAGCAAGACGCTGCGAATATGATCGCCACAACATGCGAAGATCTCCTCGGGGCTGGCCTCATTGGCCGGGAGAAGCGTGAGCTCATTGAGCTTGTGGGGATGCTGAAGCTCCGCGACGAACTCCCGCTCGTCGTCCTCCAATCGCACTTTGATGACGGAGAACGGCTCATATTCGGGATTGCGTCCCGCGCGGACCGCAATGACCTCACCAAGGGCGTTGCCCAGGTGCGGAAAGATCAGTTGCTCCCCGACGTGGTAAGCCTCAGCCGGATGGTAGACTCGTCCCTGAGAGAGAGAACGCCTGGCCAGGTCAGCTAGCTGTTCCTGGCGGTATCGCACGAGCTCACGGGCGAGCTCGTCCACTGTATGGGGACGCTCGCGTTCCATCAGGAAGTTGGCGAGATGATCCAGATCTGAGGGCTGGATCGTAAACTGTTGCCAGTATTGATATTGGCTCAATGCGCTGTCTGTGCTCATAGGCTTCTACGGTTGCTCCCCTGCGGCCTTTTCAGCCTAAATACCATGAGCCATTATACCAGGACTAAACCGTGTTGACAAATGGACAATCTGCGCCAAACTTAGTGTGAAATGGCCCAGTAGATGAGGAGGTGGTCGCGTGGACAGGCAGAGGCGGGTGACGGATCTGGTGACTGTCTATGTGGTACAGGGACTGCTACGGGCCAACGTCATTCGGGGGGCGCTGGAAAGCGCCGGTATCCCGGTTGTGTTGAAGTATGAATCCGTAGGGCCTGTCATAGGTATCACAGTCAATGGCCTGGGGCGTGTGGAGGTTCAGGTCCCCGCGGAATGGGAGAGCGAGGCGCGGGATCTTCTGAACGCCGAGCCGAGAACAGGGGAGATCTTCTCTGTCCCACCCGATGTGACGAAAGATTGACCGTTCCGCGGCGCGGTTGACCGTTGATATCCTCATGCCAGGCACTTTCGCCTGGCATGAGGTGTTTCTGATGGGGCGTGGGGCATGCCGTGCGGGGGATGAGCCGTCGTCGGTCCCTGGGCTATGAGTGAGTACGTAGAGGGAGCGTTGGTGTGAGCCGTATCATCGTGATTGGTGGAGGATTGGCAGGCTGTGAGGCGGCCTGGCAGGCGGCCGAGGCAGGGGCTGAGGTTCTGCTGTATGAGATGCGGCCGCGGACGATGACGCCGGCCCATACCACGGGTGCGCTGGCTGAGCTCGTGTGCTCCAACTCGTTGGGGTCGAACGTGGTGGGCCGGGCGCCGGGCTTGCTGAAGGAGGAGCTACGCCGGCTGGGGTCGTTGCTCATCCGGATCGCCGATCAGCACCGGCTGCCGGCTGGGAGCGCGCTGGCGGTGGATCGGGAAGCGTTCGCTGCCGCGGTCACCACGGCGGTGGAGCAACACCCCAGGATCACGGTGGTGCGTGAGGAGGTGAAGGAGATCCCAGATGAGGGACCGGTGGTGGTCGCCAGCGGCCCGCTTACGTCGTCTGCCCTGTCGCAGGCCCTGCAGGCCCTGACCGGTGAGGACAGTCTCTATTTCTATGACGCCATCGCCCCTATCGTGGAGGCCGAAAGCATCGATATGCGGATCGCATTTCGGGCCTCGCGGTACGGGCGTGGCGAAAACGAGGGCGGGGACTACATCAACTGTCCCATGACCGAGCAGGAGTATCGGGCGTTTTATGAGGCCCTGCTCAGCGCACAGCGGATTGAGCTTCGTGAGTTCGAGCGCGAGGATCCTCATTTCTTCGAGGGCTGTCTGCCCATTGAGGTATTGGCTGCGCGAGGCGAGCAGGCGTTGGCCTTCGGGCCCCTGAGGCCGGTGGGCCTCAAGGACCCTCGCACCGGCAGGCGTCCCTACGCAGTGGTTCAGTTGCGCCAGGACAACGCTGCTGCGACCCTGTACAATATCGTGGGGTTTCAGACCAACCTGCGGTACGGGGAGCAGGAGCGGGTCCTCAGGATGATCCCTGGCCTGGAGAGGGCGCGTTTTGTCCGCTACGGCTCGATGCACCGCAATACCTACATCAACAGCCCGCGTCTCCTGCTGCCGACTCTGCAATATCGAGAGCGGCCGGATCTCTTCTTCGCCGGGCAGATCGCCGGGCTCGAGGGGTACGTCGGCAACATCGCGGGCGGTTGGCTCGCCGGGGTCAACGCCTCACGCCTCCTGAGGGGGCAATCTCCTGTTCTCCCCCCGCGCGAGACCATGATCGGCGCTTTGATGCACTACATCACACATGCCGCGGCCGACGCTTTTCAGCCCATGAAGGCCAACTTCGGCCTTCTGCCCCCCCTGCCTCGTCGTGTGCGGGGCAAACGGGCACGGGGTGAGGCCCACGCCGAACGCGCCCTTGCCGCGCTCGAAGCGTGGACGCGGCAGCTTTCGGACTGAGGGGGCCCACAGGTATCCCAACGGCGGTCGCTATCATCTGTGCCAGTCTCCGCACTGGGCAGTATGCCAGGCGTCGTATCCCGTTGGACTTGAGGCCCAGAGTGCGTATACTCCCCGAAGGGCACAGTTGTGTCGCGTTATCTGCAAGGAGTGGATAGGGAGGACATGGAGACAGAGAGATTTCCTGGTTGGGGTAAGGTCGCCATCGTGCGCACCACGCCTGAGACGGTGCTGGATGACTACGCGCGTCTGATGACGCTGGCGGGTTATCAAGAGGCCCTGCCTAAGGGGAAGCGCACGTTACTCAAGATCAACATCAGTTGGCAGACATGGTACCCTGCGTGTTCGACGACCCCGTGGCAGCTCGAGGGCGTGATCCGGGTGCTTCAGAGGGCGGGGTACGAGCTGGTCGGCGTTCACAACGATACCGTGGTCGTGGACACTGGCGAGGGGGAGGTCAACAACAAGCAGCGCTATGTGACCGACAAGTATGGGGTGCCGTGTATCTACATCTACAAGCCCGAAGTCAAGTGGGTCCGCTACGAACCTGAGAGACCCTTCCTGGTCCTGGACAAGGTCTATCCGGAGGGCGTCTACATCCCGGAGCCGCTGATTGGGGCCAATATCGTTCAACTGCCCACGGTAAAGACCCATGTATTTACCACGATCACCGGCGCGATGAAGAACGCCTTTGGTGGGCTCCTGGGGCGCAGGCGTCACTGGACCCACAGCGTGATCCATGAGACTTTGATCGATCTGCTGAACATCCAGCGCGCCATCCATCCCGGTGTTTTTGCTGTGATGGACGGGACATTTGCCGGCGATGGACCTGGCCCACGTGCCATGCGCTGGCACGAGAAGAACATCTTGCTGGCCTCGGCGGACCAGGTGGCCATCGATGCCGCTTCGGCCATGCTGCAGGGATTTGACCCGTTGAGCATTCCCTTCCTCCGCCTGGGTCACGAGTTGGGGATGGGGGTCGCCGATCCGAAGGAAATCGAGTTTGTCGGAGACGTGGATGCGGCCGAGGAACGTTGGAACTTCGTGCAGGAGGACACATTCGCCAGTCGAGGGCAGAAGGCCATCTACCACGGGATGCTGAAGCCGTTCGAGTCTCTGCTCCTGCGGAGTCCTCTTGTGCCGTGGTCGTATTTCGCCAGCAACTTCTATCACAACGTCTATTGGTACCCGGTGGTAGGCCGCAAACGGGTGGAGGCCGCACTGAAGACGCCCTGGGGGCAGCTCTTCGTGCACTACGGGGCTGAGGCTGGGCTTGAGGGCGCGGTGCTGCCCAGTGTAGAGACCAAGACGGTGCTTCAAGGCGTGGCGTTGCTTGCCGGCGCCGGTCTGGTGGGCGCGGCCGGCCTGTCGCTGCTGCGCAGGCTCTCGTCCCGTTGACCTGCTGCCAAACGGCGGCCTGAGCAGCCGGCAGAAATCTATCGCAAGGATGAAAGGGGTCAAGTGATACTGGCACTCCTCCTGGTCACTGTGATCGCGTTTGTACCCACGTTGATCTACGTCGGTTTGTTGTGGTGGCTCGATCGACATGAGAAGGAGCCGCTGGGCCTGCTTCTGACAGCCTTCGTCTGGGGCGCTGTGCCCTCCATCGTGTTGGCTCTGATCATGCAGGTGGTGCTGGACATCCCGCTGACGCTGGTCCGCGATGCCCATCAGCTTACGTATGAGCTGGTGGGGGCCTCGTTTATCGCGCCGCTGACCGAAGAGGGGGTTAAGGCGCTGGCACTGCTGGGGCTTTTTCTCCTGTGGCGACGAGAGCTGGACAGCCCCCTGGATGGCCTGATCTACGGTGGGTTGGTGGGGTTCGGTTTCGCCGCGATCGAGAACATCAGCTATTTCCTGGGTGCCTATGCCCAAGAGGGTTACGGGGGGGTCCTGTGGCTTGCGCTGATGCGTGCCGGCGTCTTTGGGCTGAACCATGCGATGTATACAGGCTTCACAGGGCTGGGCGTGGCCCTGGCAGTGGAGTGGCGGTCCAAAGTCCCGGCCTGGATCCCCATCGTGGCCGGCTTCGTCCTGGCCGTGTTTGCGCATGCGCTCCACAACGGCCTGGCCACCGTCACCAGTTATACCGGCCCGCTCTTCCTGTTGATGACCATCGCGGTCGATTGGGTCGGCATAGGGTTCCTGCTGCTTGTGGCTTTGGGATCGTTGATCTGGGAGCGTCATCGGCTGGCGGCTTATCTGGAGAAGTTGGCGGCCGAGGGGCTGATCGCTGAGACGGAGAGGGCCGTGCTGGAGTCCTCCTTCCAGCGCGGCGTGGCCCGGCTTCGCGCTCTCCTGGGCCAGGGGGTGCAAGGTTGGTGGCGGATGTGGCGCTATCATCAGGCCCTGGCCAACGGGGCCTTTGCCTGGCATCGTGTTCAGCAGGGAGATCAGCAGGCCCATGTGCGGTTGGAGAGATTGGAGCGCGAGATCCGGGAACTGGCGACCACAAAAGGGTGACGCGCCAACAGTGTGCGGAGCTGAGAGGAGGCAACGGTGGGGCGACTTGTGGGCAGGGATGTGAGAAGGGGGCTGGACAACCCCTGTATCCTGAGAGTGCACGCATAGATCATGCTGGCAAAGATACACAGCGCCGCGGTCCTGGGGCTTGAGGCAGAGCCCGTCGTCGTTGAGGTCGACATCGGCCAGGGGATGGTCACCCTGACGCTGGTGGGGTTGCCTGATGCAGCGGTCCGCGAGAGCAGCGAGCGCGTCCGGGCTGCCATCCGCAACAGTGGCTTCAAATTCCCCTACAGCAAACGCATCGTCATCAACCTGGCCCCGGCCGATCTGCGAAAGGAAGGGCCAGCCTACGATCTGCCCATTGCGATTGGGGTCATGGCTGCCAGTGGCCAGATCCCGCATGAGCGACTCGAGCATGCGTTGATCATGGGGGAGCTCTCCCTGGATGGTTCGGTGCGGCATGTGCGCGGCGTGTTGCCCGTGGCGGACATGGCACGGCATCTGGGGATTGAGACGCTCTATGTGCCCGCCGTGGACGCAGCGGAGGCCGCGCTGATCCCTGAACTCCAGGTCTTTCCTGTGGAGTCTCTGGCTGCCCTCGTGGCCCATTTGCGTGGCCTGGAGTCGATCGAACCGCTGACCTCCGATGTGACCTCGCTCTCTGTGCCTCCGCCGCCGGTGACGGACTTCTCTGAAATCCGGGGGCAGGAACATGCAAAGCGGGCGTTGGAGGTGGCGGCTGCCGGGTCTCACAACCTGCTCATGGTGGGGCCCCCTGGGGCGGGCAAGACCCTTATGGCCCGGGCGCTTCCTGGGATCCTGCCCAGCATGACGCTCGACGAGGCCCTGGAGGTCACTCGCATCTACAGCGTGTCGGACATGCTCCCCCCCGATACCCCTCTGATCCGGACGCGTCCCTTCCGCGCCCCGCACCATACTATCAGCAACGCCGGGCTGGTGGGAGGCGGGCAATGGCCCCGCCCGGGAGAGATCAGCCTGGCGCACCATGGGGTGCTGTTCCTGGACGAGATGCCCGAGTTCAGCCAGCGGGTATTAGAGGTGTTGCGCCAGCCGTTGGAGGATAAGACGGTCACCATCAGTCGGGCGCAGGGGGCAGTGACATTTCCCGCCAATTTCATGTTGGTGGCCGCACTCAACCCCTGTCCCTGTGGTTATTACGGCGATCCGGAGCGGGCATGTACGTGCTCGCTGGGGATGATCCAACGGTATCGCAAGCGCATCTCTGGCCCGCTGTTGGACCGCATCGATATCAACATTGAAGTGCCCCGGGTCCCCTATGAGAAGCTCAGCCAAATGCGTGCGGGAGAGCCCTCAGCGGAGATCCGCGCGCGGGTTGAGGCTGCGCGCGCACGACAGAACGCGCGGTTCCAAGGGATGGGCATCCGGTGTAACGCCGACATGGGACCAGCGGATATCCGCCGTTTCTGCGTGCTCTCTCCAGAGGGACAGAGCCTCATACGGACGGCCATGCGCCAGATGCATTTGAGCGCCCGCGCGTATCATCGCGTGCTTAAGGTCAGCCGGACGATCGCGGATTTGGAGGGATCGGATACAGTTCAGACACACCATCTGGCCGAGGCCCTGCAATACCGGACGCGCGTGTTGGATCTGTAGGGTCCTCTGGGACGAGGAGGGTGTGAAGGCAGAATTTGCTGGAAAAATTTTAACCATATCTTGACATTCATGGTTAGTTGTAGTAAGCTAGTATACAGTCTATCAGTTGTTCCATGCAGGTGTATTGGGGCAATCAGAGGCAGCAGGGCAGGTAGAAGGGCTCGGATCGCCACTGTATCGCCCCTCTGTCCGTGGTAGGAGGCAAGCTTCATGGGAACTAGGTCGCGAAACGAGCGCATGATCGAGAGGCTGCGGGAACTTCAGATGAGCAGTCCAGATATTGAGGCTGCCGCCATTATCAGCGTGGATGGTCTCCCCATTGCGACGTCACTTCCTCAGACCGTGGAAGAGGATCGAGTGTCCGCGATGTCGGCGGCGATGCTCTCCCTGGGCGAGCGTATCGCGAGCGAACTGGGGCGGGGTCTGCTCGACGAGGTCTATGTCAGGGGTGCGAATGGTTATGTGATCCTACGGGCTGTTGGAGAGGACGCGGTGCTCACCGTCCTGGCGCGTCAACAGGCCAAACTGGGATTGGTCTTCCTGGATATGCGTCGCGCTGCGAATGAGTTCGCGACGATCCTCTAGGGTGATGGGCCGAGTGTAGTCCTTTCGTGAGGAGGTCGACTATGATAACGCCCCCGGAGCCGAGTGGCCTGTATTACCCGAATCGATTTGGGCTGATCCTCTTTGATGCCCTGGAGGAGATCATGGGGCGGAATGGCCTCAATGCGATCCTCAACATGGCGGGTCTCTCTCATTTCATCGAGAACCCTCCCCCCGACAACATGGACAAGGGGTTTGACTTTGCCTACATTTCCGCGCTCAACCAGGCCCTGGAGGAGATGTACGGCCCGCGCGGAGGACGGGGGCTTCAACTCCGGTTGGGGCGAGTCCTGTTCGCCCAGGGGTTGGCGAACTTCGGCGCCCTGGTGGGAGCCAGCGACCTTGCCTTTCGGGTGCTCCCGCTCCAGGCCAAGGTCAAAGCAGGGCTCCCGGCCGTCGCCAAGGTCTTTGACTCCCTCAGCGATCAGACCTCCTATGTCCGTGATCCGGGTGGCGATTCCTACCACTACGTCATCGAGCGGTGTTCCATGTGTTGGGGACGGCAGGTCGAACGGCCAGGTGGCTTTATCGCGGCTGGGATCATTGAGGAAGCATTGCGTTGGTTGAGTGGCGGGCTGACGTTCCGCGTGGATCAGATCACCTGCATGGGGATGGGGCACAGTCAATGCCTCTTCAGAGTCCGCAAGGAGCCCATTGGCTGACGTCGCTGTGTGGTCAGGTTGAGGAAGAGTCAAGATGACCGAAGCTGAGTTGTCGTTCCACGATGAGGCATCAACAGCTACAGAGGCAGAGGGATATCATATTCTGGTTGTCGAGGACGACCCCAGCACTGCAGAGATGTTGACGGCGTATTTCTCGTCACTGGGATACGGTGTGATGCACGCGAGTTGGGGGCAGGACGCCGTAGACATCGCGAGCAGCACCACGCCTGATTTGGTGATCCTGGACATCCATCTGCCAGACATTGATGGGTATCAGGTGTGTTCTGAGCTCAGGCGGCATGCTCGGACGGAGAACACCCCTGTGATCTTCCTGACCGAGCGGCGAGATCGAGCGGATCGGCTGACTGGCCTGGAGTTGGGGGCCGTGGACTATGTGACCAAGCCCTTCGACGTCCAGGAACTCCGTTTCCGGGTGCGCAACGCTCTGCGTCGCAGCACCCGGGAGACCTTACTCCATCCGGTGACCAACCTCCCTACCTCTTTGTTGGTTGAGGAGGAGATCAAACGCGCCGCCAGGAACCCCGAGTTGGCCGTGATCGTCGTCACGGTCCAGGGGATGGCGGCGTTCAACGAGGCGTATGGCTTTGTGACCCATGATGATGTCCTGCGTGCCGTGGCGCTGATCCTGCGCAACACGTTGGCTGAATTCGACAGCGGTGATATGTTCGTGGGCCAGCTTGATCTCTACCAGTATGTGATGGTGATGCGGAATGGCCAGCAGGCCCACATCGCAGTGGGACGTCTCCATCAGCGGTTCAATGAGGCCGTGGGCTTCTTCTATCCGCACCGCGACCTGGAACGCGGGCAGTGTGCAGATGGCACGGCGCTGCCTCGTCTTGAGTTTGACATCCGCATTGTGCCGCCAAAGGCGTTGGCCGAGGTCTCGAGCCTGGACGACTTGCGCAGGGTGTTGCGGGCATCCCCCTCTGTCGGGGACGCCTGAGGCTCAGCGCACAGGCTAAAGCAGCATCGGGGTGACAGTTACTGCGAGAGAGTGACTGTCACCTGACGGATAATTGCCCCTCTAAGTCTCTTACCGTTACCCCAAGGGTGAACGGTCACGTCTGCCTGTTTTGGG
>CAZHBB010000060.1:0-18202 GCA_964530185.1 uncultured Anaerolineales bacterium
GCGATGTTCTGGCGCTCATCGGGATCGGCTGCGAGGTCGAACAGCAATTCCCTTGCCATCACCGAAACGGGTATAGGCAACATCACACGTGACCGCTGACTTCGCCGTCAGGTCGAAGTCCATGTTGCCGTAAGAGCCGTAGGTCTCCACCAGCACCGCCGGAGGACGCTTCAACTCACCGGTCTGCGCCAGCAGTGGGCGCAGGCTGCGCCCGCTCATAATACTCTGGATAGGTATCCCGCACCCAATCAAGCCACTGACCTCAGCGAATATCCTCGGTGGTCTCGGCCTGCTCAAAGCCATACTTAGTGACATCATTGTAGGCCCGACGCCCACGGCACTCCAGATAGAATTTACCGACGCCAAAGGTCTGATAGCCACTCTCGTGCAGGATGTGGGGATAGGTGGGCACGTCGGTCCCCAGCTCATACCCATTGTAGAAGACGCCGCGATGCTGGGGACTGTGCCCCGTAATCAGGATAGCACGCGCCGGGATACAAACTGGGGGATTGGCGTAACAACGCCCGAAACGCGCGCCCCGCGCGGCCAACGTATCGAGATTTGGCGTGTGAGCCGCCGGATTGCCATAAACGCCCAACCAGCGCGCTCAACTGATCCGCCAGAATCAAAACAACATTCATCCCGCCATCAGTGACGAATGACCCCACTCAAGCGCGGGTCCAACGCATCACGCAGGCCATCGCCCAGCAAATTGAACGCCAAGACGGTGATCATGATTGCCAGCCCGGGGTAGAAGACTAGATGCGGAGCGCTAAAGACTTGGTTCCGCTCCGAGCCAAGCATCGCCCCCCATTCAGGGGTTGGTGGCTGCGCCCCCAGCCCCAAGAAGGAGAGTGCCGCAGCTTCGAGGACCGCGCCAGCAATACCCAACGTGCCCTGGACAATCAATGGCGAGAGCGAGTTGGGAAGGATACGCCGGAAGAGGATCCACACAGGGCCTCCACCAAGAGCACGCGACGCCTCAACAAACTCGTTCTGTTTGATGGAGAGCACGCTCGCACGCATCACACGCGCATAGGTCGGCACGTTTACAATCGCGATGGCCAACAACGCGTTCTGCAAACCACGTCCCAGCACATTGACAATCGCAATCGCCAGCAGCAGCGAGGGAAAAGCCATCAGCACATCCATCAACCGCATAATGATGTTATCCGCCCAGCCCCCCGCATAGCCCGCTATGGCTCCCAAGGTCGTGCCCGTGATGATGGCGAAGCTGATCGTCGTGAGACCAATAAACAGTGACACCCGTGTGCCGTAGAGAATGCGGCTGAAC
This sequence comes from uncultured Anaerolineales bacterium, assembly GCA_964530185.1. Lineage (GTDB taxonomy): Bacteria > Chloroflexota > Anaerolineae > B4-G1 > SLSP01 > PWVB01. The sequence continues at coordinate 1,295 of CAZHBB010000060.1, forward strand.
TGATCTCGCACGTTGCCATCAATGCCCATCAAATGCTGCGGCTGATCCGCCGGGCACCCCAGGAAGTGAATACAGGGAGCTTGACGTTTCGAAACCGGCTCAACGCCAATCAAGACCTCCTCTGGGTCATAGGGCGCGAGCAGAGGCGCGAAGATGGCAACCAACACCAAGGCCCCCAGGATCACAAGGCCCGCGATAGCAGAACGTTGCCGCAGGACCCTACGCAGCATCAGACGCCACAGACTGTTCGCGCGGAAATCCTGAAAGGTACTCCGCAACTCCGTGACTTCCTCTGCGACACCAGATACAGGAGACATGTTGGTTTTCGGAGATGATGTATGTGATTCGGACATCTGATAGCTCTCTCTCACTCGAGCTTGATACGTGGATCCAGGAAGACATAGGAGACATCCACGACCAAATTGATCGCCACATAGCCCACCGCGATGGCTAATGTGAATCCCTGCACTACAGGATAATCCCGGGCTGTGATGGCCTCATAGAGCATCCGCCCCACGCCCGCCAACCCAAAGATCGTCTCCGTCAGGACGGCACCGGCGAAGATAGCTCCCATTTGAAGGCCGATGATCGTGAATACCGGCAGGAGTGCGTTGCGCAGCGCATGTTTGAGCACCACCGTACGCTTGGGTAACCCTTTAGCACGCGCGGCACGGATATAATCAAGCCGCAACACCTCCAACAAGCTAGAGCGCGTCATTCTAGCAATGATGGACATCGGGATCGTGCTCAGCGCCAACGCCGGCAGGATCAGGTGTCGAATAGCATCGACCAACACCTTCCAGTTGGCCGTGACAATTGAGTTCAGGATGTAGAAATTGGCCATGAACTCATAGATATAAAATCGCGACGTCCCCTGCTCAACGGCAATGCCATAGACTCGATAGAACGGCACCGCAACGACACCCGCCGACAGCCTCCCCGATGGAGGTAGCCAGAAGGGTGTGCCCTTCAACAGGAGTGCGAACACGTAAGCCAACATCAATCCCAGCCAGAAAACCGGCATCGAAACACCGACATTGGCTCCAATCATCGTAAGGACATCCACCACAGAATTATCATAGACCGCCGAGAGAATCCCCAGCGGGACGCCGAGGAGCGTTGCCAGGGTGATCGCAATCACACCGAGCTCCAGCGTCAACGGCAGGCGCTCGATTAGAATGCGTGCCACTGGGCGATGGAACCGGATCGAATCGCCCAAGTCGCCACGGAGCACATCGCGCATATAAAGGCCGAACTGGATATAGATCGGTCGGTCAAGGCCGTGCTCATGGATGAAACGATCACAGACTTCCTGCGTTGCCTTCTCCCCCAGGATCGCCTTGCAGGGATCACCGGGAATAAGACGCGCCAAGACAAACGTCACTAACAGGATGCCGAACAGAACCGGAAGCGCCATCAGGATGCGACGGACTATGTATTGGACCATACCACTCGTCTCTTTGGGGACTGCAACCTATGTGTCTAAGGGCGCGTACTGCGTGCCTCGCTTGTGAAGCACGCAGTACGCGGGGTCACCAGATCACCTGGGAACCACAAGACACGACGATTACTCGCCGGCGTTCATCAGACCGTCCCACAGGTAGGAGTAATACTCGAAGGCACCCGTGTTACCGGTATGGTAAGGGCTGGAAGCGTCAATGCCCGCAGCCCAAGAAGCGACCACGTCATTAGCATCCAGTGTAGAACCATCATGGAACTTCACGCCTTCGCGCAACGTGCATGTCCACTCGGTGAGATCATCATTGGATGTACAGGAGGTCGCCAATGCCGGCTCCACCTCGCCGGAATCCGTCTTGTAGCGATAGAGCGGCTCGAGGACCTGCCAGCAGGGCGCCAACGACTCACCATCGGTTTCGTCGGCGGAGTAAAGGCTAATGGGCTCCGCGTTCTGCATCCGCACGATCGTGTCCTTGCCGGAATCCAACAAAGCGTAGTTCGTTGCACCAAAGGGCGGCGCATACGCACCCTTCAGGGTCGCCAATGCTGCATCAGCGGCGGCTCCGTGGGCGATGGGGACCATCGGCACGAGTTCCTTGATCTTGTTATTCGCCTCGGTGTAGAGTTCCTCAGCTTCCTTCGGATCAGCAATCTGGGCTGCCTTCTCTAGGAGCTGGTAAATCTCGGGATACGGATCCCCAAACTGGGGGTTGCTGGCGCCAAAGTGGAAGTCGAGGAAGTTTGTGATGTGGGGATAGTCCGCACCCCACCCCAGCAGATAGAGACCATCCAAGCGCCCACTTGTTGACTCGTCGATGAACTCACCAGACTCCATGACAACGACCTCAGCGTCTATGCCCAGGTTCTGCTTCAGCTGCGTCTGAAGCTCAACGGCGACCAAAGAAGGCTCAGGGAGATAGGTGCGGAAGACGTCCCGGTAGTAAATCTTGGTCTTGAAACCGTCGGGATACCCTGCCTCGGCCAAAAGTGCCTTTGCGGCCTGGGGATCGAAATCATACCAACTATCACCAGCGCAGCCGTTGGGGATTGTGCAAGGTGTGAAGTGCGTCGCGACCTCGGAGCCCTCGGGGTAGAAGTTGTCCACGATGCGCTGACGATCGATGCCCATTGCAATGGCTTTCCGCACGCGGACATCATCGAATGGCTTGAAGGTGTTGGTCATCCCAACATACAGAATGTTCGGATTCTTGATCTCTAGTAGTTGGAGGTTGGGATCTTCGTCAACCGTCTTCATGTCATCCGGGCTGACGTTGGTGATATAGTCCACGGTACCAGATTGCAGTTCGAGCAAGCGAGCCGCACCCTCGGTCGCCCAGCGGAAGACCAACGTCTCGACCTTGGCCTTCGGGCCCCAGTAGTCATCGAAGCGTTTGAAGACGACGCTGTCGCCACGGTTCCAACTGTCGAACTTGTACGGCCCAGTGCCAATGGGATGTTCGAGTATCTCACCGGTGCCACCGGTCTTCTCGATCCACTCCCTCGGCTGAATCGCGAAGGGGATGAAGGCGACCTTGGCCATAAAGGCCGGATCGGGCTTGCAGAGGCTGAAGCGCACCGTAAGCGGATCAATCGCCGCAATCTCCTTGATCTTGCCGCCGTAGTCGCAATTCGGTGCCGAGACAGACATCGGCTCGAACGACGCAGCAGCAGGCTCAGTTGGCTCTGCAGTGGGAGGCACCTCTGTCGGTGCCGGCGTGGCCGTCGGCTTGCTACAGGCCGACAATGCCAGGCTCAGGAGAACCACCAGGGACAATGCAGCATACAGGAACGGCTTGCGAGTCATGAATCTACCTCCTTAGAATGGTCTTGAAGCACGCTTGAGGGGATGAACATCGAGACCTGCCAATACGCAGAGTACATTCCATCCATGAACCCATGAACGAAGGGCTTTCTTCCGCGGCTGGCCCAGTTTTTGTCTCCCCTCACTATCGATTATAGGCCTCCGCGACAGCCTGTCAAACTCGACAATCAAGTTCCTTCATGCACTCAATCTGCCACAGCGCACCTGACTACTCCCCACGGCTAAAGCCGGGGGTTCCGGGCCCAGGTATCTGGTGAGCATGATCACGAAAACGCCAGATTATCCGCGACTTGCCCGGGGCAAGCAGGAGGTGTATGCTATTCGCAGACTCCGCGTGGAAATCGCTAGCATAGCAGGAGAACAGGACAATGCCCAACGATCACATGCCACAGTCCGAATGCTCGTCCCCCGACCCAGAGGTGGCTGCGGCGATTGAGGCCCGCGCGAGAAACGGAAAGCTGACATGTGCGGCCGCCCACAAGATCGCGGCCATCGCGGGTGTCTCCCCTCTGACCGTGGGACGCACGGTCGACGCACTGGGGATACGACTCACCCGCTGTCAACTTGGACTTTTCGGGTTCCCAGACAAGCAGGGATGGAAAGCGGCGCGTATCGATACGCATCCTGTCCCCGAAGGGTTGATCAAGGCAATCTCCGCCGCACGCGACGAAAAGGGAAACCTGACCTGCGAACGCGCATGGAAGTTGGCGGCTGAATTTCGGGTACCAAGGCTGCAAGTTGGGTATCTGGCCGATCAACTTGGCATCCACTTTATAGCCTGCCAATTGGGTGCATTCTAGAAGCGGAAAGAGAGGCGCACGGCTGTGCGCCTCTTACGTCTTAGAAGACAGGAATCGTCATTGGATCACGACCTACGCAAAGGAGGTATCGTGCTATGGCAGTCAAGAAAACTAAACCCGTACCCGCAGATATCGACATCGCCCAAGCCGCGGAACTCCGCCCCATCACAGAGATCGCAGCAGCCGTCGGACTCACCGAGGATGATCTCGAACTCTACGGCAGATATAAAGCCAAGGTCCATCTGGACGTACAGGAGAAACTCAGAGATCGTCCCACCGCCAGGTATATTGACGTGACAGCCATAACCCCCACCCCTCTGGGCGAGGGCAAGACCACCACCACGATTGGCCTGGCTCAGGCGCTGGGACATCTAGGATACACTTCCATGGCTGCAATCCGTCAGCCATCGATGGGACCCACGTTCGGCATCAAGGGCGGCGCTGCCGGTGGAGGCTACAGCCAGATCGTGCCCATGGAGGACTTCAATCTACACCTCACGGGCGACATTCACGCAATCAGCGTGGCCCACAACCTCTGCGCCGCCGCCATCGACGCCCGCATCTACCACGAAAACCGCTGGAGCGATGCCTTCTTCGAGCGCAAAGGCCTCAAAAAGCTCCACATCGACCCCTACTCGGTCACCTGGAACCGTGTCGTGGATGTCAACGATCGGGCGGTACGCAACATCATCGTGGGCCTGGGGGACAAGGCTGATGGTCCCTTGCGCCAGACAGGCTTTGACATCACGGTGGCCAGCGAGCTGATGGCTATCCTGGCCCTCTCCACAAGCCTGGAGGACATGCGGGAACGCATCGGGCGCATTGTGATCGGCACTGACAACAGCGTCCGCAATCCACAGCCCATCACCACAGAGGATCTCGGCGTAGCCGGCGCCATGACTGTGCTGATGAAGGACACCATCATGCCCAACCTGCTCCAGACGCTGGAAGAGCAACCTGCCTTCGTCCATGCCGGCCCCTTCGCCAACATCGCCCATGGCAACTCCTCGGTCATCGCCGACCTGCTGGGCGTGAAGATGGTGGATTATCTGGTCACTGAATCAGGGTTCGGCGCGGACATCGGCATGGAGAAATTCTTCGACATCAAGTGTCGTGTCTCTGGTCTAATCCCCAGCGCCGTAGTCATGGTTGCCACTGTGCGAGCGCTGAAGATGCATGGAGGCGGCCCACGCGTCGTGCCTGGGCGACCTCTTGACAAAGCCTATACCGAGGAGAACCTGGAGCTTCTGAAAGCCGGGGTCGCGAATCTGGCAGCCCACATCGGTATCGCCAAGAAATTTGGCATCCCAGTAGTGGTGGCCATCAACGCTTTCCCAAGTGATACATCCGCAGAATGGGAGGTGATTCGGGAGGCGGCACTTTCTGCCGGGGCGTTTGACGCAGTCGTGGCACGTCATTGGGCCGACGGTGGCGAGGGGGCTGCAGAGCTGGCAGAGGCGGTCGTGCGCGCTACCGAGGAACCTTCCGACTTCCATTTCCTCTACGACGTGCAGCAGCCCATCAAAGAGAAGATTGAGATCCTGGCCACGCAGGTGTATGGAGCCGCTGCGGTGGATTACAGCCCCGAGGCCGAGGCCAAAATCAAGCTCTATACCTCCCTCGGCTACGATAAGATGCCCATCTGCATGGCCAAGACACATCTTTCCCTCAGCCACGACCCCTCACTCAAGGGCGTACCACAGGGCTACACATTCCCTATTCGCGACATCCGTGCCAGTGTTGGGGCCGGATTCCTCTACCCACTGGCGGGAGAGGTACGCACCATGCCGGGTCTCCCTAGCTACCCGAACTTCCTCAACATTGACATCAAGAATGGGAAGATCGTGGGGCTCTCCTGAGCACGGCACGGTCTTTAGTGAAGAAAGGAGTCTGCATGTCAGCACAGATCATCGACGGCAAAGCGATCGCACAGGAAGTCCAGCGCGAGGTGGCGAGCGACGTCGCACGCCTGAAGGCGGAGCACAATCTCATACCAGGGTTGGCAACTGTGCTGGTGGGAGACAATCCAGCTTCTCGGACCTACGTCCGTATGAAGCAGCGTCGATGCGCCGAGGTGGGCATCCACTCGGTTGGCGTCGAGTTGCCCGCGGACGCCTCCCAGGAGGAGGTAGAAGCACAGGTACGGGCACTGAATCGCGACCCTGCTATACACGGAATCTTAGTCCAGCTACCACTGCCGAAGCACCTGGATGAGGAAGCAGTCCTGAGTGCCATCGACTTGCACAAAGATGTCGATGGCTTTCACCCTATCAACATCGGGCGCCTGGCGATGAAAGGACGCACGCCCCTGTTTGCCCCAGCAACGCCTGCAGGCATCATCGAGCTGCTGGATCGTACCGGCATCCCGATCGAAGGGCAGGAGGCCGTTGTGCTGGGGCGCAGCAACATTGTGGGATTGCCTGTCTCTATGTTGCTCCTCAAACGCAATGCCACGGTCACAATCTGTCATTCCCGCACTCGGGACCTGCCAGAGGTCGTGCGACGAGCCGACATCCTGATTGCCGCCGTAGGCCGAACCGAAATGGTGCGTGGGAACTGGGTCAAACCCGGCGCGGTGGTCATTGATGTCGGGATCAACCGTGTGGACGATCCAAGCGCCAAGCGGGGCTATCGGCTGGTGGGCGACGTAGCCTTCGACGAGGTGAGAGAAGTTGCAGGGTGGATCACCCCGGTTCCAGGCGGGGTTGGGCCGATGACTATCGCTATGTTGCTGCGCAACACCGTTACGGCCGCCGAGCGGAGCGTGGAAGCTTTGCCCTGAATCCAGGTAATCAACACTCTGCCATCATGCCAGACGCCGACAGAGGGGACGATCCGACTGCCGCCACTTTCGTGAAGGGCCGCGAGTGATCATGAAACTGCAGGCAGGCGTTGGGTCATGGCTATTCATGACCCAACGCGGCCTTCCCATCGTACTCCTGTGTCGTGCAGTCTTGCGTCCCCAGAGACATACACCGCCACCACATCCGGCGTGGGCGACAACCGTTTGTCTCTGTGTGTATGGCGATCAAACCATTGTGGAGCCAACAGAACCCCCATCTTCTAGATAGAGCGCCCTGAGGATGGGCGATCGCACAGAAATGATTTGACCTGACGAAGGACTCAGATACGATCACGAGCATGGACGCGATCAAGAAGGTCACTCAACGCGCCTTTCTCGCTGGGCTGCTATGGGCCCTGCCCCTTCATCTGGTAACGCGGATGCTGATAACCCTACTGGTCCCCTCGATCGACGGTGTGCCGCAGTCTATCATGTCTGGAGCTGCTTTTTTTATCTCATTCCTGGGCTATCCCCTGATGCTGAGTGTCGTTGGACAGGCCCGAACACCTTGCTGCTGGCGTAACATGGCGCTCTACGCATTTGGGGGAAGCATGGCAGCTCTGTTGGGGATCCTTTTGCTCAGCGCCGTGGCCGCCGCCGTGTGGCTCATCGCCGGAGTTGCTGCGCTGGGATTGTGGCTCTTGATGGAAGTCGTACTGCCTGGCTTGACACGTAGGGACTGGCTCCACCTGAAACAGGAGCGAAACCGCAGCAAACGCACATGGCGACAGTTGGCCGAGCTGTCATTGCTGGATATGCTGCTATGTCACCTGCCACGCGGGCGCTAGACAGGCCCCGTGGAACCTACCGCCTCCAGCCCAGACAAGGTCACACTGAGAGAGGTGTCGGCGCCGGGACATCATATGCACCGCCAAGCTCACGCAACTGTACGTAGACATTTCTCGACAGAGGCACGCCCCGGCGTGCGTTGACAGCTTCTCGCTCGCGTTCCTGCAGCCCTGCGAAATAGACCCGCTCGTGGCCCTCTGCAGGTGGAGCACTACGTAGGCGACGAAGCAGCCTGTCCATATCACGGCGAAATTCCTGGGGATCCCGAAATGCCTCGATCTGAATGGCGCCGAAGAAATGGCTGACTCGGGCATTCGAACCAGGCACGTCAACGATATCAGGCCCGAATGCGCCCCCACTCAGGACACCGCATAGAATGTCGACCATCACGGCAAGCCCATACCCTTTGTGGCCGCCCAACAACTCACCCAACCCACCCAAGGGGAGAATGCCACCCCCTTCCTGATAGGTGAGTCGCTCCAAGACCGGCGCCGGGGCAGTGGCCGGACGCCCGGCTTCATCGACAGCCCATCCCTCGGGTAGCCGTTTCCCTTCGCGATTGTACAGCTCAATCTTGCCACGGGTCACCACCGTCGTAGCCATATCGAGCACAAAGGCACCTTCCTCGTCAGCAGGAGCAGCGAAGGCCAGAGGGTTCGTGCCAAACATCGGATTGCGACCGAAGGTGGGGACGCCCAGCGCAGCGGTGTTTGTCATGGCAATCCCTATCAGGTCAGCTTCTAACGCCAGCATAGCGTAGTATCCGGCAATCCCGAAGTGGTTTGAATCCCGGACAGCCCCAAATGCGGCGCCCGCCTTCTGGGCCTTGTGCATGATCTGTCGCATCGTTCGAACACTAACGGGCGCCCCCATAGCACCATGGGCATCGATCACCAGCGTCGTGGCTGTCTCGCGCAACACCTCCGGCACTGCGTCTACACGCATGAGGCCAATCTTCAATCCCCGCACGTAGCGAGGCAGACGTGTAACGCCATGGGATGAAATGCCCCGCGCATCCGCAGCCACCAACACAGAGGCCGCGATCGCTGCGCCATCTTCGGAGAGGCCGAGGCATTTGAAAATATCCTGACAAAATCTCTCCAGCTCTACGCGATCCACGCGGATTCCATCTTCCATCCCCTGACCTCCCTTTGTTTATCAAACACTTATCGGCGCTCTGCGGACAGAAGCTGCCCTATCTTCGAGACCAACAACCGATGGTTGCCCAAGGCTTGCCTTGTGCCATAATAATATCAGTTCAGAAGTTGGTCCGCCAATGCCATACACTACGAGGAGGGAACTACCATGTTGGTCAAGGATCGCATGAGCTGCAACCCTGTCACGATCTCCCCTGACACCTCGGTCTCCGAGGCACTCAACCTCATGCGTCAGAGCAAGGTGCGCCGGATGCCTGTGCTTGACAGGCATGGGCGTCTGGTGGGGATCGTGTCAGAGAAAGATCTGCTCTATGCCTCTCCATCCCCTGCCACCAGCCTCAACGTTTACGAGATAGGCTACTTGCTCTCCAAACTAAAAGTGAAGGAGATCATGACGCGGGATGTAATCACTGTCACTGAGGACGCACCGCTGGAAGAGGCCGCGCGAATCATGGCGGACAACAGGGTCGGCGGGTTACCAGTGATGGCAGAGAACAAACTGGTCGGCATCATCACCGAGACCGATATCTTTAAGGTACTTCTGGAGATGATGGGAGCCCGCGAGGCCGGCATCCGTTTCACCCTGCGCGTGCACGACGAACCCGGCACGCTGAGCAGAATCGCTGGGGCTATCGCGGCCGTAGGTGGAGACATTGTAGCGTTGGGCACCTTCTACAGCAGCACGCAACACCCCGACCACGGTCTCCTGGTGATCAAGATATGCGGTGCAGACCGCGAAACACTGGAGAAAGCGATCTCCGAGACGCAGGCTGAAATTGTGGATGTCCGTGAGGCATAGCCCCGATCGCCTTGCGTGCGGCAGATGTTCCAATGAGAATTGCGCTGATTGCCGACACACACAACGACCAGACGAGCATCCGTCAGGCGTTGCGCCACCTCCGGGCTGAGGGCATCAAAACCGTGCTACATGCCGGCGACATCACCAGCACTCAGACCTTACGTCTCTTCAAGGGCTTTGACCTTTGGATTGCCCGAGGCAACATGGACCGAGATCCTTTGCTGAACCATGTGGCACGTGAATTGTTCGGTCCGGGCAGGTTGCGGCAAGTCCATCGACTGACCTTTGATCACCACGTCGTTGGACTAATCCATGCTCCAAATGGTGCACAATGGGCCGAACTGCTGACAACGCCAGACACCTGTGACGTTGTTGTGCATGGCCACACACATCATACACGTGATGTACGCATGGATGAGACCCGAATCATCAACCCCGGTGCTCTGGGTGGCAACCACTGGGAACGACCGAAATTCGCCATCCTGGACCTGATAACGGGTGATCTGTCGATCATCACGCTCTAGGAGTTGCCATGGATCTCAACGAAAGTCGCCGGGCATTGACTGAGTCTGCCCTCTTCAGGGGATTTAAACCTGCGTATATTGATCTAATCCTTATGCTATGCGAAGAGGCCGCCTATCGTGCCGGCAGCCATGTCTTCCGCGAGGGCGACCCTGGAGACGCCCTCTATCTAGTAGTCCAGGGGCAGGTCGAAGTGGTTCTGGAACCGCATGGCCCCGATCAACGCCCGATACCAGTAGCCACACTCGGCCCTCATGATTCATTTGGTGAAGTCACTCTAGTCGAGGACAATGTGCGGCGCACAGCATCTGTGCGTTGCCAGACCGATGCACAGCTTATCCGCATTCCCCGTGACCGACTCCTTCGGCTCTGTCACGAGTACCCAGGCATCGGATTCCAGGTCATGCACCGGCTGGCAGCCGAACTGGCCGCCAAGTTGAGGGCCAGCAACGTCAGCATCCGGGAATACGACCTTTTCACACATCCACATACTCCGCCGAGCCAGCGACAAGTTGAATAGGAGCATGGGCCTTGAATCAATTGACTGAAACAGAACCGGTCGTACGCGTCAAAGATCTACGAAAACGCTACGGTGATCTCACGGTGCTTGATGGCGTCACCCTCGAGGTGCACGAAGGTGAGGTCGTGGTGATCATTGGCCCCAGTGGCACCGGCAAAAGCACGTTGCTGCGCTGTATCAACCTGCTGACGCTTCCCGATTCGGGCCAGGTATGGGTCGACGGTGAAGAGGTAACGGCACCCGGTTGCAACGTCAACGCTATCCGCACCAAAGTCGGCATGGTATTCCAGGATTTCAACCTCTTTAACCATCTCACAGCGCTCAAGAACGTGGCAATCGCCCCCATCAAAGTGAAGAAGATGCCCAAGGAGGAGGCCTATGAACTCGCCCGCTTTGAACTTGCACGTGTGGGACTATCCGACAAGGCCGATGCCTATCCAGCACAGCTCTCCGGGGGTCAGAAACAACGCGTCGCGATCGCCCGGGCGCTGGCCATGAACCCACGGGTCATGCTCTTCGACGAGCCTACATCCGCCCTGGACCCAGAACTGATCGGTGAGGTGCTGACCGTCATGCAGCACCTAGCCGAAGAACACATGACGATGCTGGTGGTCACCCACGAGATGGGATTCGCCAAAGAAGTGTCGAATCGTATCATCTTCATGGAGAACGGACACATCCTGGAGGAGGGCCCGCCGAGTCAATTGTTCTATGCCCCACGTCATCCACGGACCGCGGAGTTCCTGGGGCGTATCACTGAGCTATATGGCAAACAAGACACGGGGCTCGACGCTGAGCACAAAGGATAAAGGCACTGATGGCTGAAATTCTGGAGTTCTGGCACCTGGTTTGGCCAGCTTTGGGAGAGGGGCTGCTGGTTACTCTGCGACTCAGCGCTGGCGCACTGGCCATCGGCCTTTTCATAGGGCTACCCACAGCGCTGGCACGTGTTTTTGGTCCACGCTGGCTGCAACTCATCGCAACAGCCTACGTCGACGCGTTCAGGGGCACTCCCATGCTCGTCCAGCTCTTCTTCATCTACTATGGGCTAGCAGATCCGAACATCAACGCATGGTTGGTGGACTTAGGCTTGCCAGATGGGCTGCTTGTACTTCCATCTCTCGCCGCAGCTTACGCGGCCCTCGGTTTGAATAGCGGCGCTTATCAAGCTGAATACTTCCGGGGGGCACTCCAGGCTGTTGGATCAGGACAGATGTTGGCAGCACGTGCGTTGGGCATGACCCGCACGCAGGCTATTGTCAACATCATTCTGCCACAGGCCCTGCGCCTAGCGCTGGCGCCATGGTCCAACGAGGCCGCCTACATGGTGAAATACACGTCCATCGTCTCCCTCATTGCAGTCCCTGATCTTTTCGGTCGGGCGCGTCGCATTATGAGCCGCCACTACAATCAGATGACCATGTTGCCCTTTGTGGGATTGATCTATCTGGTATTGGTCCTTCTCATCACATGGATCATGCATCGCATCGAGTTGCACACCCGAATCCCAGGGCTGGAAGTGGAACACGGACGCAGCTAACCGCTTTCTGCTAAACCATCGGAAGGGCACCCCAATCGGACGACAACTGAAACATCCCTCAACCCATACACCAGGAGGCAAAACCATGGTCGACATTGAATCACTTGCGGAACGAATTGCAGATTGGATGCGCGAGTATGCAGAGCAGGCGAGTGCCACCGGCTACGTCGTCGGGGTCAGTGGTGGCATTGACTCTGCAGTCACGACAGCTCTGGCGACCCGGGCCATGGGCGTTGAGCATACGCTCGGCGCTTTTCTGCCTTGCCTGAGCCAACCGGAGGATGCCCGATTTGCCCGCATGGTCATCGAGGCATTGAAGGTGCCCGTGGTGACAGTGGAACTGACAGCCACCTATGAAACTCTGACCGCAGCACTGCCTTCAGGTCCCTCCATTGCCTACGCCAACATCAAGCCGCGCTTGCGCATGACTGCGCTCTACTTCCTTGCGCAGGCTAATGGCTATCTCGTGGCTGGGACTGGCAACAAGACAGAGTTGATGGTTGGCTATTTCACGAAATACGGGGATGGAGGCGTCGACATCGAACCTCTGGGCGAACTGTACAAACACGAAGTACGCGCCTTAGCTCGGGTCCTCGGAATCCCCCAGCCCGTCATCGACCGCCCCCCAACGGCTGGCTTGTGGCCAGGACAGACCGACGAGGGGGAACTGGGGATCACCTACGATGAACTGGATGCCATCCTGGCTGCCCTCGAGCGTGGAGAGACTCCACATGCGCCCCCGCAGACAGTGGCCCGCGTAAAGCAGATGGTCGCTACCTCAGCCCATAAGCGGTCTATGCCACCTACCTGCCCGATTCCTCGCTGAGTGGCGCAGGCGATTCGTGCGATGGCGTCAGTTCGGTCCTTCCTTGTGCGCGAGGAGGCTTCCATAGCTGGGAAATAACCAAGAAAGTCAAACCATGAGCCACTATTCAGAAGAGAAGCGAGGTGCCCTGAGGAAGAGTCTAGAGTATGAAATCCTACATTGGCCCCACGTTAGTTCCCGACGGATGTTCGGCTGCCCCGCTTACCTCGTTAGCGGCAGGCTGTTTGCATTCCTAGTCAATGAGGGCGTCGTGGTAACTCAGCTTTCCAAGCGGCAGCGCAGTCACGCCAGGCAACTCTTCGAGACTGAGCCCTTCCAGATCGACCAACGGCCGATATCTCGTTGGCTCTGCCTCTCTGTGCCAGAGGGAGAGGTCACTCTCAGCGACCTGCGTCGACTGTTGCGATTCATCCGATACAGCTACGAGAGCGCCTCAGGGGCCTGATCGAACTCCGACGGGCCTACAGGTAACGCCAGCGCGAAGGTACTACCCACACCAACTTCGCTATCGACCCAGATTCGTCCCCCATGGGCCTCGACAGCCAATTTGCAGAAAGGCAAACCCAACCCTGTGCCACGGCGGCGTCCTCGCACACCAGGCACCTGAGCGAACTTGCCGAAAAGCCGATCAAAGGCATGGGACGGAATCCCCGGCCCCGTGTCACTGACCCCCAGGATGAGCTCATCAGGGGCTGCGTCACGGTCATAGCGTGCCCACAAAGTGACTTCGCCCTTGTCGGGTGTAAACTTCAACGCATTGTCGACCAGGTTGCTCAGCACTCTGACGATCATTGACCGGTCCGCATAGAGGTGCGGCAGTCCTTCTCCATGCTCGATAGCCAACGTGATACGAGCTCTCTCTGCTGCCAGAGTGAACCGCTCGGCGACCTCGACTAGCAACTCGCCCACATCCAACGTCTCTCTGCGAAGTGGGAAGTAGCCACGTTCCAACTGGGCAATATCCAGAAGCTCATCCACCAGGCTAAGGACACGTCGTCCGCCGCCCCTGGCGATCTCTACAAGACGACTGACCTGCTCATCATCCCCCAGCTCATGTGTCTCGCCGATCAGGTCGAGGCTTGCCAAAATGAGGGATATGGGCGACCTGAGATCATGCACCAGCATGTTGGTTAGCTCTTCGCGCATGCGGGCCAGAGCCAACTCCTCAGTGAGATCACGGAGGACAACCAGCCAACCTGTGATAGTGCCGTCAGTGCTATGCACAGGCGTCAGAGTTCGTTCGACATGCACGCCCGACGCCAGCACGACCTCACCTTGAACCATCTCGGCTTCCCCCTGCTCCAGGCGTCGACAGTCCTCCTTTAGCCCCACCATCGTATAGCGCAACCTAGTGGCAAGGGGCTCCCCGTCCGACCACAATGCGTCAATGGGATGACGCCCTATATCCTGCTGAGCTACCCCAATAAAGTCAGCCAGAGCACGGTTGACAGCCAGAACACGCCACGCTCGGTCCAACAAGAGGATTCCATCACGGGTGGTACGAAGTACCGAATCCAGTTCCTGGACACGTTGGGCCAACGCCTCATCCGTGCGCTCGTAAAGACGTGCGTTCTGAATGGCCACAGCGGCTTGAGCTGCGATCGTCTCAAGCACCTCGATCTGCAGTGGGTCATATGCGACAGGCTGCCCGTGTGACAGAAGAGCAATGACACCCAACACCTCATCAGCAGCGACAAGGGGGACCCCAAGCCAGCAACTCGCTTCGCGTCGGATGTGCTCGAGACCGTGCGACTCAATGTAGCCGCCCACATCGTTTGGCAACCATAACGTCTGTCGAGTCTCGATCACGTGTTCCGTCAATCCACGCCGCGCACGCCGTGCCTGCAATGACACCCGTCGTCCTTCGTCGATTACGAGTGGAAAGGACACCATCTCGGACTCTGGGTCATATAAGGCAACATAGAACGACGTCGCTGGCATCAACCGTGAGATTTGCTCATAGATGGCGTTGACAATCGTCGTCTGATCCAGACTGCTACTCAGCACCCGACCGACAGCCTGCAAACCGTTGAGCTCCTGGATACGCCGGTGGAGACCCCGGCTGGCTGTGGCCAGCCGGTGGCTTATGGTCGACGATGTCAACAACGCCCCAATGAAAAGCATGAAATAGCCCACTCCCATCCGTGCGTAAATCAGCGCAGCCAACGGAGAGAGCGCCAGCGGCAACCCCTCATAGACCAACAAACGCGGCAATGAGTGGATGAACTCCCGTATGGTCCCTGGGCTACGTATACCGAGCACGAGAAACGCCAAGGCATAGTTCACCGCAAGATAGGTGCTGGATGTAGCGATGCCAAGTTTGATCCCACGGTAGGGAATGCGGCCAAAGGGGATGGTTCCCCCCATTGCATCAAACACGGCGCTCGCCGCAAAGATTGCCAACAAGTGCATTGCCAGGTTAAACGCCGTGGCCTCCACGAGCGCCTTCCCCCTGGGCTCTTGTGACAACGGGTCACGCCCCTTCCGCCACCGGTCCAAAGCCTGACCCAGTAAGGCCACAACCACCGCCCATCCAGCAACGACACTGCCCCCGATCAGGTACGTCGTAAGGACCATCATAGGCATCAGGGAGACTTTACCGCCCCCGAGAGGGATGCTGAACATGACAGAATAGGCGATAGCAACTGCCATGCCAAACATCAAAGCAACTTGATGCCAAGGAGGCGGCGCGATTACAGTCAACCACCCAAGGTAGAGACACACCGCACTGACGAGCACTATGGCGAGCCAAAACCGAACCTTCTCAGTCATCGACACCACCAGTTACGACTCTCTTCTTCCTCTTTTCGAGTCCGCAATATCTGCATACATCTTAGCACATCCCGGTCAAAATGCCCAAATATGCTCGCGGTATGATCCCGGTTCCAGCCATAACCTGCCAAGTCTCACCGCGGTCACTCTGCGTCCGCGGGATAGCATAGGAGTCCGCAACCAAATGCCACCTTCAGCAACCCCATCAAAAAGAGCGAGGCGGACGACGAATCCACGATCGTCCTCCAGAGCCAACAGTTGATGACGTCGCCAGGCCCCGGTAGCAAAGCACGCCAGGTCCCCACAAGATAGAAGCCATCGCCTCGCTCGCGCGAAATACCTCCGGTAGCATGCCTGCCGATAAGCACGTCGTTCCTCACGGGAACGGGAGCGCAAGCCCGAGACAACCGGCACATCCCGGACTTCAACGCCGCGTTGATGTCGTAAGGGCTTAACGATGGGTTCCAGTTCATGATCGCGCTGAAGAGCGAGCACCAGACAAGGTCGCAGAATGTCGATCACGGCCCATTTTAGATGCGCTGCACCGCGCTCGACACTGATAAAGCCGCTCGTATCCACCACCAACGTCCTGATACCAAGCTGCTGTGCCATGTCCCGAAGACGCACAAGTGCACTTAACAACCGGGGCTCACAACCC
The DNA here is from genome assembly GCA_964530185.1 of uncultured Anaerolineales bacterium. GTDB lineage: Bacteria > Chloroflexota > Anaerolineae > B4-G1 > SLSP01 > PWVB01. The sequence continues at coordinate 17,800 of CAZHBB010000060.1, forward strand.
ACCGGGCTGATGCACCCTACAAAACAACGCCACTGGCGCTTGCTGCCCCGTCGAGACATGACATCTGATCCCGAAGGTACTTCTAACCCCACCGTTGTCGGCATCCCCAGGCTATTCTGCCCCAGATCAAGATCTATCAGGCCAGTCCCGATCTCATGCGCCTGCAATTGCTGGTAACAGAAAGTCGCCAGAGTAGTCTTGCCAGTGTCGATGCCCCCCAGCACCACGATCGGTCTGTCTTTCGCCCGCAAGGGAAGGGATCCCCACTCCTTTGGAGTCTGAAGCTGGCGCATCGCGGTCATGTGATCTTGACCCACTTCTCAATCTTCCTCGCCACCCACCGCAGTCAGTTGCAGCCAATCCAGGGTAGATATACTGGAGATTACAGAGACAGCAAATGTCC
>CAZHBB010000061.1:0-9804 GCA_964530185.1 uncultured Anaerolineales bacterium
CTTTGACCAAGCGTGGCCGCTGATGGTGAGGGCGTTACAGATGTGCTCTCACGAGACCTACATGGACTGCCCTTACTACTTGCCGCGCAAGGCTATTGAGATGTTCTTCAACTCACGTTTTCCACAGGGATTGACGCAAGCACGGTATCCCTGCCGCGCTACACAGTTCATCCCGCCTTTCTCGCTTTGGTGGTGCGGGATGGTCCACGATTATGCTCTCTGGCGAGGGGATCGCGCTTTCGTCGTGGTGATGGTGCCAGGTGTACGAGGCGTTCTAGAGCGTATCTGAGCACCTGATGGCGAGCAAGGTGCTAGTGCGATCCTCACCTGGCAACTGGCCTTGGTCCTGACCCAGATCGCCCGCCTGGAGAGATGGCTGGGAGAAGGGGAGAACGCCGCCCGCTGGCAGCGATATATTGACGACCAATCGAGGCCCAGTTATTTTTGGGGACAAGGTATTTGGTTTGGTGTGGATATAGAGGCTGTATGGTTAACGGCCACGCAAGACGTACCGCAGTTGAAGGATCAGATCGAGGCATTATTGGGCGATCTGGGAATTGATGTTTCTGAGGTCATTGCCAGCTAACTCCTGTTATCTCTGCTGGCCACAAGCTAATTCCTCGTTGAGATCCCCCTGCGACGGCGGCGCATCATCACCACCTTGTGCCACTGAGGACAGGGTAGGGGGCTGTTAAGTTATGTGCAACAAATTATGATGCCAGGCTAGATTGTTTAGGCGTCTTTCTACAAGTGCAATTCAGCGAGACCGCCATCCATCCAAGACGTGACCACACCTGAATAACAACCCTAAGGTTTGCCTGGCAGCAATCAATCGGCGGGAAGCGATTCAGAAAGAAAGCACGCTGGCGGCAGTAGCGACCGCGTCCAATGCCTGGCCCCGCTCGTCGCGCCCGGCACAGAGTAGATGTAACACAAGTGTCGCTATTCACTCTCAATCATCGCTCCCAACAGGGATTATTATCTTCCGACTATGTATATTATGTACAATCAGAGGGTCTAACCAACAACTATGAGGATGTCGAGGCCTTCGCAGGTTTTGTCTGTCTCCCTCTGGCGCAAGAGGGCTCTTGGATGTCTCAGGGGGTCCAGCTGGCGGCTGGACCCGGCGTCAGGTGGCAGCCTCGCACCTGACTTGCATCTCCTGAGTTTCATATGTTGCGGTTCCTGCCTAGAGGCCACGGCACGACAGAAAGCATGTTCTAAAGGACATTTGTTCTACTCTACCACGAGTCGTTCGCGTGCTGGATCGCCCGGGGCCGACAGAATACGCGGCAAGATCAAGGGATTCTCGCGACGCTCGCTTGAGCGGCTGCTGGAGATGTCCGCCAGGAGGGAATACCAACCCGATCGGGTCTTCTTCCTGACGCAGACCTATCCGGCCTATTTCCCCGATCCACATCAAGCGAAGGCGCACCTAGAAGCTTTCCTAAAACGTCTAGAGCGTCGCTACGAGCGTTTTGCAGCTGTCTGGCGTATCGAGCCCCAAAGGCGCGGCGCCACCACACTTCCACGTGCTTCTCTTCGGCGTCCCTCTCCCTCCGAAGCATACCATCGCCGACTATGGGCCTTGTCATGGATCAAAGCGACAGGAAATGGTGACGCGGACCGCTCGCGAACCTGGACCGCGCGCGGACACACCCAACGTGCTGGGACGCCGGAGCACCTATGCCCACCTGCCACCCGGCGAGGGCGCCTGTGAAGTGTGAACACGTGTGATACACTCTGTACAGGTGTTTCTAGTTGATAGTTGATCGGAGGAATACCCATGGCAAATGCAGCTGTGAGCAACCGCATAAGTGAAGTAGTCAAAGCGCGACTCTGTGGGCTCAGATCCCTTCTTGAGGAGTCACGACAAATCGATCACCGTGGAACACAGGGAGCCCTGCGAGAGAAGTACCTCCTTGAGTTCCTGGAGAGTCTTCTTCCACCGAGCTTATCCATATCTGGCGGCTTTATTTGTGACGCCCTCGGTGGTATCACTCCGCAGCTTGATCTAATTCTGGCCGAGAAATCGGCGATCCCGTCCATAGCCCTGACTGGTGACGTCGCCTTGATACCGGTCGAAACCGCGCTACTTGCAGTTGAAGTCAAGTCGACGCTGACCTCGAAAGATAAGGTCCAAATCCAAGCGCAAGTTGGAGCACTCCGCAATCTTCACCCCCAGGCCCTCCGACCTGATCCGCGAGGTTTTGCTGTCCTTCTCTACATCTTCGCTTACGACACCACTGTCAAAGAAAGCACACTTGAGAAGTGGCTGCGCGAGATTGACGAACTGTACGGCATTTGCCTGCTGGGTGATCGACTCTTGTACAAGGATAAACCGCAGCACCTAATGCCGACGGTTGTCGGTAGTGACAACGAATGGGAGGAGACGCGTGCCTTTGTCTCTGTACTCATCAAGGCTGTCGAGCTGCTTAGGTGCAAGAGACCCCCAGCGGAATGGCCGATGTGGGTCAATTACCTGGAGGGAATCCCGACTGAAGCAGTGGAGAAAGGACTAGCGCGCGAACAGTAATGCGGACATATGCTTCACTCGCACCAAGCCAAATTTGCTCACCGCGTCGCCTGCGGGCGCCCTCGCACAGCTCCCGGCGTGGACGGATCGGCCGCTAGAGTTCCACCGCGATGGCGGTCACGCAGACCACAGCTCCCGGCGTGGACGGATCGGCCAGTCAGCACATCACGAAGCACAGGCTGTGTCTGAGGCCCCGCGGCATCAACCGTGCTAAGGCAATTTCAGCCTACCCTGCAACTTACGGTTTTTGCGCCGAAGAGCCGACGCTGCTGTAGGCGATAACCGTCGTCCGCGCTCCCAGCGCTCACCTGTCTCCGGTTCCGCAGCACTGACCTGTTCCCCAGCGGTCAACATTTTTAAGGCCGCGCGTTCCAGCTCCAACGCCTGTTGTTCCTGCTCAAGCCCCCGCGCCCAAACACTGAGTTCGCGCTCACGAAGATCAATCTCCACTCTCTGTTGACGCAATGCTTCCTGATGGGCCTTTAGTTCGTCACTGGCCCGGGCTGCCGCCACACGCTCCCGCCAGGCATATAGAAAGAACAATACCGCCAACAGGAACAGAACTGCTCCGGCCAGAAATACCGCCGCCTCTAAAATCATAAGGTCACTCGCATCACTGTTCCTTGCAGAACTCAGAGATCGCGGATCAAATACAGCGTCCCACGCGTGAAGCCTCGGGCGCGATAGTACTCGCGGGTCCCTACCGCCGCAATGACGGCCAGCTCTCCGTATCCAGCCTCGCTCGCCATGTCCGCGGCAACCTCCAGTAACTCGGTGCCAAGGCCCTTATGCTGCGCACCACGCCCATGCTCTCCAAGGCTCTGAGCGGGACCATAGACGTGCACCTCTCGTACCATGGCAGCGTCACGGATCTCGGGAATAGGCAAGTCGACCCGAGGCGCCCGCGGCAATGAAAGGCGAAGGAACCCCGCCAGATGCCCCGTCTGCGTCAAGAACTGCAGGAAGCGTTCCTGTGTGTAAGGCGTTTCGTATTCCACCACGTCCAGCCTCACCGCCCCAAGGTCACTCCGTTCTGCCTGCGACCGCACTTCGCGACAGCGGATGCACTGGCAATGAAGTCCTCGTTTTGCCATCTCCGCCAATACAATCTGCCGAAGGTTACTCTTTGTAGTTCCCGCCACAATGTACCCTGCCGGGATATCTCGCATGACCCGGTTGATGCGGCAATAGGGCGGGACACGCTGTTTGCAGGCCACCAGGAGCTCAACCAGTGTATCTTCCTCGTAGGGTTGATATCGCCCTTGCTCCCAAAGGCGGTAAAGTTCCGTATCACGCAGTAACGCAGTCGGATAGATCTTCAGTTCGTCAGGCCGTATTGCCGGATCCTCGAACAGCCGGGCGAAGTCCTGGAGGTCAGATTCCGGTGTTGCCCCATAAAGGTTGGGCATCCAGTGCGCCACGATTTTGAAGCCCGCCAGCCGCAGCCATCTCATGGCTTGCCGTGTGGCATCCACGGTATGCCCGCGGCGGTTCAATGCGAGGATGCGGTCATCCAGACTCTGGACACCAAGCTGTACCTTGGTCACACCTTGCTGTCGCAGGCGCAAGACCTCGGCTGGAGTGATCATGTCAGGCCGCGTCTCGATCACCAGCCCCACATTACGGTGCCGTGCCCTCTCATTGCGCCGCAGCGCGTCAGACAGCGACTCTGACGCCTCGCCGTTGAGCGCATCAAACGCTCGCTGCAGGAACCACGCCTGATAAGAAACCGGATACGCTGACCAGCTTCCGCCCAGGACCAGCAGTTCGATTTTATCCGTGGGATGGCCAATTGCCTCCAGGGCCTCAATCCGCGCAGCCGTCTGCGCAAAGGGGTCGTACTTGTTTTGGCGCGCGCGCAGCACACCGGGCTCTCCGTCGAGGTAACTCTTCGGCGCCCCCTTTTGCGCAGGACAGAATATGCACTGGCCAGGACAAGGGTATGGCTCAGTCAAAATGGCTACAGGGGCAACCCCCGACAGAGTCCTTACGGGACGCCCGCGCAATCGTTGCTCCACGATAGGGCTTTTGGGAAATACTCCCTCGTCTACAAACTGGCGGTACGCACGCAATAGTTGTGATTTTGCATAGGTGCCGCCAGGCCGCGGATACTGGCGGAGCAATGGCATCAGCGCCCAGCCCTCCTCAGGCGCCTTGGCTATGGCCTGAAGAAGCGCAAGAACTCGCTCCCGTTCCTCTCGCTGCGTCAGATCAACTGGTTGTGGAACACCCCGCTTCACCATATCGCTGAGTATACCATCAGTTGCCATCATGCCATCCCGCGATAGACTGACGTAAAGAGCAGCTCATAGGGTAAAAGCTTTGGACACCAATACCGTTGCCAAATTGCTCGCACTCAACAGGGCGTTTTATGGCCGTCTCGCCAACGCATTCAGCGCTTCGCGGGGCAAGGCAGAGCCAGGTCTTCTCCGTCTGCTCCACTCTGTGAAGCCTGGTGCCAGAGTGCTCGATCTCGGCTGCGGCAACGCCCGGGTGGCTCAACTGCTCCCCCCAGGTTGCAGTTACACGGGCATCGATTTTTCGCCCGAACTCCTTCGTCTTACTGCACCCCCCCCACCCTCGCACCTGGTGTCCTACCGTCTGCTTGTTGCAGATCTGGTACGGGACGCATGGGCCAAAAGCCTCGCCGCGGGTTTCGATTGGATTGTGATACGGGCTGTGTTGCATCATATCCCCGACTACGCGAATCGTCGTGCCGTCTTAAGTCAGGCTATATCCCTATCACGTCCAGATGGGCACCTTATTCTCGCCAATTGGCAGTTCGACCGCCTCCCACGGCTCTTGCAGCGCGCAGTGCCATGGTCAGCGATTGGCCTGTCCGAGGACGACGTTGAGGAAGGAGATATACTTCTTGACTGGCGACGTGATGGCTATGGAATCCGTTATGTCCACCTGGTCACCAGAGAGGAAACCCTTCGTCTAGCAGAGGAAAGTGGTGCAACCGTCATCGAAATGTTCCAGTCAGACGGCCGCACGGGAGACCTCACATTGTACGCGCTGCTGCGTCCCCAATCAGTATCGGACACGGTAGACCGTTGACCACTTGTCCTGGTACACTGGGTACAACCAGCCTTGTGTCACCATAGCGTCAAACTTCTGCAACCCCTGCGGCAGCATATAGGCCCGCTCATATGGCGTCAGAATCACATACTGCACCTGATAACGATTCAAGATCTCTAGGGCCAGATACGGGTCCGACGTGTCGTAGAAGAAGCGCACATCGTGTTGTCGTCCCTCAACAGTGCCAACCGGAAGTGCCATCCGTTGCTGGACCTGGTGCCACCGCCAGCCCACTACACTGGGAAGGCCCGTGTAGATGCTGATGCGGTTACCCCAGAGATATTCGCGACTGGCCTGAGCTTCAATAATTGTGGGGCTACCAGGAACATGATCCTGCAGCCACCGGATGACGTGGTAATCTGCGATAAGAGGGATGGCATGATCATTTTCGTACTGCAAAGCATAGGCCACAAACGCCATGCCGTCCAGTGTGTGAGGCGCCTGCGGTGTCCACCGGTCCCTCACCTTCCAGGGAATGGCAAAGGCCGGATAAAGCAACGCACCAATCACCAAAAGCCCCAGCACCAGTCCAGCCCACTCACGTATGCGCTCGGGTAACGTATGGACGTCCCATACATTGGCTAGAGTCCCTGTGACACGATGCTCCGACTGCTGCTGGCGGGCAACACTGACGCTGCCACCACCATGGACCAGTTGTTCCGCAAACACGGCGGCACTTACTCCCAGCAAGGCCCACACCTCCAGGTGGAACTTGAAGACGGTGTTCATGCGGCCGATGTCCCCCTTGAGGACCGCGATTTCCACAAGTAGACTTAGCGCCACCGCAGTTCCAACCCAGAACCACAACACCCGCCGCTGGATGGGGCCGTCACTACGCAACACAAACGCAGCCGCGACCGTCCCCAACGGCACCAATAACCACGCGATAGGTACCCTCAAATAACCGACGAGGATAACTCCGACGATCAACATGCCGAGCACTGTCGCAACCGACACCAAAGCCTGTTGACTCCACATGCTTTCGGTCGATCTCTGAGGGATTGCCCCTGTCCCCAAGCCAAGTTGTTCTGCCACATTGAGGCCACGTGCATCTGGCCCATACTTTGTCCTTGCCCAATGCCACAGGCCTGCCGCAGCAGCTACACCAATAGGGAAAAGGAATTGACCATACATAAGTAGATACGTCCCCAGCGGTGTGCGGCTTCCAGTCCACCAGTCAAAGGCCGCATAGACGCCGACATACGCTGCCGTGTACGGTCGAAACGCCAGCTCTGCCCCAACCAGCAACAGCAAAGGAGTAGCTATCCAGGCCAGCAGTTGTCCACCACGTGCTCCCAGGGACCCTGCTCGTGGCTTCCTCAGAGGGGGAAGCAGGCGTTCAAGCCCACCAAGCCAATACCCCACACTCATGAGAGCCAGGGCCGTGGGGTAGTCCCAGGTATTGGTTGCCCTCAGAGCACCCGCCACAAGTGACGCTAAAGGCAGCGTCAGCGCTGGACGGGGAAGCCAGCGCCATACACCTCGCCGCTCGCCCACATGCGTGCTATATTGCCCCAGTGCCCACTGCAAGGCTATCGTCAGGCTCACGTACACCAACGGCATAGCCATCATGTGAGCATGGAGGTCTGCATAGAGGAAGGTAAACGCCGGGAACTCATTGATCGGTCCCACCTCACCCGGCTTCACCGGGATAATACGACTGGCGTTCCAATACCACCATTCTGGCCTGAACGGCAAAGAAGCACCGTGGAATAACACCTTCCAAAGGCCAACCACCGCTGAGACCATCAGCGGATAGCCTGGGATCAGACTATCAAACTGAATGCCGCCTACTTGAGCAAAGCCCTTGACCAGCAACTGAACCTCTCCCAGGTTCCCCGCAATCAACACCAACAACGTCGCCCAAAGGCCTGCCCGCATGCCGCGTCGCCTATCCCCGCCCGCCAGGTTGCTGGCAACGGTGTAAGCACCAAGCCCAGTGAGTGCAAACAGAGAGGGCACTGCGAGATTGTAGGCGATGCTAGGGATGATGCCCAATGCCTTCACCAGGCTACCGATCATCACGAATCCAAAATAATAGTAATTGAGATTACCCCCCGCGAACCATGGGTCATAAGGGGGAAACCATGTGGACTTGATGACGGCGTTCAGGTACGCAAAGTCCATAGGCTTCTCGCCGCCGGTTACCGGATGCCATAGATCGGGATTCAGCCAGCGCACCCCCACCCAGGCCAGATAGAGGCCCAAGAAGAGTGCGTCGACCACAAGGAAAGCGCGCCACTCTTGGGAAAGCAATTTCCCCAGACCCCGGCGCTGGCGATAGGCTGCCCAAACGGATAGGAGGAGCAAGGCGAGAAAGACAGCCCACAGCAATCCTCGGGAATGCGGGAGAATGTGAAGACTGGACAGGAGCCACGGAACGTACGACCACACCAGGAGGCCTACTACGCGCGCAACACCGTACCCGTGTAGATGAAGATTCGGGAAGGCCCGGAAAAGCCACGGGTAGGCCAACCATCCCAGAGCGGTCAACATCAGAGCCCACACCACGATGGCTGCCCGCTGAGACCGGTTCTGGAGAGCGGACCGGTCAAACAACTCAGACCATGTGCCGCCCGCCTCCTGCTCGGCGCGTATCCTGGGTGATGCCAGAAGCTTGGTGGCCGGATCGCGCCCCCCCGTCCGCGTGGCCTCCCGCGGCGTCATCCACCGCACATGATCCAGAAGGCTAACGGACAGTATTTCACGGGCCCTCTCGTGAGAGTAGGTTGGCGTCTTCTTGAAAAGGAAAACCGTAGGATGGTCGTAGACGCTAAATGCTTCCTCGGCTGCGGGCAGTCGGATCTCACATGGGCGAGCTGTTGTGAACCGAGGTGTCGGCAACTGGAAGGGCATTTCCTGGTCAGGAAACTGACAGGGACCGATCGTCGGGTACGAGACAAACTCAGCTTCAAGCTCAAAACCAAGAGTTCCATTGAACAGAGCCTGATAGTAAGCTGTTGTCAACGGATAGCGCATGGGGAGGCGGGGGATGGATGCAAAGAGACGATTGCTTGACAGGACAATATAGTCGGCCTCGTCAAGCCAATTGAGCAACTGCCGGCGCTTCTCCAGGGTATCATTATCATAGTTGTTCATGAGCCCACTCGGGCTGGATTCCAACCCCCTGTACCAATCACGGAACGGGTCCCATCCAGCGAGCCGCAAGGGCAATGGGTCATCCCAATGTTCGTTAGCAATAACGGAAGTATCGAGGGTAACAGGATCTCCTGATAGAAGCGTGATCACCATATCAATTGGGCCATCTGGCCGTAGCGTCACCGGAGCCGGGAACGACAACCTGGCTGATAGCCTGGTGTTTCCAGCGGCCAGCGCTACCGAGCCCTCGCCCTCGAATCCATTGAGAATCACTTGAATGTGCCGAATGCCTTCGATCCCCCGCGCCCCGACTTTTGGCAATTCCACAGCGACAACCCGCACACCCTCTGACGCGGCCGAGAGCCGTTCACCCGTGTGTGGCAGAGCATCCAGGTGGAGTACGATGTTGGCACCGGTCGCATTAAGCTCAGCCCGCGACACAGGTAAGGGAATCAGCTCTCCTGAGGCGGTCCGCAGATTCACTGCGGCGGGAATATGCAGACGCATCCACTCCGAAGCCACAAGGCGGGTCAAAGGGTGGGCGTAGATGTTCAGAAAAGCAAAGCACCATACACCTGTCCCCAGCACAACCAGGGCGGGCGTAGCTCGAAGGAGGGATTGCAGTGCCGTGCGCCGCAAGGAGGAAGCGCGCACCCTCAGTTGCAGTAGGAGCCAGCCCGCAAAGATGACGAAGACAGGATAGACGGGCAATAGATAACGCATGGACTTGACCCACTGAGCCCCCTGGTACAGGAAGAATCCCCCACCCCAGATCCACAGCAGCCACAGAGCTCGCTCCATCCCCAGAGTGTCCAGATGTTGCTCCCGAGACCATAAACGCCACCCAACAACGCCCCACCCTATCCAGGAAGCAATGCCCAATGGAATGCCCATTCCCCAGAAGATCATGTTTCGCAAGGGGAAAATGATGGGGGCTCGTCCCGTCCATTGGTGACCAAACGGCACATCCTGTTGTCCGCGCATCAGGTCACGAATACTTCGCATGGTCTCGAGCCACTGGGGGTTGAGCTTCACATCGAAGAAGCCGGGGCCTTCGAACGCATAGGGTTGAGCAGTTCGAAAGGCCA
>CAZHBB010000061.1:9904-18104 GCA_964530185.1 uncultured Anaerolineales bacterium
ACATCGAAGAAGCCGGGGCCTTCGAACGCATAGGGTTGAGCAGTTCGAAAGGCCACTGCCCCAGCCAACGTCGCAACAGCCAAAAAGGCCATAACCCGAGGCAGATATCGAGTGTCCTTGAGAAGCCAAAGGCCGGCCAGCGCCAACAACATACCCAAGGGCCACACACTGATCTTGGATGCCACGGCTAGTCCCGCCATCAGGCCCGCCGGTACCATCCACCCTGCTTTATGAGTGCGGAGGGCATAGATACTGAACAACAGAGTGGCAGTCACAAATACCGTCGCAAAGCTATCGACCACGAAGAAATGCGCATATTGAACAGCCAGCACCGTACACGTGTAAAGCATCCCGACAATCAAGCTCATCCACCGGGAAGCACCACGCTCAGTGCTGACAGTGGACGCCACCAACCTTGCCATCAGCATGACAGCTATCAGGGTGCCGAGATCCGCCAATGCCGCCAGGCATCGTCCCACCAGATGGATCCCCTCATACCCGGTGAAGAACCCAGGAGCACACGGGTGGGATGATCCGGTCAAGAGGCGCTGGACTACACGGCCTCCAAGCGAAGGTTGGGACACGCACGCCCACCTATCAACCCAGAGAGCCGTTGCCCGCGTGGCAAACAGAGGGAGCGTGCCGTAGACATAGTTCACAAAGTGCTCGTAATTTGCCGGATTCAACGGGGAGTGCTTGGTGTCCCAATACAACTGAAGGGCCTCTGGCCACCCCTTAGGCGCAGCCTGCCCCTCCGACGACGGGGAAAGAACACTTCGAGTCTCACCGGGAAGCCTGACCGCGCTAACGACCATGGTCAGATATCGTTCATCCGGGTGGATATGCGTCCCACTGTCCCAGTTCAGATTGAAGAAACGCAGGACCATGGCGCTCAACAACACCGCAGCCACCGCCAGGACGTACCAGGGGCGAGTATCCTGTTTCCCAAGCTCTCTATGGTCGGCTGCGGGCGCTGGTACGCTGTTGTGTGACAAGGCTAGACCATCCCTAATGCATCCCCACCCTACTATTCATTTCATTCTAAATGATGGGGATTAGTGTTGATCGGCAGGGGAGATGATTGCCGCGGCCGGTGTGGGTATTCTTCCGCCGCCCGGCACACCATTGCCCAAAGGGCTTCGTCCAAAAGACGCCTCATGAAGCAAATCGTCCAGCATGTCGGCACCGGTTCGCCCTGTCTGGGGGCTGATAGCCACAGTCAGGTCGCGACGAAAGGCACGCGTCAGATCGTCACCAGTCGCATAATAGGTTAGTGCGATAGCGCGAGCTGCACTGGCCAACGCGTAGCGAGGTTCAACCCGCTCTAAGTCCTCAAAGAAGAAGGCGCAACTCATGAACATACGTTGACGAAAGAGCTGAGCCTCCAGCAATTGGAGAATACGCTGTTGAGCGATTGGCGTCAAGTGTCCCAGGTCGTTCTCATGGAGAAAAGCAACCGGGTCCATCCGTCCAAACACAACCCGAGCGTAGTCATCCCGCAAGTGCCATGGCGCGACGTTTTGACGACGAATGGCGGCCAGATATACTTCATCAATATCGCGTGAAAGGTTGTCCAGAGCCCGGCGTAACGCGCCCTTCCAATGCCCACACCCAGACGTGCAGGCGCAACCAGTTACCCAACGAGCTAAATGGTGAGGACAGCTCCATGCGGTATTCTCACGGATCGCGATCTCCACACGGGGAGGGCGCTCGCGAAGAAGACGCCCTAGCGTCGTGACCTCATAGGCATCACGTGGGCCGGGCTGCGTCAAGCGTTCAAGGACCTGCACGCCGTGCCGCTGATGATGTCCAAATGTCTCGCCGTCAGTTGCGATCAATGTAAGCATCCCGGGCGAACGCGAGGCCATAACATCGTTCAACATGGCTTTCGCTTGCTCAGCGTCGGGCATCTGAAAAGACAGATAATTTGAGAGCGCGCGATCCCGAACAAAGATCGCAATGGAACGCCCCTGGGACAACCTCACAAGATAAGGGCCAGCTCCCTGGGTGAGTTGACCCTCGACCTGCTCCTCCGATAGGATAGTAAATTGAACACCCTCCCTGGCCAGAATATCAAGCACCTCCAGGTCGACTGCCATTTCAGGAAGCCACATTCCAAGGGGACGATAACCGAAGCGATAGCGGAAGCTGGCAATGCCCCAGCGAACTTGACAGCGCTTGTCACGCCCACGCGCAAGCGGGAGAATAGTGTGATGTGCTGCCTGCGCGACGCCATTGCCTTCCCCGAAACGGTTACGGTACCGCTGCGTCGCTCGCACAAGCCCTTGGTAAGTAGCACGTTCGTGCTGGTACAGCCAACGAGTCAGCGTCTCCCCGATGTTGAAGCTGATTCGCTCGAAGTTGCCAGCTGCGAGGTTGGGTGCGTAGCAATCATGCGCAATACGCTCATTCCAGTTATCATAGGGACTGGCGCTGGGCTCTACCCGATACACTCCAGTGAAGGGGTCATCACGTGGAGGCTGGTAGAAGTGCCCATGAATACAGAGAAGCGGTTTCCGATAAGTCGTCATGAAAGTGGTCCCCACCAAAGAGAGGTCTTCAGGTTCCGCTGCGCGCCACGGCCACCGAATAGTCCAGTTCGTAGCGCCATGACACCAGACCTGACAAACGGGTAAATGTTACCAGCGAGCAGGCGGCTCACAATCAGCGCACGTCTCAAGTCATAAGCCAAGTCATAAGCGCTGACCAATCCCACAGGTTCACTATCGATGACGCTGGTGCAGAGCCGTTGCTCGCCGATACAGGTCAATGTACCCCCGCGCCGAGGCTCCCCAGGAAAAATCGCGTGTCATAGCACGCTTTTGGAGATCCCCCCACGTGGCTGGCATAGCGAACGCCGTCAAAGCCCGCTCGATAGCTTGACGCAGCGCACCTGCTTCAAAAGCAGTAAACGTGAAACCCGTACCCCGATCCGGCTCTTGGTCTATATCTACGACAGTGTCCACCAGGCCGCCGGTTGCCCTCACAACAGGCACCGCACCATAGCGCATCGCCGCCATCACGGCGACGCTCACCGACTCATGTTGACTGGGCAAAACAAACAGATCGGCTCCCCCGTAGATCCTCCGAGCCATGCGTTCATCATAACGCACCAGCACACGCACAGCCTGCGGATATTTCTGTTGGAGATCAAGAATTTGTTGCTTTAGCTCCTCATCCTCCCCCGTGCCCAGGAACACGAATTGCATACGATGCCGATCCAAGATCTCGTCGAGTGCGGCGGACAACAGCCCTACGCCCTTGTGCGGATCAATACGACTCACGGTACCGATAAGGGGCGCCTTACGTTCAGGAGACAGATGAAGCTCACGTTGCAGTGCCTGCTTATTGACCACCCGCATGTGGACGGTCTCGCTGTCGTAAGTCTGTGCCAACGCGGGGTCGACAGAGGGATCCCATACCTGGGTGTCGATACCGCTTAGGATACCGAAGAACCTGTCACGACGTGCTGAAAGCAAAGGTCGCAGCGCCCCGCCAAGATCTGTATCGCAAATCTCATGGGCATACGTAGGACTCACCGTACTGATCACATCGGCATGGGCAATCCCTTGCGCCATCCAGTTGACTTTCCCGGGCCGCTCCACATCCAGATGCGGCACCTTCTCCATGCGGCAAAAGTTCAGTAGGAGCCGACCGCATTCCCCCTGATACTCAAAGTCTCGGATTGTGTACAGGGTCGCGATGTCCTGATATGGCACTACATCCTGTCCATAGATCTTGAGCCATGTGGGTATCGGTGCAGTGTGCCAATCGGTAGCATGGAGCACATCAGGAATCCAATCAAGTCCCTTCAGAGCCTCAATAACGGCTCGTGAGAAGAAAGTAAACCGCTGTGGATCGTCATTAAAGCCATAGACTCGATCTCGGTTGCCGAAATATTGATCGTTGAAGACCATATAAACTGGTACACCATCGACCACGCCATACAGGAGATGGGCTGCCTCGTAGTCTGGCCCAATGGGCACCCGGAGCGTCGTCCCGATCTTGCGCATTGATGGGAGCCCGGCATGGCTCCGATCGCCATAGCGTGGAAGGATCAACCGGGCGTCGACTCCCAGTTTTCGTAACGCTTTCGGAAGAGAACCAGCGAACTCCGCCAGTCCTCCTACTTTGGCAAAAGGAGTCGCCTCTGCAGCAACCAGCAGAACGCGGAGACTCTTGTCCATCATGCACCTCTTGGTGAGTGCTACCCTCAAATTTGGAAGAGGAGCGAACTTCCACCCCTTTCCGGCGGTCCGCTCACAATCAAATCAGCCACCCCATTATAGCCGGGTTCAGTACCACGGCAATCAATCCGGGGCATGGGGCATGGAGCATAGAGCACCCGAATTGATCGCCAAGCAGTTGCATGCCTCACATCTCGCCTATAATGCGACATAGCGCACTGTCGACAACCAGCGAAAGCGGGGCTTCTGTGCCTCCATGCCCTCGTTCAGCGCGACCGCCAGTGAGGCGATATTTGCGGCTCAACGCAGCTCTGTGCTTGGGCTTCCTCACAGTGTTTGCCTGGATTGTCCAACCACGGGAGTGGATACTGGACGCTCTCCGTGCCCAATCTCCCGACTCAATGGCCAATACCGATAGCACGATGATGTCCGCCACCTCTGAATCCCCCAGTGTGATCATCAACGAAGTCGCATGGGGTGGGACCGAGGCCAGTTGGGCCGATGAGTGGATCGAGCTGTACAACACCTCAGAAATGACGTTCAGCCTTGACGGCTGGCTGCTAAAGGCATCGGATGGCGACCCCACGCTCGCGCTCACGGGTATCATCGTGCCCCATGGATACTTCTTAATTGAGCGGACTGATGATAATACTGTCAGCGATGTGCCAGCCGACTTGATATTACCATTTGGCAACGGACTGGCCAACACAGGTGAAACGCTGTTGCTCATAGGGCCACAGGGCACAGTGATCGACTCGGTCAATGCTGACGGAGGGCCATGGCCCAATGGCGGCGAAGGGGGAGCACCAGACTACCGCAGTCTGGAGCGCCGGGCTCCTGACGCGCCGGATACGGACGACAATTGGACCAGCAACGATGGTACGATCGTCACGGGCCACGACGCTGCTGGCCAGCCGATCCAGGGCACGCCTAGAGCGATCAATTCTGCGTTCTATCCACGTTGGCTTCGGCGTGCGGACTTGACCATTGTTAAGTTTGGCCTTGCAGATGTGTCACCAGGTGCTCTAATCACTTATAGCATCCTGCTCCGCAATCGAGGAGGCTTGACTGCCACACAACTCGTCGTGACAGATGCTTTCCCACTCGGTACCTCATTCATCAGTCAGTCATCGGATTGGCCGTTCACGCACACAGAACATGTAGGTGTCTGGCACCTTCCAGCTCTACACCCGGGCGGGGTCAGTGTCCTCGGGTTGACCACTAGAGTTAGCACAACCGTTGACCCAGAACAATGGTTGACCAATCATATCTCGGCTACAGCGACGACCTCAGAGCTTAATCCAGCCGATAACGCAGCAGTGTGGCGAACATTTGTACAAACTTCGAGTGCGAACTTGAGGGTGAGTAAGAACGGGCCCTCGACCGTATTGAGTGAGGATCCCTTCACATATGGGTTGAGCGTAAAGAACCTCGGGCCCTCTTGCGCCCATTCTCCGATATTAACCGACGTCCTCTCCCCGCAGGTGCGCCTCCTGAGGTACACGGCTTCAGTACCTATATCGGTATCAGAGACGCCTCTGGTGTGGACTCTTCCTTCTCTGGCACCGGGAGCCGAGGTCTCGTTGATCCTCACAGTTCAACTCACTACACCTGTGACCGACGTCCATGTCATCACCAACCAGGCGATAGTAAAATCCCAGACGTTTGATGCACTTACATCTAATAATATTGTGACGGTGACATCGCAAGTTGGAGAGCCCCGACTGCTGATCTCCGGCGTCCTCTATGACGGGTATCAGCCCTACGATCGGGATGAAGCCATTGAACTTGTGAACGTCGGAAGTGCTCCCGCTGCGCTTGACGACTGGGCCCTCTGTAAAGACGTCTCGGGCGAACAACGTTGTTATCCTCTGGACAATCTGTTCGTTGCCCCTGGCGCGCGTGCATGGCTGGCCCGCGATGCAGACGCCTTCGCTGCATCTTTCGGTTTCGTTCCCCAGGCAGTCCTCATACCCTGGCCGGGCTTAGCAAACGCAGGCGATGAGGTACTGCTCCGGGACCTTCATGGTCGCATAGCAGATACCCTTGTCTATGGGGCTGGAGAGCTTAACGTCCCAGGTTGGAGTGGCCCCGCTTTGACCTGGTACTACAACCACTTACGTGGACAAGCCGGACAAATCCTGTCACGTATACCTGACGAGAAGACCGCTCTGCCCATATCCGACACCAATACTCTCAACGATTGGATTCAGAACCCTGGTAACCCGCAATTGGGGCGGAGAGTACGCTATCCCGGATGGGACGAAACGATCCTCTTTCATCCCCTCTCCGTCGTGGTCAATGCTTCAATCACCGTAGGAATTGCCCCAGACAATGCCTTCAATGTGGTCTCTACCACTCTGATGTCGGCGCGTAGAACAATTTCCGCAGAACTGTACACTCTCACTCATCCTGACCTGATGCGGATCCTCGCGCAGAAAGCTGAGGAGGGCGTTGCTGTCACCGTCCTGCTTGCAGGCAACCCAGTTGGCGTCGGAGCAAACTCAGTCGAGTGGAACACAGAGCTTTATGCGTGTCAGATGCTCGAGGCATCAGGTGGAGCGTGTTGGTTCATGATTCACAGGCCAGACGACTATCGGTATGCACGCTATGCTTACCTGCATGCCAAAATGATCCTTGTCGATGACACATGGCTTGCCGTGAGCACACAGAACTTGACGCCCTCCGGACTTCCCTCCCGCAGGGCTGCTCCCCGGACCTCAGGTTCTCGCGGCGTTGTTCTCGTTACCGATGCGTCACCACTGGTACAACGCGCGGCAACTATCTTCTCACTCGACCTCGACCCCGCGCACCATAACGACGTAGTCCGGTGGAACACAATGTATTCTGACACCTATGGTCTGCCCGACCCAGACCTGGTCGATCTTCACCCCCCAGCAGGTGTTACCTATACCATACGCTTCGCGGATCCGTTGGTCTCGAAAGGGGAGTTCGTTTTCGAGCTTTTCACCGCCCCCGAAGCCGCTCTAAGACAGAGCGATGCTCTTATCGGGCTGATAAAGCGCGCCGGCCCAGGTGATGAGATCTACGTGGAACAGATGTACGAGCAGGTCAATTGGAGTGAGGACAGTGAGGAGAATCAGGCTCCTAACCTACGGCTAGAGGCCTACATCGAGGCCGCCCGGCGTGGTGCCCGTGTAAGAGTGCTGCTCAACGGCCATCCTTTTGCGGAGGGGGCTAATGTCCATATCGATAACGCACAGACTGTCGCCTACCTCAACGACGTTGCTGCCCACGAGGGGATTGACCTCCATGCAGCTATTGGGGATCCAACAGGCGACGGCATCCATAACAAGATAGTGCTGGTGAAATTCGGCAATGGAGACAGCTATGTTCACCTGGGGTCCATCAACGGTAGTGAAGCCTCGAACAAGATTAACCGTGAGGTCGCTCTCCAGGTGCGGACTACGGAAGTATACAGCTATCTGCAGACTGCATTCGCATGCGATTGGTATCTTGCCAATCCGATCTATCTACCGCTAATCCTTCGACAGTACACACCGCCGCCTCCGCCCGCTGATTATCCTCTTATCAGTGAAGTGCTCTACAGCGTCTCTGCCCCAGAATCGGAGTGGGTAGAGATCTACAATCCCACCGCAGTGGCGATTGACCTGAGCGGCTGGAAGTTGGGAGACGCAGAGAGACCTGATGCGTATGAGCCCATGTTCCAGTTCCCGGACGGTACATGGCTCGCGGCAGGTGCGACGCTCGTTATCGCAGTTAACGCCAGCATGGTGCCCCAGGCCGATCTCGAATTCTATGATAGCAGAGCGGAGGTCCCTGATATGACCCCATACCCTGCATGGGGGAACCCAGATTACCCCTTTGCGCTCCGCAATGCGGGCGATGCCGTCCTGCTCCTCGACTGGACAGACACTCTCGTGGACGGAGTTGTCTGGGGTGACGGCGTTCTACAACAGATAGTTCCGCATCCAGGCACGTCTGTCAAGGGCGCGTCCCTCGAGCGTGTTGACCCTACCCGCGACACAGAC
>CAZHBB010000062.1:0-18058 GCA_964530185.1 uncultured Anaerolineales bacterium
TTCCAACCCGAGATGGACCTGCTCAATCGGGCGTTCGCTGAGATAATGTTGGAGGGTGACGCCCGTGGCAGGGTCTTCACTTTCCCCATTCCCACCTATAACATCTCCCGCGACTTCGATTGGGAGGACGATGCCCTTGCGCCTGTGTGGGCGATGACCGCGCGCTATGGGATCCCCTACTTCGCCAACTTCATCAGCAGCGATATGTCACCCGAGGATGCCCGAAGCATGTGCTGTCGTCTGCGACTGGACAATCGGGAGTTGCGCAGGCGCATGGGTGGGCTGTTCGCGGCTGCACCACTCACCGGTTCTGTCGGGGTAGTGACCATGAACCTGGCGCGCCTGGGGTATCTGGCGCAGGACGAGCAGGATTTCCACGCGCGCCTGGAGCGCTTGATGGAGATCGCCAGGACAAGCCTGGAGATCAAGCGCAAAGTGCTGGAGGGGTTGACCGATCGGGGGCTGTATCCTTACAGTCGTCACTATCTGCGCCACGTCAAGGAGCGGGCCGGCAGTTATTGGAGCAATCACTTCTCGACGATCGGGCTGAACGGGATGCACGAGGCCTGTTTGAATATGTTGGGGGTGGGCATCGACCATCCCGAGGGCAAAGCGTTCGCGGTGCGTACGCTGGAGTTCATGCGCGAGATCCTGACGCGGTTCCAGCACGAGACGGGGAATCTCTATAACCTGGAGGCGACCCCGGCTGAGGGGGCGACCTTCCGTCTGGCGCGAGCGGATCGTAAGCGCTACCCTGATATCATCACCTCGGGCACGGAAGAGGCGCCCTACTACACCAATAGCACACATCTGCCGGTCGGTTACAGCGACGATCTGTTCGAGGTGCTGGATCACCAGGAGGACCTTCAGACGCTGTACACGGGCGGCACGGTATTGCACATCTTCCTTGGGGAGCAGATCGACGATTGGCGACAGGCGAGGCGGTTGGTACGGACCGTGGCGGAGAACTACCGGCTCCCCTACTTCACCCTGACCCCTACGTTCAGTGTGTGCCCGGTCCATGGCTATATCCCCGGGGAGCATCGCTATTGTCCCTACGAACACACCCCGGAGCAGTTGGCGCAGTTCGGCGTACCGGTGCCTGAGGGGGCCTAACCCCGGTCACCGGTGCCGAGGAGAAGAAAGGAGCATGAGATGGCAGAGCGCAAGGTGGATGAGTCGAAGGAGCAGGCCAAGGGACGCACGGTATTGCGGGTGCCTTGCGAGGTCTATTCACGTGTGGTGGGCTATCTGCGCCCGGTGCAGGCCTGGAATCGGGGCAAACAGCAGGAGTTTGCAGAGCGTAGGGTGTTTCAGGTTGAGCATGTGCCTCCGTCCGAGGAGTGAGGCAGCATGGTGTGTCGCGATCCTGGGTTGAGCGCTGGGACCGAGGCGCTCATATCCGGGCTTGATGTGCGGGGCTGGCAACGAACCTCGCTCATCGACTTCCCAGGCCATATCAGCACTGTGCTTTTCACGGCTGGCTGCAATTTCCGCTGCCCTATGTGCCACAACGCGGATCTGGTGTTGCAACCTCGCACCCTGCCGCGCGTTGACCTGCACGCGGTGTGGGACCTGCTGGAGCGTCGCCGCGGCAAGATCACGGGTGTGGTGCTGACAGGTGGGGAGCCGACACTGCAGCCGGCGCTGCCCGCCTTCCTGGAGGAGCTCCATCGAAGGGGTTTTCGAACCAAGCTGGACACCAACGGCTATCGCCCTGAGGTGCTGCGGGAGCTTATCCGGCGTCGGCTGGTGGACTATGTGGCGATGGACGTGAAGGGGCCGCCGACGCTCTATGCCCGGCTCGCAGGGCGATCGGATCTTGACCTGACACGCATCGGGACCTCACTGGCGCTCCTGCTCGACGCGGACGTCCCCTACGAGTTGCGCACCACCGTGGTGCCGGGCATGTTGGACCGGGCCGCTATCGAGGCGCTGGTGCGCTGGCTGGCGGGGCTCGGCCTGGGCGAGGGGGCCTTGTATGTGCTGCAGCAGTTCAGGACGGTGTACACCCTGGACCCTGCGTTGCAGCAAGTCACGCCTTATGAAGCTTCTGTGCTCCAGGCGATGGCGGAGGAGGCACGTCGTTGGTTGCCCGCCGTCGAGGTGCGCGGACTGTGAGGTGGAGCCGTCTACACCCTTGCTCCTTGTCTGGGGATGGCCTTTGCGACGGCCATGTCCCCACGTTCTGGACGTCCCGAAAGGTTTCACCGATGGCTTTCTGGCTGTTCTTCTAAGCGGCGCGCACTGTAGTTCCAGGGACAACTTGCCTGTAGCGCTGGGTCATAGGCGGTGGAGCCACGGCCGTTCCACGAGAGACGGGATTGTCTTCTGAATTTGCCTCGAACTGAGTCTTTTGAGCTACAGTCTCTGATCGACTGTACCGGTGCGCGACCTCCCCGGCCGTGATGTTCTATCACCCCATGGTGGAACTTCCGCAGGGCGTGGTGCGTCCCTACTATAGCCGTGGTTGGCTGCCGACGTAGGGGTCTGGAAGGAGGTAGGGAGATGCATCGATGGCGATGGTTCCTGATAGCGTTTGGGGTCCTGATTCTGCTGGGGGCGGGCGGATTGGCTGCCGTGGTGGCCTACTACGCCCATCTGCCCCAGCACTTGAGCCAGCATGAGACGCTGGTGCTGGGACAGAGTACACTGGTGCCAGGCAGCACGACTGCCATGCGGGTGGTGGTGCGGGATAGCCGCGACGCCGCACCTTTGCCCGGCGCCTCGGTGAAGGTGCTGATGCGCCCTCGAGAAGGGGGGCGCGGGCAGGTGCTCTTCGAGGGCACCACCGACGAGAGGGGAACGCTAGGGGTCGCCTTCACCGTGCCCGAGTCTGCCGAGGGCCAGCAGGTGCTGGTGGTGGAGACGCGCTCAGCGCTGGGCGCGGACCGCTTCGAGCAACCGGTCACGGTACGCCGCGAGTATCGCGTGCTGGTCAGCACCGACAAGCCCATCTATCAGCCTGGGCAGGTCATCCATATCCGCGTGCTGGCCCTGGCCAGCTTTGACCTGCGGCCGGCCGCCCAGCAGCCGGTGACGGTGGTGGTGCAGGACGGGCGGGGCAACACGGTCTTCCGCAAGCACCTGACGGCCTCGGCCTTTGGCGTGGCGGCGGCTGACTTCCAGCTCGCTGACGAATTGAACGCTGGCGCCTACAAGATCACGGCGCAAGTAGGCAATACCGTCTCGGAGAAGACCGTCACCGTGGAGCACTACACGTTGCCCAAGTTTGAGGTGGCGTTGACGACAGACCACGCCTTCTATCGCCCTGGTGAGCGTGTGATGGGGACGCTTCACGCGCACTACTTCTTTGGCAAGGACGTGGCTCAGGGCCGGGTGCGCATCGAGGGCTACACTTACGATGTGACCCAGAACACAGCGGTGGTCATCGAAGGGCAGACTGATGCACAGGGGACTTTTACTTTCGAGTTCATGTTGCCTGAGTACCTGGTGGGCAGCGAGTTGGAGGGCGGCGGGGCTCGTTTCTATCTGGAGGCACGGGTAACCGATCAGGCTGACCACACCGAGGTAGGGCGGCTCTCGCTGCCGGTGGCCCGGGAGAACCTTATCATCCAGGTGGTGCCTGAGGGCGGCCGGATCCATGTGGGGGTGGAGAACCTGCTCTACGTGTTGACAAGCTATCCCGACGGTACACCGGCGCAGGCGGAGGTAGAACTCTACCTCCGTGACAGCGGCGAGACCCTCCACGCCAGCACGGGGGCTTACGGCCTGGCAGAGCTCGCTATCACCCCTAAGGAGCCTACCCTGGCTGTATTGGTGACCGCGCGGGATGGCAGTGGTGCCGAGGCGCAGCGTGAGTTCGTGCTGATGGGCGAGGGGGCAGAGGAAAGCGTGCTGCTGCGCATCGCCGCACCTGTCTACCGCGTCGGCGAGACCATGCTGGCCACTATCCTCACCTCGCGGCCCACAGGTACTGTCTATCTGGACATCGTGCGCGAGGGCCAGACGGTGAGCACACGGGCGGTGGATGTGGAGGACGGGCGAGCAGAGGTGACCATCGACCTGACGCCGGACCTCTACGGCACGCTCACGCTGCACGCCTATCGTATCACACGCAGCGGGCACATCATCCGCGACACACGCCTGGCGGTGGTGGAACAGGCCGACGACCTTTCGGTGGCCCTGACGCCGGACGCGGAAGTCTACCGGCCTGGCGATCCAGCTAAGCTTTCCATTGACGTGACAGGAGAAGAGGGCCAGGGCGTGCCTGCTGCGTTGGGCCTAGCCATCGTGGACGAGTCGGTCTTTGCCCTGGCCGAGCAGGACCCGGGCTTTGCCAAGCTCTACTTCCTGCTGGAGCGCGAGCTCCTGGAGCCGAAGTACGAGCTGCACGGCCTGAGCATGGGAGAGTTGTTGACGCCGTCCTGCGAGGGCAGCGATGAGGTTGGAGAGTGCGACCCCGAGCTTTTCCAGGCGCGGGAGGCGGCGGGCAAGGCCGCGCTGGCCTCGGCGGCCGCTGAGGTGGAGCCTTTCACCCTGCAGGTGAACTCGCACGAGCGGGCGCTACAGGAGGCCCGTCAACGTCAGCAAGCCTTTTTCGCCACCCTCAGCCGTGGGGCGCTGGCGGCGTGCGTGGTGCTCCCGCTTCTGCTGCTGGTGATCAACATCGTGTCTGTGGCACAGCGTGGGGGCTTCTGGCGCAGCCTGGGCATCGCCCTGGCAGTGCTGCTGGCCGGGGGCTTCTGGTTGTTGGGCATGCTCTGGCTGGTGGACAACCTGTTGTGGCGATTGCAGGAGGCGGTGCTCACGGGCCTGGCATTGTTGCTGGGCGGGGGGGGGCTGCTGGGCCTGGTTACCTGGCTCGTAGTGGCCTGGCGTCAACGTGACCTGGCCCTGGGAATCACGCTGGCCCTGATCGTTCTCTTTGTAGGCGCAGCGGTGCTGATTGTGTGGTCAGCAGGTCGCACGACGGCGTCGCCAGCCCAGGCGCTGGTCATGGCGGCGCTGTGGGCGGTTCTGCTGGGCGGGGTGGCGCTGCTTCTCCGAGCTGGCTCCTTCTACGTCGCGCGACAACCGGTGGCCGGCACTGCCGGCGTGCTGGTAGGGTTGCCTTTCATCGCGCTGTTGCTGGTGGTCCTGATGGCGACAGGCGGTGGCATGGGAGCCAATCAGATCGGTGGACCGCAGGAGGTATGGGTGGAGGAGGGCGCCATGCCACGAGCCATGGCGCTCCCAGGGGCGCTGGTTGAGAGGCCCGTGGAGAAATCCCTGGAGGTCGTAATGGACGACGCCGCAGCGGGTAGCGAGGCCGGGGAGACCACCACGGCGGCCTCGGGCCAGCCCCCCCGGTTGCGGGCCTACTTCCCGGAGACCATGCTGTGGCTTCCCGACGCGGAGACCGATGCGCGGGGGCACCTGGAGGTGAGCTTTGACGTGGCCGACAGTATCACCACCTGGCGTGTGGCTGCCCTTGCCTCCTCTCAGGACGGGCGGTTGGGCAGCGCGACTGTGGGGCTGCGGGTCTTCCAGGATTTCTTTATCGACCTGGACCTTCCCACAGCCTTGACCGTGGGAGATGAGGTGGCGGTGCCAGTGGGGGTCTTCAACTACCTGCCGGAACCTCAGACCGTGCGATTGGAGTTGGTCGAGGACAGGTGGTTCGAGCTGCTGGACGACCCCGTGAAGGAGATCGAGATCGGCGCCAACGATATCAGCGTGGTGACTTTCCGGATCCGGGCGGTCCGCTTCGGCCGCCAGCAGTTCGAGGTGTACGCCTACGGCTCGCAGATGTCCGACGCCATCCGCAAGCCGCTGCAGGTCTTCCCCAATGGTAAGCTTTTGCAGGTGGACGTGTCGGATCGGCTGGTGCCTACGGCCCCTGTGGAGACCGAGGTACAGGTCCCCGGCGAGGCCATCGCGGGCACGCAGAAGGTGATGGTCAAGATCTACCCCGGCGTGGTTAGCCAGGTGGTGGAGGGATTGGACGCCCTGTTGCGAATGCCGTTCGGCTGCTTTGAGCAGACCTCCTCGACCACGTACCCCAACATCCTGGTGCTGGATTACCTGAAGCGCACGGGCCAAGTCTCGCCAGAAGTGCAGATGAAGGCTGAGAGCTACATCAACCTGGGCTATCAGCGGCTGACGACCTTTGAGGTGCCAGGGGAGCCGGGCGGCTTTAGCCTCTTCGGTGAGGCCCCTGCCGACCCTATGCTCACTGCATACGGGCTGCAGGAGTTTGGCGATATGAGCCGGGTGTATGAGGTAGATCCGGCCCTGGTGGAGCGGATTGCGGCCTGGCTCTTCGACCATCAGGAGGGTGACGGTTCCTGGGTGGGGGTGGAGGGCTTCCATGAGACAAGCCTGACGGGCATGACCGAACGGGTGCCGGTCACCGCTTTCGTAGTGTGGGGGCTGAGCGACGCGGGCTACGCCGATGATCCCCATACCAGGCGAGGAGTGGACTTCCTGCGTGAATCGCTCTCGCAGGTCCAGGTGACGTATGATCTGGCCCTGGTGGCCAACGCCCTGGTGGCCCATGACGTCGCCTTGGGCGATGCGCTCTCCCCAGCTACGGAGCGCGCGTTGGATCGGCTGGCGGGGGCGGCGCAGCGCGACGGCAAGTCCGTCTATTGGGAGCCGGGCCGAGAGACCTACATGGGCGGCTCCGGCCCCAGCGGTCGGCTGGAGGTGACCGCGGCGGCAGCCCTGGCCTTCCTCCGGGGACAGCGTCACCTCGATCTGGCCAATGCTGCCATCACCTATTTGGTGCGCAACAAGGACAGTTTTGGCACATGGGAAACCACTTCGGCCACGGTGTTGGCGCTCAAAGCCCTCATCGCCAGCGCGAGCGCAGGGGCTGAGTCGGCCGACGCGGTGGTCACGATCCAGCTTGGGAATCGTCAGGCTCGCACGGTCCGCGTGACGCCCGAGAGCTTCGACGTGGTGCAGATGGTGATCTTCGATGACCTTCCACTGGGCCAGTCAGTGCCGCTGCATCTCACCATGGAGGGGACAGGATCTTTGATGTATCAGGTGGTCACGAGCTTCTACCTGCCTTGGGAGAGCCTGGCACGCTACCCCGACCTGGCACCCGTTGGGGACCTGGTCACGGTGGATGTGGCCTACGATCGCACGGACCTGAAAGTCGACGATACTGTCAGGGTGGATGTCACTGTCACCCTCAACGAGCCTGGAGCGACCGCCAAGCAGGCGATCATCGACCTGGGACTGCCGCCGGGTTTCATCGTGGAGCGCGAGGACCTGGCGCACCTGGTAGCCCGTTATCGGGACGTGCCCCCTGATTACGCTTTCGCGCGGGTGCAGCGTTTCGAACTGACCGGGCGGCAGATTATCCTCTACGTCTCGGACTTGACGAGCGAGGCGCCGCTGACCTTCAGCTATCGGCTGCGGGCTCGGTTCCCAGTGGTAGCTCAGGTGCCGGCCAGTATGGTCTACGACTACTATAACCCTCAGATGGCGGGCGAGGCCCGACCGCTGACCCTGGCAGTGACCGGCCCGTGAGGTCCTGACCTCGCATCGCAGCGGGTATCGAGAAAGTGTACGCGGCGGCGCGCCATGGTACGCCGCCGCGTGAACTACGTTGGAGTTGGGGAGTCGTCATCCCTTAGCCGCGCTTGAGCTGGGCGCTGAAGAGATCTCCTTCTTTCTCCTCGGAACGGTCGGTAGCCGGAGGCGGTTCCGGCGAGAGGGCCGAGATGGCGGCTCGTAGATCGGGCGTCATCTCAATCTCGAGAGCGCCCAGCGAGCCCTCGAGCTGCTCCACGTTGCGGGCGCCAATGATGGGCGCGGTGACGGCAGGATGGCTGGCGACCCACGCCACGGCCAGGCTTACCGGGTTGTAGCCATGTTCCTGGGCGAAGCGTGTGAAATTCTCGGCGACCTCGTAGACCCAGCGGTCGCCGTAGCGTTTGCGGTACATGGGGTTGCTCACCAGTCGGCCCTCTGAGGGCAGCTTCCCGACGCCGTACTTGCCCGTCAGCAGCCCACCTCCCAGGGGGCTGTAGGGGATGACGCCCAGGCCCTCAGAGCGGGCCATGGGCAGGATCTCGACCTCGGCCTGGCGCTTCACCAGATTGTACATTGGCTGCAGCACTTCGAAGCGGGCCCAGTGGTGCAGTGCCGAGATGCCCAGCGCCTTGGTCACCTGCCAGGCGGCGAAGTTGCTGGCACCGGGGTAGAGGATCTTGCCCTGCGACACTAGGTCATCGAGGGCGCGCAGCGTCTCTTTCAGGGGAGTCTCCGGATCGAAGTGGTGAATGAAATAGATGTCGATGGTCTCGGTCTGCAGCCGCCGCAAACTCTCCTCCACGGCGCGCATGATGTGGCGCCGGTGGGCCCCTCGTGCGTTCACGTCAGGGCCGGTGGGAAAGTAGACTTTGCTGGTGATCACCACCTCATCCCGACATCCCTTGATGAGGCGGCCCAGGATCTCCTCGGCTCGCCCCTTGGAATAAACGTTGGCGCAATCGAAGAAGTTAATACCCACCTCGCGGCAACGGTGGAACATGGCAGCCGACGTTTCCTCGTCTGCATCACCACCGAACGACATGGTTCCGAAACAGAGCTTCGACACTTTGACACCTGTAGATCCCAGTAATCGGTATTCCATGGTTTCTGTACTCCCTTTCCATTTAGCGTCTCTGACTTTGGGATTCCCTCGTAGTGACCTGCCGTGCGCGCAGCAGGTTGCTATCCCCGGGATGTTCGAACTCCAGATAGGTCTCGGTAGCGTGCTCTAAGTCGCTGTAGACGCCGCGGTAGGGAGGGGGCATCAGCGCGGCCAACTGATACATCATCTCATCCACGATCTGCTGGCGAACCTGGCGGGTGACCTTGACGCCACGGGTATTCACGCGGAAGGGGTTGCCCACCCGCACGTGGTATGGCGTCCGACGCAGCCGCTTCAGGTTCTCCATGAATTTCTCTCCCCCATAGCAGGCAATGGGCCACACGGGGACCTGGCTGCGTATGGCGATCAGCACCACGCCGGCCTTGCCCCGCTGGAGCCGTCCATCATGGCTACGGGTCCCCTCAGGAGTGATAAAGAGGATCTTGCCCTCCTGCAGCACCTGCAGTCCGCTCCGGATAGCGCTTATATCCGCCGTGTCACGCTCAATGGGCAGGATGTTCCAATTGGTGAAAAGAAGGCGATAGATGGGGTTGTCCCAGTTCTCTTTTTTGGAGAACCCTACCCCCAGGTCGCTGGGGATGCGTGGGTATAGGATAGGCAGTTCCAGGAAGTTGATGTGGTTGACGATGAGGATGGCGGGCCCAACCACCGGGACGCGCTTGAGCTCATGGGCATCGACCTCGCACGTGAGATAGGTCAATGCCCGTACGATGCCGTTGATGAGGCGGCGTGCAATCAGTTTACCCGTGCTCAGGCTCATAGTCTCTTCCACTCGTCACATTGGTCTGGTCCTAGGCGCCTGGGGACGTTTCAGAGCCGCTAGCGCCGGTAGCCCTCGATGGCGAGCTGCCCTGGCGTCAGGAAGACTGCCTCCAGGCAGGCCTGCGCGGGCCAAAGGTAAGGCAGCCGCTCATCAAGCGCGCGCTGGGCCACGCCGCGCAGCCCCATGCTCCAGCCGTTGACCTCCACTTTGTTGAGGGTGATCACAGGCTGGCAGTCCGAGGTTTGGATGGTGAGTGTGACCCTGATCTCGAGTTCGCCGTCGCCGAGGTCGGGCAGGTCGGCCCCCACCTGCTTCAGCAAGGATTGGTCCACAAACGCCTGCACCATCATATAACCCTGCTCGAACGATAGACTGACGGTGGCCTGTTGCTTCAGAATCTGGGCGATCATTTCGTTGGCGTCCTCTTCCGCCAGCACTACCCGCACTTTCTCCCCCTCCTCCAACTCCTGCAGTTCTCGGAGATCCTCCAACGTGGTGATATGGTACTCCGGCAGGGTGGGATCGGGCGTAGGGGGTGGAGGTGGTGTGGGGGTGGCGGGCTTGATCAGGCCCAGCATTCTCAGCAGCGGGCCGATGATGGGCCATTGGGGCAGTGGGGGAAAGCCCCTGGTCTCCTGTGCCGCCGACACGGGTGTCGCGACCAACAGGCCCAGCATGGCGACGAGGGCTACGACCCGCATCCATCGAGCGATGCCTCTTCCTGTGAATGACATGAGTCAACCTCCTGATTTTTGATCTGTTCTCATCCTGCGTGGGACGTGGCCGCATCTCTGTCGGCTACGGCTCTTCGATTCCCCACCAATACATGTCCGCCAGCTTGCGGTGCTCCTGATGGAGCCGCACGTAGCTTTCATAACGATGTCGGTCGATCTTCCCCTCCTCGAGCGCCGCCCGGACAGCGCAGCCTGGCTCGACGGTGTGGGTGCAGTCGGAGAATGCGCAATGGGGCACGTAGGGCGCGATGTCGGGGAAGTAGGCGTCGATTTCCTCGGGGTCCAAGTCGAACAGCGCCAGGGCGCGAATCCCCGGAGTGTCGGCGACCCATCCTCCTTCCTGCAACGGGATCAACTCGGTCACGGTGGTGGTGTGTTTCCCTTTACCGGTGACCCGACTCACCTCCATGATACGCTGTCCTAACCCTGGCTCCAAGGCGTTCAGCAGGCTGGATTTCCCCACCCCAGAGGGGCCGATCAGAGCCGAGATCTTGTTTCGCAGCCGCTCCCGCAACTCGTCCACTCCCTGCCCGGTCACTGCGCTGGTGTAGACCACCGGGTAGCCGATGTGCTCGTACACGGAGAACATCCGACGGGCCTCCTCCAGGCCCACCAGGTCGACCTTGTTGGCGCAGATGAGGGCGGGGATTTCCTGTCGCTCCGCGCCCACCAGAAGCCGGTCCAACATGCGCAGCCGTGGTTCCGGATTGGCACAGGCCAGGACGAAGACTGCCTGGTCTGGATTGGCAATGATGACCTGCTCCTGCTCCCGGAGGTAACCCTTGCGGTCCCATCGGCGTGCACCGCGTCCGTAGGGTAGAGGGCGCAGCCGCGAGAGGGCACGTTTGCGTTCGTAGACCTCCTCGATGACGTATCCACCATCGGACATGGCCCGCCAGCGCACCCTGTCGCCCACGGCCACGATGGTAGTGTCGCGGCGCTCCTTCTTCAGGCGTCCACGGATGCGCGCGACGACCTGCTCCCCGGAGTCGGTCAAGATGGTGTAGAAGCCGCTCTGGGCTTTGATGACGAACCCATCGTTCAGTCCATCTGTGTCTTCCATATCAGGCATTCAGATTGGTCTCCTCGGCCCTTCTCCTTGGCACTGACCCCGATTCTACCGTGAGCGCCCATCCGTGGCAACCACTTGCCGAGGTAGCGTGGCTCCGACCGCACGTGGGTCTGCGTCTCCGGTCGAGTTGGTTCCATATGGCAACCGCGTTGGCAGTGGTCCGCACTACCTTCAAGAGGGAGCCTGGAGGATGAGAGGGCCTCAACTTCTGCCGGCAGGCCGGCATGCTGGACTGTCACGTTGACTTCTGGAACAACGTACCTACACTTTAGGAAAGTGTCGGCCCATAACACAATTGTAACAGAATTGTAACACTTGACCCAGGCTGTCATGGGGAGGTAAATGGCGGCGCTACGGTTGCGATGGCCCGTGCGGCGCGCGGTGATCGACCAGCGGTTCGGAGAGCATCCGGAGCTCTACGGCAGGTTTGGCCTGCCTGGGCACGAAGGAGTCGACCTGCGGGCATCCACTCATGATGCAGTCCTGGCTGCTGCCGACGGTATGGTCAGTGACGTGCGTCTGGATGCGTTCGCTGATCCTCTGGTGAAGCCCTACGGCAATCAGATCCGCCTACAGCACATGGGCGGTTATGAGACGCTCTATGCCCACCTCTCTCGGGTCGTGGTGGTGCGGGGACAAGTCGTCCACGCGGGGGACGTGATCGGCCTGGCTGGCGACACGGGCTTCACTCGGGGGGTGCACGTGCACTTCGGCCTCAAATGCCACGGTGCAACGCTGCGGGGCGATACCCACTTCCCTTACGACTTGATAGACCCCGAGCCTTTCGTGATGACCTCGGACGACGAGAATCCTATACCCGCGGTGGTCACAATGGAGTTGGTGGTGGACGTCCGGGGGGCATCGGATGATGCCCCTTCCCTTAACGTGCGGATGCTGCCATATGTGGGCAGTCCGGTCGTGGGCCAGGTTCACTCTGGTGAGCGGCTGGAGGCTCTGGAGGATCCGTGGGCCGTCGCCGCTAAGGTCGGACGGCGGGGACAATGGCTCTGGGTGCGGACGGCGGGGGGGGCTCTGGGGTGGGTGGCTGCCTGGTACGTCCGTCCTGGGGAGGGCACGGAGGTGAAATTGCCCCCCACGGCTCAGGTCATTTTCGTGGTGGTCTCCACGGATGGGGAACGGCTGCGCCTGCGGAGATCGCCCGCCACCGATGCTCAAGTGATCCGCCGTCTCCAGCCTGGCACCTGGCTAAGAGCGTTGGAGGAAGAGGAGACTCTAAGCGCCAAAGTAGGGCAGTGGGGGACGTGGTTGCATGTCCAGGACCCCCTGGGCGAGGAGGGGTTCTGCGCCGCACGGTTCCTGAAACTCGAGCCAGGGATGCAAGGCCGTGTGCTCCCCGACCCACACCAGGGTAAACCGACCTCCTGGGTGAGGGTGAATGCGCCAGGCGCCGGACTGCGGGTGAGGGCGGGACCAGGTACCCACTACAAGAGGATCTGGTGGGTGCCTCATGACACGATCTTGCGCTCCCTGGAGGATCCTGAGGAGACGGGGCGGAAGGTGGGACGCCGGGGTGAGTGGATACACGTACGGACCCCGGCCCAGTACGAGGGATACGTGGCAGCCTGGTATGTGCGTCACCCTGATGAGAAGAAGGACGAGAGGGCGCCGGCACCCATCGGACCGATGCGGACGGGCCTCTGTCCCTATATCTTCGGCGTCCATGCAGTCTCGGTGGCCGACGAGGTCTACGACCGGGGACGCATTCGGGACTTATTCGAGAGCCAGCGCAAACGCGGTTGGATCCTCTTCACCGAGATCTGCGGTCGTCACCCTCATGCCATTCAATTGATCCCTGAGATACGGCGGCGGCTGTGGGATTGGGCCGATCGGGGGTATGGGGTCATCATCCGTCTGAACCACGGATATGAGCCTGGGGGCACGCTGCCCGAGTCGCGCTATTACGATGACTTCGCGGCGGCTGCCGCGCGTTGGGTTGAGGTTTACCTGCGTGACGCCGGGCGCTCTCCCCTGGACTATACATGGACCATCCAGATCGGTAATGAGCAGAACAATCCGCGAGAGCACCCTGGCGGGTTCGAACACCCTGTGGAGCACATCACGCCTGAGATGTACGCCGACGCGTTCAACCGCACCTATGTGGCCATCAAACGGGTGCTTCCCAATGCCGTCGTCTGCCCCGGTGCCATTGATCCCTACAACTACATGCCCATGCGGCGTCTGGGAGGAGTCCGCTGGCGCCCTCTGGACTATTTTACCTCGATGTTGACCCATATCGAGGAGCTGGACGGGATCGTGCTCCATGCTTACACCCACGGGCCGGATCCGGCGCTGGTCACCCATCTGAAGCGTTTCGGGAACGGTTCGGGTCCGCTGGGGGATCACTATTACGATTTCCAGATCTATCGTCTCTTCATGGAACGCATTCCTGCTCAGTGGCACCATGTGCCTGTCTACATCACCGAGATGAATCCGTTACACCGGCCGTCGGGTGAACATGACCTGGGCTGGGTTAACCGCAACCTGGGGTGGGTGCGGGCTGTCTACGACGAGATCCACCGTTGGAACGCGCAGCCGTACGCCCAGCAGATCCGCTGTGGTCTGCTCTACCGGTGGCGGGGCGATGCATGGGCCATCGAAGACAAAGGCGAGGTGCTGAGGGACTTCGTGGAGTCGTTGGCCCACGACTACCGCTGGCGCGATCGCCCTGCGCAGGTAGCTTTCGACCTCTCGCTACCCGATCTGCCGTCGGAGCGGCCCGAGGAGCGCCAATTGGTGGAGCCCGATGATCTCACACGGCTCTGGGGCCTCGATGAGGAGACACAGGCAGTGCTCCGTGCCGCCGGCATCATGCTCTACGAGCAACTGGCGCGATTGACGCCCTTCGAATTGGAGGCCATAATCGGGGAGACTGAGCTTAGACCCCGGCTTCTCTCGACATGGCCTGAGCAAGCCCAGTTGGCCGCTGCAGGGGCATGGGCCAGATTGACGCGATATCGCACCATCGTGGGGGCTATACGTGAACGATGAGCAGCTTCTAACTATCATCAGGCAAGCGGTCGAAGCGGGAGCAACCCACCTCGATCTTAGTTATCAAGAGTTGACCGTGCTTCCGCCGGAGATTGGCGTGCTGGACCAGTTGGTCTCGCTGGACCTCTGCGGCAACGATCTGATCGCGCTGCCCCCCGAGATTGGGCGGCTGCGCCAACTGGTGCGCCTGGACCTGCGCCACAATCAGTTGGTCTCCCTGGTGCCGGAGATCGGACTGCTGACCAACCTCCAGACGCTGGACCTGCGCGACAACCGTCTCCTTTCATTGCCCCCCGAGATGGAGATGTTGGTGAACCTCAAGGAGCTAGATCTGCGCGAGAACCAGCTTCAGGTCTTCCCGCAGGTACTGTTGAGGTTGATCAACCTCGAAGAGCTGCATCTGTGGAGCAACCCGCTGGTGGCATTGCCCTTGGAGATGGAATATCTCTCCCGGCTGCGAGTCCTCAACCTGGGAGGGAACGCCATGACGGAGATCCCCCCAGCGGTGTGGCGTTTGAGCAACCTGGAACGACTGATTGTGGACCATACGCACGTCCGCGCGCTGCCGCCGGAGGTGCGCTATCTCCAGCGGCTCACCTATCTGGAGCTGCACGACAACCGATTGAGCACGCTGCCGCGTGAGATCGGTGTCCTCAAGCG
This sequence comes from uncultured Anaerolineales bacterium, assembly GCA_964530185.1. Classification (GTDB taxonomy): domain Bacteria; phylum Chloroflexota; class Anaerolineae; order B4-G1; family SLSP01; genus PWVB01. The sequence continues at coordinate 14,853 of CAZHBB010000062.1, forward strand.
CCTGCTCACCCTGGTGCTGCACACTAATGCCATTACGCATCTGCCTTTCGAGATCGGCGACCTGAACCGCCTACGCCACCTCGACCTGCGACGTAACCAACTGGTCTCCCTCCCTCCCACCATCGGGCGGCTGCGGGCGCTCGTTTGGCTGGATCTTGCGGACAATCCGCTGGCCATCCCTCCAGAGATCTTGGCGCGGCGTGAGGAGCCAGAGGCCATCCTGACCTACTACGTGGAGCACCTGGAGGGAGCTAAGCGGCCCCTCAACGAAGCCAAGATGGTGTTGGTAGGACAGGCAGGGGTCGGCAAGACATCGCTGACCCGACGTCTGATCGCAGACACCTACGATCCCTGGGAATCTAAGACGGAAGGGATCGCTATCCAACCCTGGCGCGTGCAGGTCAACCAGACCGAGATCAAGCTCAATGTGTGGGACTTCGGGGGCCAGGAGATCATGCACGCGACCCATCAGTTCTTCTTGACCCGCCGCACTCTCTATCTGCTGGTGTTGGACTGCCGTCTAAGCGAGGAGGAGAACCGGCTGGAGTACTGGCTGAAGATCATTCAGAGCTTTGGTGGGGATTCCCCCGTGATTGTGGTGGGCAACAAGGCCGACCTGGAGCGGCTGGACCTGGACCGCAGGGGGTTGATGCTCAAATACCCACAGATCCGGGCCATTTTGGAGACGTCTTGTGCCACGGGGCTGGGAATCGACCGCCTGCGTGCCCGCATCGCGCGCGAGGTCACCCGCATGCCGCACGTGCGGGACAACCTCCTGAACTCCTGGTTTGCAGTCAAGGAGGAGATGGAGCGTCTGGATCACGACTACGTGCCCTATGAGCGCTATCTGGAGGTATGTCGCGCCCACGGGGTGCTGGACGGACGGAGTCAGCGCACGCTTATCGGCTTCTTGCATGACCTGGGGGTGGTTTTGAACTTCCAGGACGATCCCAGGTTGGAGGACACGAATATTTTGAACCCTCAGTGGGTGACCAACGGCGTCTACCGCATACTGAATGACCCTCGTTTGGTGGAGCGTCATGGGGTGTTGGAGCGCTCGGACCTCGATGATATCCTCGATCCTCGCACCTACCCCCGACACAAACACCAGTTCATCCTGGACATGATGCAGAAGTTCGAGCTTTGCTTTCCCTTCGAGGGAACGGTGACGGCGCGCTACCTGATCCCAGACCTTCTCAGCAAGGAGGCGCCGCCTCTGGGGCCTGACTCATGGGACGATGTCCTGCGGTTTGAATACCACTACAACGTGCTACCCAGCAGCATTATCTCACGGTTTATCGTCCGAATGCACCGTTTCATCCACGAGAACCTGTTCTGGCGCAGCGGTGTCGTGGTCGCTGATCAAGGGAACCTGGCGCTGGTCAGGGCTGACCGCGAGGACCGCAAGATCTTGGTCTGGGTCAAAGGGCCGGAGCGCACCCGGCGCGTGTTGCTGAGCCTGATTCGCTTCCACTTTGATGTCATCCATGGCTCCATCTCGGGCATCGAAGTGCAGGAAAAGGTGCCTCTCCCCGATCATCCGGAGATCCTGGTGGATTATCAATATCTCCTGGACCTGGAGGCCATGGGCGAGAGGAGCTTCGTGCCCCCGGGCTTGAGAAAGCGGATCGAGGTGCGGTCGCTGCTAGAGGGGCTCGATCTGGCCTGGGAGCAGCGTCAGGCAGTGCGACTGCGTCAGACCCTGGTCGAGCGTTTCGACGAGGAGGAGCTGCGCACGCTCTGCTACGACCTAGGGATCGATTTCGAGAGCCTGCCAGCGGAGGGACGGGTGGGCAAGGCGCGTGAGTTGGTAGCTTACCTGGAACGCCGCCAGCGCCTGGGCGATCTGGCCCGCGTTGGGGAGGCGCTGCGCCCTGACATACCCTGGCGGGCGCTGCTCCAGGAGTTGATTTGAGCTGGACTGAGTAGCCGCCCGCTGTGGGATGAGCGACATATGAAGGAAGCTCCCTCGGCACCTGGTTATCCCTTTATCATATCGCATCCGTTGCACCAAGGCACGGCGGTCTATGGGCGGGGCAATGGCCTTCAAGGCGTCATGGTGAGCACCTTGGCGCCTTTTACCCTGCCACCCTTGAGGGCCATCAGGGCCTTATTAGCTTCCTCCAACGGATAGGTCTGCACTACGGGTTTGATAGGAATGCTGGCAGCCAGCTCCAGGAACTCCGCCACATCCCTGCGCGTGACGTTAGCGACGCTCTTGATCTCCTTCTCCAGCCACAGGTGCGTTGCATAGTCCAGGTTCATCAGGTAAGCTTGGTCGCCCGCCTCCTTTCGTATGGCGTTGATGACGAGTCGTCCTCCCGGTGCCAGGTTCTTCAGAGCCTCCACGACCGGTTTCCACGCTGGAGTGGTGTCAATGATCGCATCAAGTTTGACCGGCGCTTGCTTCTCAGTGTCACCAGCCCAGACAGCTCCCAGGGTGCGGGCTAGCTCGCGTTGCTGCGGGTTACGGGCGAAGACATAGACTTCGGTGTGGGGATAGAGCTTGTGCGCCACCTGAATCACCAGGTGACCGGAGGCACCAAAGCCAGTGAGGCCCAGCCGTTGGCCGTCCTGAAGCTGGCAGAGCCTCAGGGAGCGATAGCCAACGCCGCCGGCGCAGAGCAGAGGTGCGGCCTCGACATCGGAGAAAACCTTGGGGATGGGATAGGCAAAAGCCTCGTTGACCCGCATGTACTCCGCATAGCCGCCGAAGGCATCGCGCCCGGTCGCCCGGAACTCCTTACACAGGTTTTCCTCCCCGCGCTGACAGGCGTCGCAATGGCCACAGGCGGAGAAGATCCAGGCGACACCGACGCGGTCGCCGATGGCGAATCGTTTGGCGTCGGCCCCCCTGTCGACGACGCGCCCCACAACCTCATGGCCCAGGATCATGGGCAGCGTCGAGGGCGGCGTACGTCCCTCAATCTCGTCCAGCTCGGTATGGCAGACGCCGCAGGCGCTCACGCGGATAAGGACCTCTTTCGGCCCGGGGACCGGATCTGGCAGGTCGCGCAGTTTGAGCGGTTGGGCATCTGGTTTAAGGGCTCCGATACGTTCCAACACCATCGCTTTCATGTCCCTTCGCCTCCTCAGATCTGGAGATGACCTCTATGGCGTAGGTCTATGGCTAAGGTACGCCATTCATATTTTAGCGTTTGAGCATGGACCGGCGAGTGATTATTGGGCCGGATCGCTGTTCGGAC
>CAZHBB010000063.1:0-17349 GCA_964530185.1 uncultured Anaerolineales bacterium
TTGCTATTAGTGCACGATGCCATAATCACCCGGATTCCCAGCTCCTCCAGGGCGGCCAGTGTGTCGGCGGGAATGCCTGGGTCGGTGATCAGCGTGGTGATTCGGGAGACAGGGGCCACGTAAGCTGCTGCTACCTTCCCGAACTTTGTATGGTCTGCAACGATAATGAGCTCGCGAGCCATCTTAATGATGGCCCGATCCGTCATGACCTCGGGCAGAAAATCGTTGGTAAGTCCAGCCTCCAGGCTGATGGCGCGCATCCCCATGACAACCTTGTCAACCCGGACTTCGTCCAAGGCCAGTTCAGCGATGTGTCCCACTAGTGAAAGCTCTGAACCGCGCATCATCCCTCCAGTCATGACCACTGTGACACCGTCAGCGGCAGCCAGCTCGCTGGCGACTGTCAGGGCATTGGTCACTACGGTCAAGTTGCGTCGGTTGGTCAGGTGTCGGGCAACGTAGACGGCGGTTGAGCCAGATCCAATGAAGACTGCATCGCCATCGGCGATCAGGCTTGCTGCCTGGCGCCCTATGCAGTCCTTTATCTCACGCGCCTGCTCCATTCTTTGGATGACCGGAGGCTCCGGTGGTGGGATTTGAACCCTTGACAGCGCGCCACCGCGGGCTCGCTGCAGTTTGCCCTGTTCATCCAGCTCCCGTAGATCGCGGCGTATCGTGACCTCACTAACACCGAGGGATTGACTTAATTGGGCGACAGTGACCAGACCATCGCTGTGTAACTGTTCTAGGATTATCCGATGGCGTTCTTCTCTCAACAAGGACCGATCACTCCTTGGCTCCCGTGGCAGTCAGTACCTTTTGACTGTTCAAAACAGGTGTCCGACCAGGGTCGCACATCTGAGATATTGTGTATATAATTATAGTATAGCATAATCAAACACTTCGGTCAATTAAAAGAATCGACATCGATCAATTTCGAAAGAAGAGGTGTGTCTCTTTGTTGCATTGCTGACAGGTGTGTCTGTTTAACTGAGAATGCTGGAGATATGATCCATGCGGTTACTGCTTAGGTGTTGGTCAATCCTGACGGTCGCTGCCAAAAGATTGAGTGCACAGCGGACACTGGCTGCCGCATCAACACTCGGCTGGATATTGGCTGTAGCGCTGACAGTGAGTGTCCCCGCTTACGCAGATGCGGTCTATGCCCGAATGTTTCTCAGGCATGTGGCCCGTGCTGAGGAGAATGCGGACTCTATTCCCTTGCTTGGGTATCTCTTCCGCTATAGCGCAGCCTCTCATACGCCCAAACAATGGGAGGACATTCAGCCGGTTGATGCTTATCTTTCACACCAGGCGGCGGAGACAATCGGGCTGCCATTGGCTTTCCTGGGGCGTTATGTTCAGACGGATCCCTTTGCGCTCTTTCCCCAGGGTCAGACCACTTTCGATGTGCGGAGCACACCTCTCCTGTGGGCAAGTTTCGGTTGGATCAGTGACCTGTCCTCCCATATTGTCATAGCCGAAGGGAGGTATCCTTCTGAGACGTCAGATGCAACACAGGGGCAGCCCGTCGAGGTCCTGGTGAGTGGGGCGCTGGCCACCCGACTTGGTTTCCAGGTTGGCGAGATCTATACAGCCTTCTTCAGAAACGAGCGAGATGGCTTTGAAGTCGCAACAGCCCTACCCGTCAAAATTGTCGGGGTCTGGTACCCCGCTGATCCTGATGAACCGTTCTGGTTCTTTGACCCTAGCACATTCGAGGAGAGATTTCTCGTGGCTAAGGGTTCATTTGGGGGGGCTATTGCCAACGCGCTAGATGACGAAGTGTATGTCGCTGCGTGGTACTTGGGCATGGATAGCCACCGCGTCGAACATCGCAGCACTAGTGCGCTGATCCGGGGTGGCCTTGAAGCGCACCAGCAAGCCGCGATGCTCCTGCCTGGTATCGAGCTTGTCAATTCACCCGTCGGTGCGTTACAAGCGTATCGTAGTGCCAAACGGACGTTGATGGTGTTGCTCTATGCCTTCAGCCTGCCCACAGTAGGGTTGATGTTGGCCTTTATGAGTCTGGTTTCATATCTCTGGGTCGAACGCCATCGTCTGGAGGTCGCTGTGCTCCGTGGTCGTGGAGCGACGTCTCGTCAGGTTGTTATGATCGCCCTGGTTCAGGGTCTCTTACAGGCGGGACTTGCTTTCCCGTTGGGGATGTTCGTTGGCCTTCGTCTCTCTCAGTTGATAGGGCGGGCGCGGGGATTCCTGGACTTTACGCTGCCCAAGCTGGCGCTTGATTCTCGCCTGACCTCGGACTCTCTCCGGCTAGGGGCGCTGGCCATCGGACTGGCGTTGGTGACTCTGCTTCTGCCAACACGTGAGACTGCAGAGGAGACGGTGGTCACCTATCGACGGGAGCGTGCTCGCATGATGCGCAGGCCATGGTGGCGACGTGCCGGTTTGGATTTCCTGCTCTTGCTTCCTGCTGGCTACGGGCTGTATCTCCTACGAGGGCAAGGCAGCCTCTTGCCTGTCACATCTGTGCTTCGTGGTAGTCTGATGGACAACCCATTGCTGTTCCTGGTACCTAGCCTGGGCCTAGTAGGGCTCACGCTCGTGTCTTTGCGCGTGGTGTCACCTTTCATGGCTTTTCTGGCCTGGGTGCTGAGCCATACGAAGAATCTCACTCTGCTTGTGGCTGTTCGGTATCTGGCGCGAACCCCCAGGGCTTATGCTATCCCATTGGCTTTGCTGATCCTGACACTGAGTCTGTCGATCTTCACGGCGACGCTGGCTCAAACGCTCAACGCCCATCTGCATGATCAGATGTTCTACGCCGTCGGGGCGGATTTACAGCTTACTGATGTGGGGAAGGCGGTAAGCGAGGATGTCCAGGCTTACCTTGGTTCCGGCCAAACCGATGCCACCGCTGGCCCTCGATGGTTGTTTGTGCCCGTCAGCGAGTACGAGGCTCTGCCTGGTGCTAGGCATGCGACACGAGTGGGGCATTACGCCGCTGTGGCTCAGACCCCCTCGGGGGAGCGCACGGCGACTTTCATGGGGATCGATCGTGTGGACTTCCCGGCAGTCGCTTTCTGGCGCGACGATTTCGCCTCTGAGAGCCTGGGGGCATTGATGAACCGGCTGGCGATCAGTCCCAATGGCGTCTTGGTACCAAAGAGCTTCATGCAAGATTCCCTCCTTGAAGTGGGGGATCGGTTGCAGGCGCGGGTGGACATGTTTGGCCAGGTCACCGTGCTTGATCTTGTGGTCGTGGGGGACTTTGATCTCTTCCCGACCTGGTATCCACAAACAGGGCCTCTTCTCGTGGGAAATCTCGATTACCTCTTCCAGCAGGCGGGAGGCCAGTTTCCATACTCTATCTGGATGACGACGGAGGAGGATGTAAATGTTCAGTTATTGGTGGACACGGCCCGCCAGAACCTGGGACAACAGATCTTAGACTGGAAGGTGCCGTCCGTTGAGATTCTAAAGGAGCAACAGCGCCCTGAGCGCCAAGGTCTCTTCGGTGTGCTTTCTCTGGGGTTCGCTGCGACTGGACTCTTGACTGTATTGGGCTTCACGCTCTATGCGGTTTTCTCTTTTGAGCAACGGTCCATCGAATTCGGTGTCCTGCGGGCGATTGGTCTTGCGGCCAGTAGCATGAGGGCGGTCCTGACGTGGGAGCTGGCGCTGCTTCTGGGCCTTGGTGCTGGGGTTGGGACGCTACTGGGCTCTGCGATGAGTTTGGTCTTTATCCCGTACTTTCAGGTGGGGACCACAGAGGTGGAGCGGATTCCCCCTTATGTCACCGAGATTGCCTGGCGGGAGGTGGGGCGTGTCTACTGGCTCTTAGGCCTTCTATTCATAGTCGCATTGACCTCGTTGGTGTGGGCATTGCGCAGGATGCAACTCTTCAAGGTGATCAAGCTGGGGGGCGAGGCTTAGGCTGAGCAAGGAAGTGAGGCCTCGCCAGAACGCTGGGAGGCCTCTGTCCACTACTGGAGCGATCTCTAACGAAACAGAGTTTTTCTCCTTTGTGTGCTGCCGGGCTGCGAATCTGCTGCGGTTGAGCCGCCGTGGCTACAGTTTCAGACCTTCCACTGCGCCACGGATGAACCAGCGCTGGAGGAAGATGAAGATGAGGATAACCGGAAGCACCATCAGGGCGATCGAGGTGGCTTTCACCCCGTAGCTGGCTACCCTGCCCACACCTGGTGTGACGAAGATGATGCTCTGTACGCCCGGCGGGAGCGTCATCTTGTCCGCAGACATAATCATGGTCTTGGCTACAAGGTATTCACCCCAGTTTGCGATGAAGCCCATGATCGCGACCATGACCATACCAGAGGTTGCCAGGGGAAACATGATTTGGAAGGCAATGCGCAGGTTTGAGGCTCCATCCACTCGGGCGGCATCTTCCAGCTCGCTGGGAATTCCCAGGAAGATCTGACGCATCAAGAAGAGGCCAACGCTTCCCCCGGTCGTGTAGAGGCAGATCAACCCCAGTAGACTATCGAGCAGGTTGAGCCTCTTTAGGAGCTCATACTGGGCCATGAGCGTACCGCCGGCCGGCAGGAACATCAGCACGATAAAGAAATAGAAGATCGCATCACGACCCCGGAACCTAAGGCGGGCGAAGGCGTAAGCAGCTAGCGAGACGATCAGGACGTTCAACAGCGTGCTTGTGATGGCGACGATGGCGCTGTTCCGGTACAGAAGCAGGAGCTGGCCGGCACCAGCTTTCCCCACTCCCTGGACACCGGCTAGAACGTACTGGTAGTTGATGAGAGTGATCTTCTTTGGCAGCAGCGAGGGCAGCGTCGTATACAGTTCCTGCTGATCCTTCAACGATGACGAAAGGGTCCAGATGAACGGGAACAGCCCAAAGGATGAGACTATTATCAGGTACAGGTGTTTGAGCGTTTCGCCAACCACTTTGCCGACTCTGTAGCGAAGCCTGTAAGACGCGCTCATGCTTTCCTCCCGTTCATGCCTTCTCGGACTTGAAGAAGCGGAAGATCAGTGAGACCAGGATCAGATTACCAATTCCGAGGGCGAGATTTATGGCGGATCCGTAGCCGAGGCGCATGGAGCCGGTGAAGGCCTCGTCGTATGCGTGAAGCGCTAATGTCTTCCAACAGTTACCTGGCCCTTGGCCAAAGGTCATGCCTTCTGTCACACCAAGGCTGAGGAATCCGACGTTGGTCACGAAGAAGAGCAACATAATGTTACGGATACTTGGCAATTCCAGGTACCAGAGCGTCTGCCACCAATTAGCTCCGTCCAGGCGGGCTACTTCATAGTGTTCCTTAGGGATGTTGTAGAGCCCGATAAGGAAGAGCAGCATGTAATAGCCGAAGCCCTTCCACACCGCGGCGACGCCGAAAGCTGGCCAGTACCAGAATTTGTCTGACAACCACGCGGGAGGATGTGCGATACCGACATATTCTTTCAGAACGTAGTTGAGGTAGCCGAAGTTGGGCTCATAGATTTGCTGCCACATAGGCATGGAAGCCGCCAGGGGGATCACCCAGGGCAGGGTCATAAGCACACGATATAAAGTAGAGACCTTGGCTCTCTTGACTCGATTGAGGATGATAGCGGTGGCTAATGAGAAGACCAAGCTCTCCGGGAACCAGGCCATCCACATGTAGAAAGCTGACTTGATGCCTGGTAGCACATATGGATCGTGTGCCATCTCGATGAAATTGCGGAGCCCAACGAAGGAGTTGAAGAAAGACCATGTGGAACGGTCAAAGACCCGGTAATCCTGGAAAGCAATGAGGACACCGCGTACATATGGGTATCCACCAAACACGAGCCACATGAGCACGAAGGGGGCGATGAAGAAGTATCCAGAGATATCCCCCCATTCCTCGCGGTGTATAGCTTTGATATTTTCGACGAAAACCGCCAGATTCGACTTCTTGGCTTCAGCTGCCATAGTTGTCTCCGTACGTTGTGTTGCCGTGAGCGACCAGGAATTATTTCTGAGGGGCAACAAATCACCTGAGCCGGGCTGCCGGCTCAGTAGAGTGACGGCTCGACCCGGCTCAGGCTTTGCTGGTTGCCCATCAGATCATGCTATTTCGCCCATCACCCTTGGCCGACGCTAATCCTTGGCGATGGCAGCCTGGATCTCGTCCCAGGCCTCTTCCATAGCCTGCTTGGCGGGCTTCTCGCCCTTCAGGTAAGCGACGAACTGCGGCACGATCGCCTTATGCTCGGTGATGTACCACTTGGTGGGCGGCGGCGGCGTGGCTGCCTCCAGCAGTGGGAGTACATCGATAGCCCAACTCTGGGTCACGTCCTCTGGATCGATGTACTTCTCATAGGCGGACTTGAAACCATCCATCTTACCAGCCTTAAACACGCCCTTGTTCCACAACTCATTGTCGGGATCCACCAGCCAGACCAGGAAGTCGGTCGTCTCCTGGGGGTAGGGGGCGCTTTTGTAGAGAGGCATGCTGGTGGCCCAGAACATGGTGCCAGGCTTGCCAATATCCGGATTACCCAACGGCGTCGGGGCCATCGCCAGCTTGTCATAGCCCCAGATCATGCCGCCCCAGCAGCCATTGGAGTGCTGAGTAAGCGCCATGGCCAGCTTCCCTTGTTTCCATGACTCGGGATAGCCCCAAGTCTCCCATCCATCTGGGACAGTACCGGCGTCGATGAATTTCTTTGTGATCTCCATGGCCTGGAGCCAGCCCTCATCCAGGATGTTGAGCAAACCATCCTCGGTGAATAGTTTTTCGGGCGGGCTATAGGCCTGATGGAGCGCGGCGATGTATCGCCAGGTCACTGCTGGCGTGGGGGCAAAACCGAAGATCTGCTCGTCCTTGAACTTCTCGGTGACTTTGATGGCAGCGTCCAGGACATCGTCCATGGTCTCGAACTTCTCGTATCCCACGGCCTCGACATAGTCGGTGCGCCAGTGGAAACAGACGACATCTACGTTGGTGGGAAGTGAGTAGAGCTGACCTTCGTAGGAGTTGTCGGCGCGGACGGAGCCGATCATGTCATCCTGCACGCGTTTGGATGCATCGGGAATAGTGCTGGACTGGAGGTAGGGATCAAAGGGTTGGATCGTCTCCAACGAGATGGCTGGCACCATATCGAGGAACGGCGTGAAGCAGACATGGGAGTTCCATGGGACCTCCTCACCGGATGCCATCATCTCACCCAGAACCTGATCAGTGGCACTCTTACCTGCGGGATCCAGGATGATCTGAACGTGATCTGTCTGTCTCTCCTCCAGGTTGTTATATGTGGCGATAGCTAGGTCGAAGGGCATCTCCGACTCCAACCATCCGCAGCGGGCGATCTTGACCTCCTTTGTCTCTGCTGGCGCAGCCCCCTCTTGCGGGGCTTCTTCGCCGGGGGCTTCCTTCGTGCCGCAAGCGGCCAGGAACGCCCCAGCAGCAGACATCGCTGCCAGTTCAAGGAACCTACGCCGTGACAATTTGACCTGTTTGACCATGAAACTTCCTCCTTCCATTCAGTGAACTTCACATACATAATAATGTGAGATACGATGGTAGAGGAACGCCAGCCCGTTCCTCTACACGCCGATCATTGTGACACAACCACCGATGGAGGCTGGTCCTTGGTGACACCTTTGAGAAAAGAGCTATAGCGGAGATAGGAAGTTTTCTGAATCACGGCTATGGTCTCCACCGCGACTTTACCATTCAGATGACCTTGTCGCCCAGATAGTGAACTTCGAATTCACGTTTGTGTCCCCATTGGGCGTAAGCCCTCTAAGGCTTCCAGCGTTACCTGCCGGCTGACATCTGCTCAACAACACAACCAGTATAGCATATTCGCATGCCAATGTCAACTGTTCGGAGACAAGAAAAAGGAGAAAGTTGCTATATCGGTCGATTTCGAAAGTAATTCCACCGCGGTGCGCTACATTTCGATCTGCGTAGGCGTGATATGGAATGAGAGCCTGCGTGTGGTGCGCCCGTCGGAGGACCAACGAAGGCCCTGAGGCGGTGGACGTGGTTTTCACTATACTGACCTACTCGAAGTCGGCTGCGGGTGAGGGCAATCCACGCGTCCTCTTGCTCCTCTCGCCGGGTTCGTGGTAGAGGCGCAAAACGTGGGGCTCAGCAACGATGCTCGAATTCGATCGAAAACGACCGCATGATTGACATGGGTGATTGTGCGTGATAAACTAGCATTAGGGTGCGGAAAGTCGGGTGCACTCTCAATTGTGGGTTTCACGTGGCTGGTGCGACACGGCTCTAGGAGATTACGATTTTATGACGTCTGAGGGCACAAGAGGACGCATTTTCCTTGGCATCGATGGTGGTGGCACTAAGACGGATTGTTTGATAGCCAATGAGACAGGGCTGGTGCTTGGTTATGGGCGCGGTGGTCCTGTCAATCTCAATTTTGTCTCCGCGGAAACGGCGCGTGCCTCAATTACTGAGGCTGTGTGTGATGCTTGGCAGGCGGCCGGGTCACCATCCCTGCCGCCTGCTGTCGCAGGGGTGAGTGGCCCAATCTCTCTTGCCATGGCCGAGGAGGTCATTCGACGTGAGACGGGAACCGAGCAGGTGATTGGGGTGGGGGAGTGGGAAGCCGCCTGGTGGGCTGTTTCCCCCTGGTCAGGCTATCGCCATGGCATTGCTGTGGACGCCGGTACCGGATCGCTGGCGGCTGGATTCAATAGGCGTGGTGAAAGGGCGGGGGCCGGAGGACTTGGGACGGTCTTGGGGGATGAGGGGAGTGGCTATTGGATCGGAATCCAGGCAATGAGGGCTGCCTTGCGCGCTGAAGATGGTCGAGAGCCGCCGACCCGGCTTCAGCAAGCCGTCCGCGAGGTGTTGGGCCTTAAGCACCTGCACGAATTGATTCCTCTCTTTTATCAAAAGGGGTTGGCGCGGCACGAGGTGGCGGCGCTCTGTCCTGTGGTGGTGGAAGTGGCAAAACAGGGAGACAAGAAGGCGCAGGCGATCTTGGCTGAGGCAGGCCGCGAGTTGGCTCTGGCAGTGATTGCCGTCGCGCGTAAGCTACGGATGGAGAATGAAACGTTTCCCGTCGTCGCATTTGGGTCTGTTTTCAAGGCGGGAGAGCTGATCTTGGGTCCCTTCCGTGAGGCTGTGCTTAAGGTGGCCCCCAACGCAGAGATCGTCGTGGCGCATCACGCTCCTGTCGTCGGGTCCCTGGTGAGAGCGATGATGCATGGAGGTGTTGAGCTCACCGATCAGCTACTGGCTCGATTGGAAGAAGGGCTGCGTCGCGAGCCGTCATTGCTGGCCGGGGACCCTCAGGTGGATTGAAACATTTTGGGGAGGTTATTATGTCCGCGCTGGAGTATATGGAAAAGAGTAGTGAGATTTTGGAACGTATCCGTTCTACTCAGTTACCGGTGATTCGGGAGGCTGCCAAGCTGATCGCTGATTCGATGGCCAATGGTGGCGCGCTACACTACTTCGATAGCGGCCATTGTACCGGCGAACTCCTGGGGCGTGCAGGAGGGCTGTTTGCTATTCATCCTATCAAGGTCAACGTACGGGTGGATCATCCATTGCCGCCCGGTCGCGAGCCCAGTGAAGAGGCGCGGAAGGGTTGGTATCAGGATGAGCATGTGGTAGATTTCGTGGTTGATCATTGCCACTTCCGTCCCGGCGATGTGTTGCTTCTCTGTTCGGTCTCTGGCTCGAGCCCGTTTACTGTGGAGTTGGCACTGAAGGCTCAAGCGCGCGGCGTGCAAGTCGTGGCGATCACCTCACCGACTTATAGCAAAGCTATTAAATCGCGCCATTCCTCAGGTAAGTTTCTCTACCAGGTGGCCGATATCGTGATCGATAATTGTGGTGAGGTGGGCGACGCGATCCTCGAAATTCCCGGCCTAGACGCGAAGGCGTGTCCTTCCTCAGGGCTAGCTTTTGTGTTTATCAGTTGGTCGTTGATCGCGGAACTGCTTCGCGACCTCACTGCGCGCGGGCTGAAGCCCCATGTGTATCAGAGTATTAATCTCCCAGGATCGAGGGAGTTCAATGAGGAGGCAAAAACTGCCTATGAGCGCACAGGAATCTGAAGCTATGTTGGTGGTCACTGGCGGGCGTGTGGTGGTGCCCGGTGCGGTCCTGTCACCCGGCACGGTCGTGGTTGGTGGGGGAAAGATTCTCGCGGTTGAAGAAGGTGTGTATCGAGAGGGGGATGTCCTCCCCTCGGGCTTGAGGGTCATGGGCAGTGTCATTCATGCGGAGGGTCTGACCGTAGCCCCTGGGCTAATCGACATTCACGTCCATGGTGCTATCGGCTATGACACCATGGATGCCACTCCTGAGGCCATTGCGGGAATGGCGCGCTTCTTCGCGCAGCACGGTGTGACTAGCTTCCTGCCGACGACGGTGACGGCGGGACGCTCGGAGACACTAGCAGCTATCGAAAATGTAGCACGCTGCCTGGGGCCGCAGGCCGGGGGGGCTGAGGTGCTCGGTATACACCTGGAGGGACCCTATGTGAATGTTGAGAAGAAGGGTGCCCAATCGCCCCTCCATATTCGTCCCGCTGATCCGGAGGAGTACAAGGCTTTCTTCAAGGCTGGCCCCGTGCGGTTGATTACGCTGGCTCCGGAGATTGAGGCGAACCGGGATCTGATCCCCTTCGCGGTTGAACATGGCGCTGCAGTGGCTGTTGGTCATTCGACTGCCACCTACGATGAGGTCTTGGAAGCCGTCTCGTTAGGACTCAACCAGGCCACTCATACTTTCAATGGGATGAATGGCCTACACCACCGGCGACCGGGAACAGCAGGTGCCGTACTTAGTTGTGATGAGATCTATGCGCAGGTCATCGTCGACTTCATTCACCTCCATCCAGCCGTGGTGAAGATCTTGGTGCGTGCGAAGGGGCTCGAGCGGACGGTTCTTATCACCGATGCGATCCGTGCAGCGGGGATGCCTGATGGGACGTATGAATTGGGCGGGCTGGAGGTCACTGTCAAGGACGGCGCAGCCCGCTTAGCCTCGGGGAGCCTAGCAGGCAGCACGCTCACCTTGGATCGGGCGGTGCGCAACGTGATGGAGGCCACAGGGCTCTCGCTCGTGGAGGTCTTGACCATGGCCACCATCACTGCAGCACATTCCATTGGTGAGGCAGAGCGTAAGGGGAGTCTGGAGCCGGGTAAGGACGCGGACATCATCCTGTTGGATGAGGCGCATAAGGTGAAGATGACGATAGTCGGTGGCACAGTGGTCTATCGTGCGGACTAGAGTCGTCGGATGCTTCGGTAGGGGTACCCATCACTTTCCATGATGAGGAGGTGCAGCGATGAAATCCAAAGAATATTTGGAACAGGCGATTGACTTTCTACAGCGTATTCAGGAGACCCAGCTTGACAGGATAGAGGAGGCTGCTGACGTTATCAGCCAGGCCATCATTGATGGTCACAGCCTCTTTGGGTTTGGGTGCACCCATTCTTCCCTGCCCATCGAGGACATCTTCTACCGGGCCGGGGGGTTGATGTTGGTCAACCCAATCTTTGCCCCAGGTCTATCACTCGATATCCGCCCGCCGACTTTCACGTCCAAGCTTGAGCGATTGGAGGGCTATGCCCAACTGGTTTTGGACCGCACACCGGCTAAGGCGGGGGATGTGCTTATCCTCGTTTCCGTCTCTGGGCGCAATCCAGTGCCGGTCGAGATGGCAAAGGCCGCCAAAGCGAAAGGGATGACGGTTATTGGCGTCACTTCTATGGCCTACACCACCGCATTCCCCTCTCGCCACTCAAGCGGCAAGAAGATGTACGAGTATGCCGATGTGGTCATCGACAATCAGGCGCCTCCAGGAGATGCTGTTCTAGAAGTAGAGGGATTACCCCAGAAGTGTTGTCCGATCTCCGGTATCACCAGCATTGCTGTGCTCCACGCTCTGGTTGCTGAAACGGTCGAGCGGCTGATCGCAAAGGGCTTTACACCGCCGGTTTACTTGGCGTCCAACGCTGAGGGGGGGGACGAGTGGAACGCCCGACTCCTGGAGGAGTTCAAGGATCGGATCTTTTATCTGTAGCCCTGTGTAGGGGAATAAATGCCTCAGACTGAGTGCTCGGGCCGGGCACAGAGGCGCGGCTTTGCGCCGCGCCTCTGTGCCTGGGTGGCGTAGGATTTAGAGCTCTCCTTGCCATGATGTAGCGTCCATTTTCGGGTATTGTGCGCAGCCAGCCTAAATGTCGATGCAGGGCGAAGACTGTGCCCGCTTATCCGCTCGATGATCTGACACGTCGTGCCCGCGTGGTGAAGTAGACTGTCAGTGGACCGGGCGCTGGGTCGCACACCTCTGGGAAGTGCGCTGGCAACGGCTGTCCCAGGACCGCCTCAAGCCGCGCCCGCTGGCGGGCCACCACCTCGGGGTGGCTGTCGTATACGTTGTGACGCTCTCCAGGATCGGTGTGCAGGTCGTAGAGCTCAGGGGCAGGGTCCTCCTCGTGGACCGTCACGATGTAAGCCCAATCGTCATCACGGACGGCGGCGCGACCGCCCGCGTTGCCCGTCACAAAGCTCGCCCAACCCGTCACGATGTGATCGCGGAGAGCTGGGCGTTCGCCGGTTACCAATGTCCATGCGTCTTGCCCTTCCACGTTGGCGTAAGGGATCTCCAGCAGCCGCAGCAAGGTGGGCATCAAATCGTGGCTCTGTACGAACGGCGTGACCGTCAGATCGTGCGGACCATCGGGATGACGCACGCAAAGCGGGATCTGAGTGTTGAACGGGTGCAGCTCAGATGCACCCTTGCCGAAACGCCCCTGATCCATGAGTTGCGTGCCGTGGTCGCTGGTCAGCACAACAACGGTGTCGTCCCAGAGCTTCAGGCGGTCAATCGTTTCCAGGAGAACGCCCACCCATTTGTCCACGAAAGTGACCTCGCCCAGATAGAGGGCCCTGATGCGTGCTTTCTCCTCCGGGGTGGCCGCGTCGTTGTCGGGGTAGATGTATTCGATGCCTGGTGTTCCCTCCCACGCGTAGTAACGGTCAGCATAAGCACGCGGTGGGTCCCATGGCTCGTGGGGATCAAAGGAGTCGACCCACAGGAAGAAAGGCGCATTGCCGGCGTTGTCCTCCAGCCAGCGCGCTGCAGACCGAAAGACGCGCGCACACTGATAATCCTCCTCCGATACCCGATCGCGTTGATTGAAGAGGTACTGCACCAGCCGCGCGACCCGTGGTGAGTCCAGCGGCTCACGCGTATAGCGGCGCACTTTGTCGGCGATGCTGTCCAAGCTGCCCCCGCGCCAGTTGTCGGTCTCCTGGCCACGGATGAAATCGTAGGTGACGAACCCACGTGTGTAGTTCATAGTTGGCTTGAACATATGATAGGTGTCGGCGACCAGGCCGGTGAAGTACCCACGCTCTAGGAGGACTTCGGCCAGGGTATCCTGATGCGGCGGGATCTTGTGCCAGCCGGGGGCATGATGCCAGTGACCGCGGCGGTCGAACTGGTAGCGCCAGGGGAATGAGCGGTGACCGGTGAAGAAAGCTCGCCGCATTTGTAGGGTAGGTTGTCCCTCGCCGAAAGCGCGCACGAACCTGACCGATTCCCGAGCGAATGCGTCCATGTTGGGGGTGGCTACCTCGCGGAGCGCTTTGTCCGGCCCAACACAGTCTGCGCGCAGGGTATCTAGGCAGATCACTATAGCGTTCAGCGGCATGGCTCGCTCCTTCATGTTCGGAAATGGGTCCTCATTCGATGTTAATCGCTCTGCTGGTGAGTGCAAATGGAACACGACAACCTTACTTTCGAGGGGCTACGTGTCTCGGTCAGGCGCCTGGCGGTCAGCAGTGAGCGAGCGCAACACGACACCACCGACGACCAACAGTGCGCCGAGGCATGCCCTTGGACCCGGGCGCTCGCCCAGCACCAGGGCGACCCACAGTGGGTTGAGGATAGGCTCCAGCATAGTGATCAGCGTTGCCTCCAGCGCCGAGGCGTACGGGATGGCACGGGCGTAAAACATGAAAGCCAGCCCGATCTGAAAGACCCCCAACAACAGGATGAGCCCTATGTCCCGGGGTGTGAACGCCTCGCCAAGGAGGCTTGGAAAACCGACGACGGCCGCGAACCCATAGCTCAGCAGGATCACCTGGGCAGCCGCGTCCGAGCCACCGTCACAGCGGCCCAGGTGACGCGTCACAATCGTAAAGACCGCGACGGTGAAGCCGCTGAGCAGCGCCAGTAGGTTGCCTGTCAGCCCGTCGGCACTCAGGCGATCGCCGAAGAAGAAGGCCAGGCCCAGAAACAGGATCACCATAGTGATCCAATCGATGCGCCTGGGATGTTCGCCAAGGAGCCAGATCCCAAGCGGGACGACGTAGAGGGGAGAGGTGTACTGTAGGAAGATGGCGTTAGCGGCCGTCGTCATGCGGGTGGCGAGGATGAAGAGGATCTGAGTTGCCAATAGCGCCACGGCACCAATGTAGTGGGTTATGCTCAATCGTAGGCGGGTACCCCGCAGGTAGACCAGGAGCACGCTCGCTGCGACAAGGCCGCGCCCGGCAAGGACCGAGAGCGGGCTCCAACTACTCAGCTTGACCAGGAGCCCACCGGTACTCCAGAGCAGGGCAGCGCACACAAGGTATAGAGGTGCGAGCCGGGCTGGCTGCCGAGATGTGATGTCTTGTGCTGTGGCGTGTGACATAGGGGCAATTATAGACCACGCTTGATGCGATGCCAGAGCTGGGATTGCCCTCAGATCGTGGGGGTGTGTGTCTCAGGTAACGCCATGAGCGCAGATCAGCTCGTCCAGATCCTGAGCCAGTGCATGGCTGCCGGGCACGCCTGTCGCATATTCCTCGCTGTTGGACATGAGAATTAACACCAAGTCCTGATCCGGGTACACGCTCAATACCGCGCTATGGCCGAAGTCCTCATAGCCCCGAGTCCAAGACCGCAAGTGACCCCGTGGCGTGCTGGAGGTAAACCAGCCGTAGCCGACGCCAGTGCCATCCGAGGTGATGGTGTGCGCTTTGGTCATGAGATGCCAGCTTTCGGCGCTGAGGATGCGGACTGACTGGAGGGCACGGTACCATCGGTGGAGGTCCTCCGCGGTGGCGTACATCCCGGTTGCACCCCGATAGCCCCAGTTGGGGCGCATGACGGCGGGTGGGCGGGCCACAGGGTTCAAGATCGCGGCCACTATGGCGCTCTCGGGCAGGCCCCAGAAGCCCGTGTGCGCAAGGCCAGCGGGCTTCAGGAAAGTCGTGCGGACGTAGCACTCGTAGGGCATTCCGGCAGCGAGTTCTATGATCGCTGCAGCCAGGGTGTAGGCGTCATTGCTGTAGCTGAATCCACTGCCTGGTGGGTTCAGCAGCGGTTCACTGAGGATGGCTGCTATAGCTGCCTCGCGGTCGGTGATGCCATCGGCGGCGTAATGCTGCCCCAGACCTGCCGTGTGGCTTAGGAGCTGATGAAGCGTAATAGGGGCTTTGTCAGGGGGCACAGCGTCGGAGAACCGTGTCAGCGGGTCGTGGAGCGAGAACACCCCCAGTTCGGTCAGCCTCAGCGCGGCGGCGGCCGCGAAGGTCTTAGAGATGGAGGCGATCCAGAAGGGCGTGTCAGGCGTCAGGGGCCTGGACTGGGCAGCGTCAGCCCAACCGTATGCACGCTGGAGCACCACGCGTTCGCCCTGTGCTATCCAGACGATACCGTTGAATCCGGAGTCTGCAGCGGTGCGCAGATGTGCCTCCAGGCGTCCGAGGTCGAAGGGCGTCAAGGTCTCGGCGTCGTGGGTGATTCGACTGTGCTCGCGAGGCATGCTGTTCCTTATCCATATCCATGGTTTTTGAGTCGCACGGAGCATATGATAGAGAGACAAGGTGTCAACCCCACTTATCCGGCAACTTTCACTTCGGGGGCAGTACACGCCTCATCTTGTGCTTCTCTTTAACGTTTTGCCCGGCTGTGCTATACTTTATTTAAACCATGTCCTCCTGGTGATGGAGGTGCATTCCATGTCGGGCATGCGCGTTGCCGTCATAGCTCTCACTGCGTGGGCGGTGTTAGCGTTGGTCTGTGCTCCAGCCGGCGCTGCCACAATGGTCCGGGTTGGCGTCTACGATACACCTCCCTTGATCTTGCTGTCGGAGGACGGCATGCCCCGAGGGTTGGTGATTGATGTGCTGGAATATGTCGCGGCCCAGGAGGGCTGGCAGCTTGTCTACGTCCCTTGTGTGTGGGAATCCTGCCTGGAGATGCTTGAGCGTGGTGACATTGACCTCTTCGGCGCGATCGCCTACTCTGAGCCGCGCACCCAGCGCTTCGACTTCAACCAGCAGACATTGATCAGCGACTGGGGCGAGGTTGTCGTACCCCGGGGTTCTCGCATTGCCTCGGTGCTGGATCTGGAAGAGCAGACGATTGCTGCCTTGCCGGAGGACATCTATGTCATCGGACTTCAGGACGTCTTGCAGCAATTCGGCGTCACGGTACGCTGGCACTGGGTGCCGTCCTATGCGGACGTGCTACGTCTGGTCTCTGAAGGCGAGGTCGACGCCGGAGTCCTCGATCACTTCTATGCCCTGGCACATGTTGCTGAGCCGGGTGTACAGCAGACCTCAATCATTTTCACGCCCATTGAGATCCGCTATGCTGCTGCCAAAGGAATGCATCCGGAGCTCTTGTCTGCCATTGACCACCACTTGACGATGTTGAAGGCGGATCCTGATTCTCCTTACTATGCATCACTGGATCGTTGGTTGGGCGGACCCGAGCGCGCGCCAGTAGTGCCCCGCTGGCTGCTATGGGCTGCAGGTATTGCTGGGGTAGCTGCATTGCTCTCCTTTATCGTGAGTCTGGTCCTTCGCTGGCAGGTCCGCACCCGCACCAGAGAGTTGGCTGAAAGCGAGGAGAGGTTCCGCACAGTCGTTGAGAGATCGGCTGATGGCATTGCCTTGATGGATGCCTATGGGGGTGTCCTCCTTTGGAATTCGAGCATGGAACGCATCACTGGACTGCGTGCCGCAGATGTGCTGGGGAAGCCGGTATGGGAGGTGGCTGAATCCTTGATTCCGGCTGAGGATGGCGAGCGTCGCGACAAGATACGCAGCACGATGCAAAAGTTATTGGCATCCGGGGAATCGCCGACCGCGCCGGGGCCGCGCGAGTGGCACTTCGTGCGGCCTGACGGTGACCGTATTTTTGTCGAGTCCTCCATTTTTACCATCGATCTGGCTAGTAGGGTGATGGTCGGCGTCGTAGTACGAGACATTACCGGGCGCAAGCGCATGGAGCTCGCCGAGCGCGAACAACGACAATTGGCCGAGGCTTTGCGTGACGCCGCGGCTATGTTGAACCGCACATTGGACTTCGATGTGGTGCTGGACGCTATTCTGGAGAGCGTGGCGCGCATTGTGCCCTATGATGCAGCCACCGTGATGCTTGTTG
>CAZHBB010000064.1:0-1813 GCA_964530185.1 uncultured Anaerolineales bacterium
ACGGCAGTCTCCGATTCGACGCCGCCTTCTGGCTCTGCTTCCTGCAGCCACATCAGAGGCTCTTCGGCTTCCTCTGACGGCACCTCGGCCTCAAGTGCGGCTTCTTCCGGAAGCTCCTCCGGAATTCTCGCTGGAGCTTCCACGATCTCTTCAGTTGGCGGGGCCTCAACGACGACCTTCGGTTCGACGGCACCTTCCTGTCCCGTCTCTTGGAGCCATGACGGGCTCTCTTCAGCTCCCTCACCTGCTTCCTCCAAGGTCTTCTGTGTTGAGCTTTCTTCACCGACCGCGAATGAGGGAGCTTCCCCCCCAGGTTTTTTCCGGCCCAACAGCTCGGCGACGCGCTCCGCCGACTCTACCTCCGCCTGTGCTCGCAATTCTTCCTCATGACCAGAAGCTAGGCTTTCTAGCCACGCCAGGGCATCATCCCCAGAGAGAAACTCACCCTCTGTCTCCGGTCCGGCCGTAGTCTCCATCTCTGCTGAGGGTGCTACGGCCTCTCCGCCTGGCGCTTCTTCACCCTCGATTTCTCCTCCCGCTGCCAGGCTCTCCAACCACGCCAGAGTGTCCTCTCCTTCTTCGCCCTCCTGCTCTGGGGCCACGGGCAGCATGGCCTCCTCCACGGCGGCCTCCGTCTCTGGAGTTTCGATCACCGTCGTCGGCGGTGAGACCGCTGTCTCTGGCTCCACCACCTCCAGGCCCTGGTCCGACGGTGCCTCGGACGCCTCCTCTGCCTCTTCTGGCTTCCTGCGGCCCAGCAACTCTGCCACGCGGGCTTCGGCTTCTGCTTCTACCTGCGTGCGCAACTCGTCTTCACGACCGGCTGTCAAGCTCTCGAGCCATGCCAGGGCCTCATCTCCGGAGAGGATTTCCCCCTCGACAGCCTTCTCTGGAACCTCTGATTCCGTCGGCTCTGCCTGGGGTGGCTTAATCTCAACCTCAGTTGCTTCGGTCTCGGGTTTCTTCCGCCCCAATAGTTCAGCAACTCGCTCGGCAGACTCTGCCTCGACCTGCGCGCGCAACTCCTCTTCGCGACCGGCAGTCAGCTCCTCAAGCCACGCCAGAGCTTCATCCCCGGAGAGGATATCCCCCTCGGGTTCCCCGGCCGTGACAGCTTCTACCTCGGTTGGCCCTTCGCTCACCAGGCTCTCCGCCTGAGTCAGGGGCACCTCCGACTCAGGGGGCAGCGGTTCCTCTTCCACAGGTATCTCAAGGCTCTCTTGGGCCTCGGCCTCCTCCACGGCAGCCTCACCGACAGGGGCTTCTTGCTCACCCTCACCCTTCTCGGTCGTGGGGGAGGGCTCCATAACCGCTGTCTCCAACCCGGCGCTGAGATCGGGCTCCATATCCAGCTCGCTGAGCCAGTCAGGAACCTCTTCCTCGCCCAATATCTCCTCCACGAGATCCGCGATTTCCTGGTCCTCTGTGTCTTCCACAAGTGAGGTCACCGCGCTATCCGAGGGGGGTTGGAGCTCGGATAGCCAGTCAGGCAGGGACTCCGAAGGCGAAGGCGACACCGCATCGCCCTCTTCTTCCTCCCCGATCTCAAGCTCGGCCAGCCAATCAGGGACTTCCTCCTCCTGTTCCGGTGGAGCGACCTCTTCCATTGGTGCGATCGATGGCTCTAGCCCCTCGAGTAGATCGGGGAGCCCCTCCTCCTGCTGGGCGACCAGCTCCCCAGACTCTGCCTCCGGACCAATATCCCAGCCTTCCCAGCTTTCCTGTTCACCTTCAATTGCCTCTTCAGGCTCCAATTCACCGCTTACCACCGTTTGAAGCGCTTCCAGCCAGCTTTCCTCGCCAGCCTCAGGGG
>CAZHBB010000064.1:1913-16985 GCA_964530185.1 uncultured Anaerolineales bacterium
CCTCGCCAGCCTCAGGGGGCTCAGGCGCTTCCTCAGTCAGTACGTCCGCGGCTACTCCCTCGAGCCAGGTCTCTGCGCCCTCGCCCTCACCACTGCTCTCCTCAGGAGGGCTGACTTCCGCGGTGAAAGTCTCCTCAGACGCAGATACCTCGGCTGGGCTACTCTCTTCCTCTTCGCCCAGCCCCAGGTCCCGAAGCCAATCGGGTAGCTCAATCTGTGCTTCCAAGCTGGCGGTGATATCAGCCAGGCGCATCTCCTCCCCTGTCATTTCGGGAGAGACCTCACTGACCCCCACATCAATCGACATCGAGGAGAGCTTTTCGAACCATTCACTTCCTCGATCTACGTCAAGGGCATCTGGATCATATTCAAGACGCTCCAGGGTGACGGTGTGGGGTTCCACCACATCGGCTTCCCCCAACAGGGCAAGAGCGCGCCGATTCTCTGGATCGACCTCCTCAGCCCTTCGTAAATAGTCCCATCCCTCATCCTGACCGCTGTTGATCCATAGGGACCCCAGGATCAAATTGGCTTTACAGTGATAGGGCATCTTGTCCAGAATCTCCTGGCACAGGTCAGCGGCCTGCACTGTCTGCCCGTCGCGCCAGTATGCCTCAGCCAATGCTGTCATAAGATCAGGACGAGCGGGATCCTCAGCAAGCAAAGCCCGCAACTCCCGAGTAGCGCGCCCATAGAGCTGGGCACGGAGATAGAGTCGCGCCAAGCCGGCTCGTGTTCGGAAAAGCCGATCATGGATGACTCCATCACGATCTTCGTAGAGTCGCTGAAGCTCGTCCATGATCTCGATACTGTCAGGGGCCAACTCCAGGGCCCGCTCTAGATTCCAGATGGCTGCGTCTATGTTGTCTTTCTGCTGGTGGGCGATCCCCAGACCTATACGTGCCTCGAGGTGCTCCGGATCGACGGCGAGTACGCGGCGGAACATGTCCGCTGCAAAGCCGGGCAGGTCAGTCTCCAGGAGCATCTTGCCCAGCCGATAGTACGCCTCTACATACCGCGGATACTGACTCAAAATATACCTGAGATGAGCCAGAGCCTCGAGGTACCGGGAGGCATCAATCAACTGGTCTATTTCTTCCTCATACGCCTTCAAGGAGATCTCAGACACAATGCCCTCCTCAAGAAAACTAACCATCCGTAACGTGGAAGGCTAACTGCGGAACCATCAGACCAGAGAACCGAAAGCTCCAGGCAGCTCGCTTCATCGTCAAAACAGCCCTGCCCCCTTGCCGGGAGGCCAATATCACACGCCCTCTCGCATACTAGCCTTCTTTATACATTATGCTATGCTTTGGATGAAAAGTCAAAATACCGTTGGACTGGAGATCGTCGAACAATCTGTGCAGTGTCGTCCACCAACCCCCATGATGAGAGCCATAGGTGTACCTGAACAAGTGTCGCCATCGCCGATACTGATGTCGAGGCCCATCAAAGTTTATGATAGTGAATTCCGAGGACCATGAGAACGGGTCACTGAGTGATCTTCTTTCCCTTGACCTGGGTGCGCTCGAGGAACAACTAAGGGCCTGGGGGATGAGCGCTGTGGAGGCTCGCCGTTTAGGTCGCGGCATCTGGCGTCAACTCTATCGTGGGGCAGTGGCGCCTCTTGAGCTCCTCACTGAGGTCCCCCCTGCCGTTCGAAACCGGCTGACACAGGAGTACGAGTTGCTTACTCCTATCCATGTGGCCCGGCAGGGGGATCTCCGCCTGGGCGCGGTCAAAGACCTCCTGCGGTTCCCAGACGGCAGCCAGATCGAGGTTGTGTTGTTGGCCTACCGGGGTCGGCATGCCGTCTGCGTCTCGACGCAGGTAGGATGCGCTTGTGGCTGTGTCTTTTGCGCTACCGGTCAGGACGGGTTTGTCCGTAATCTTTCGGCCAGCGAGATCGTGGCGCAAGTCCTGCATATGCAACGATGGCTGGTCAGCGAGGGGAGACGTGTCTCCAATGTGGTCTTCATGGGCATGGGAGAGCCTCTACTCAACGCCGAGACCTTCAAGGCCATCCAGCGGCTCATCGACCCCAGGGCTCTAAATATACCGCCCCGCAGGATCACACTCAGCACCGTGGGAATTGTGCCGGGTATCGTGAGGCTAGCTGATATGTGCCATGCCCTGCCGATCAATCTAGCTCTCTCACTTCATGCCGCCACCGATGAGCTGCGGGACCAACTGGTGCCCATGAACCGAACCTACCCTCTGGCACCTTTGCGTGATGCGTTAGCCTACTATGTCGACCGAACCCAACGCCATGTGTTCATCGAATGGACGTTGATTAAAGGTGTCAATGACTCATTCCAGCAGGCGGAGGCCCTCGTCGGCTGGCTGCAGGGCCTTCCCGCACATATCAACCTCATCCCTCTCAACCCCACTCCTTCATACCGCGGAGAGCCAACCACAGACCAGCAGTTGGCTGTCTTCACCACTGTCCTGGATCGCCACGGTATCGCACACACGGTTCGGCAGCGGAAAGGTCTTCAAATCGCCGCCGGCTGTGGTCAACTCAGGGCCTTGCGGACCGAAGGCGCCTCTGAGGGGAAACAGGCTTTCTCTAAAGCCTCTTGCCCAAGCACCCGGGGGTGACCAATTACGGCTCCAAGGGAGGGGATAAATCTAATTTAGATGCGCTGATCTCCTGTGGATCCAGAAAAAGGTGCGGGGCTTGCCAATGCCATCAAGCTACAGTATCATTGAGTCAAGTATGTCGGGCAGATCAGCGCAGCGAAAAGGGGAGCCATGAACGGGCTCAGCAGAAATCAGAAAATTGTGCTTCTTGTATTGACGGTCCTCGACATCGTGGTCATCGGTGGTCTCGCGTGGGTTGTCATCCAGACCCAGTTGAAGGCCGCCATGGCAACACCCCTCCCGTCGAGTCAGGGGACCGCGGAGCGAACCGTTGTGCCTACCTGGACGCCAACCCCTAACCCTACCCCCTTGCCCACCCTGCCGCCTCGCCTCACCAACACCCCTACACCCACAGCGACGCCCGTGCCCACGCTCACACCAACCGCTACGCCGACGCCACGTCCCCCTGGGCCAGTGCAGATCCAGAACGGGGATTTTGATTTCCTGTTACCCAACCGTATCCCCGGCTGGACCTGGGATGCTTTCATCAACTACAAGCCAGGGGATGAGTTTGACCCGGAGACATCCTACGCAGAGCCGATGTTCACAGCCGCCGATGATCCTGTGCGGGAGATCCATGGGTCTACGCTCAAGGTGGAGACGATCCGCTGGCTCAAGTTCCGAACCTGGGTGCACCAGACAGTGACCGTGACAGCCGGCAGCCGGGCTTATTTCAGGATCAGGGCCAAGGCCTTTTCCTCGATCGACACGCTCATCGTCAAGGCAGGGATCGATCCTACTGGTGCAGACAACTGTTATGGAGCCAGGTGGGGCACCGAAGCACGTATCAACCAGGACAGTGGCGTCGTCACCCTCACATCTCCTCGTGTCATTGTTCCTGCGATCACGCCCGAGGAAGAAAACACCTCATCAGAGGAAGGGGCTTCCTCGGAAAAGCTGGGACGGGTCACACTGTGTTTCTTTGCTGAACCCGCTTATGCCCATGTCAATAATGCTGCCTTCTTCGATCAAGCCGAGTTAATTGTGGCTCCACCTTAGGTGCTGTCTACGCGGTACGAAAGGAAGACCTATGGCAACCACAGGTGCCTATGATGCTATTGTGATCGGTGCCGGTTTGAGTGGCGCTCTTGTTGCCTCCTCCCTGGCTGAGGAGGGGCTTCACGTTGTGGTCTTGGATGCCCGGGAGAACCCGGGAGGAACCATGGCCCGGCAGCCTGGTCTCGCACTCCTGGGGACGGCCTATCCCTTCACGGTGTTGGAGGAGCTGGTCGGGGAGGATATGGCCCTGACGATCTGGGAGATGACCTCAGAGGGGCTTGTGCGCCTGGAGATCCTGCTGGATCAGTTGGGGCTCCAACACACACAGCCTGGTAGCATTCGGCTGGCAACCAATCAAGAACAGTCGAGAGCCCTACGTCGTTCCGCAGAGCAACTACGTGAGTTTGGCTACAGGGTCAGACTTGAGGGTGAAGGCGAAGCTGTTGCCATGCATACCGAGGACGATTTGATCTTCGATGCCAACCATCTGATCCAGAGGCTGCTCGATCACGATCACATCATCACGGAGCCAGACACGGAAGCCCATCGGATCAGCCATCGGGAGGACGGGACCATTGCTGTGTGGGCCCACCATCATTACCTCTGGGCCGAGACTGTGATTGTAGCCAGTGGCGCTTACGCGGCACGCCTGTTGCCGCCTCTGCGGGATAGCTTTCGTATTCAGTCCGTGCATATCCTCCACCTCTCCAACGCTGATGGACTGAGCTCGCCCATTCTGATCGACAACGGGCGTTTTTGCTATCTCCCTGATGGACCTGGGGCCTATCTGAGTGGGTGGAATTGCCACGGTAGTATGCCTCTAGAGCGACTGGCGCAGGTTGCCAGTCAGATCTGTCCCGATGCGAGCGTTCGATCACGATTCACGGTTTACACGGCCTCCACTGCCGATGGGCTACCATTGGTCGGTCAGCCGGACCCGGACAAGAACCTCTACGTGATTGGAGGCTTTGGTCCCCTGGGGCTTGGTCTTGTGCTTCCTGCCGCCGAGGCGTTGCTCAGTCTCATGCTAGAAGGAGAGGGGCATCCCCTGTTCACCCTGACCAGGCCCAACAAAGGGGGATGACGTTCCTCGGGGCTGGGGGTGGAACAGGACCCGCAGAGAATGCAGGTGGAAGTCGAGGAGACAGGGAAAGAGCCTGTGGGCACAGTGGGGAAGGAGTCAGAGGGGATGAATTTCTCCAAACCAGAGGACGTCAGGCAGATGATCCGAGCGGTCATCGTTGATGATCACTTTTTCTTTCGTGAAGGCGTGCGGAGCATCCTAAATGCTGAACCCGACATCCGGGTTGTCGCGGAGAGCGACAACGGGCAGGAAGCTATCGCAATGCTCAAACGTCTTCGACCAGACGTCGTGATTATGGATGTAAACCTGCCCGAGCTCAACGGACTTCGGGTTACACGGGTGATCAAGGCAGCTCATCCTGAGATCAACGTGATCATTCTGACCGCCTACGATGATGAGGAGCAGATCTACCATGCGGTAAGGATTGGTGCTTCTGCTTACTTTGCCAAGGACGTCGCCCCCGCACGGCTCCTAGAAGCGGTTCGGGCCGTAGTCCAGGGCTACTATGTCATTGGCAATCAGTACATGACTGCAGAAGAGGCCCAACAATGGCTGCTTGAGCTGTATCGTCGGTATGGCGTTGGGCCGGAGGATACCACGTTCTCACCGCTCACCAATCGAGAGATGGAGATCCTCGAATTGATCGTCGAAGGATTGAGCAACAAGGAGATTGCGAGCCGATTATCCATCAGCCAACAGACGGTAAAGAATCATATTACATCGATCCTGGCGAAACTGGGCTGTGCCGATCGTACCCAGGCCGCGATCTATGCCTTAAGACATGGCTGGATCCGGCTGGAAGACAGGCCCGCTTCCCCTTCAGGTTCAGTCTACGGGAGTAAGAGATGACAGAGAATTCCTGGGAGCAGTTCATCGAGACTTGTCGTCAGGGGCTCGCCCATACGCAGCAGGAGCTCAAGGAGATTGACCTACTGATCCAACAGACCTCCAGCGAATTGGATCGGTTGATGCAGGCCAATACTCATGCAGTGGCGCGGAGACGGCAGATCGAGTCCTCCTTTGACACTGTCCCTCGTGAAGACATCCGTAGAGCATATACCAATCTTATTGAAAGCCAGCAGCGCCTGTTCACCATGCGAGGGCAGTTGGAGAAACTGCAGAGCGACCAGAAGCATCTAAGCCAGCTTGTGACGCTCTATCAGCAGGTGTTGGAGTTCGCTCCCCTGGAGGGGCTTAGTTCTCAGACTCAGGAAGCCGGCCCACAGGAGATATCCCCTCAGGCTGCAGTGATCAGCATCATCGAAGCTCAGGAACAGGAACGCCTGCGCCTCTCCAGGCAGATGCACGACGGCCCTGCTCAATCACTCACCAACCTGGTCCTTCAGGCTGAGATCTGTGAACGGCTCTTCGATCGTGACCCAGAGAGAGCTCGGACCGAGCTGGCCGAACTCAAGAACAGTGTGATTCACACCTTTAAATCGGTCAAGGAATTCATCTTCGAGCTCCGCCCCATGATGCTGGACGACCTGGGATTAGTGCCCACGATGCGTCGTTATATCGACGGTGTCACTGAGGAGGGGTTCAAAGGGTTGACGTTGCAGTTTACTGGGAAGGAGCGGCGCCTGGCTCCGCACCAGGAGGTCACTATCTTCCGAGTCACACAGGCTTTGATCCATCTGGGACGCAATCAAAGTCGGGCCTCGAATATCACCATTCACCTCAACCTGGATGATCATCAGGTCGATGTGACGTACGAGGATGATGGAATGGGCTTCGATATCGACGAGGCGCTCTCCTCATCAGACGCCGCTCAACTCAATCTGCCGATGTTGCGCGAGCGAATTGAGATGTTGGGAGGCACCATCAGCTTCCACAGCTCACCAGGCAAGGGGCTGCGTGCCAAGCTGACATTGCCGGTTGAGCCCGAGGGAACCTGATGTGTCTCTGGTGTACCGGCTGACCACACGCCTGTGAGGCTATCCAGCTTTCTTGGACCTAACCCGCAGACCATTGGTTCCACCGGAAACACCATTGACAAGTTGCTCAACTCGACTAGCCTAAAAGCGCAAATCTGCTAAGATTTGCGCTTGGCTTGTTCTCAGAGGGGAAGCCAATATCTGTGGGTTAAAAAGGGAATCGTGAATTCAGTGCTAGAAGAGGAAATCGTACAAGAACCAGAAGAAGATATCGAATCGCTAGAGGATCATCTCTCCGGCGAGGAGTATCTCCTTGCGTTGGGGGATACCCAGGGGTATGTCACCTATGACGACATACAGCATGTGTTCCCTGATGCGGAGGACGACGTCAGCCGTCTCGATGAGGCCCTTTCCCATCTGATCGAAGCTGGCATCACGATCGGCGAGCCGGACTCTGAGATAGAGCCTAGAGTGAGCCCTGGCGGTGTCAGCGTGGAAGTGGCTGAGGAGATCGCGGACGAACGAGACGAAGAGGATATCTATCGCACCATTGAGATTGACGACACGATCGGCCTCTACCTGCGGGAGATCGGGAAGGTCCCTTTACTTACGGGAGAAGAGGAAGTCGAGCTTGCGAAACGTATTGAACGTGGCAAAAAGGCCCAGAATAGGCTCAGCAGTGGCCGGTATACCAGCGAGGAAAGACGACAGGAACTAGAACGACTGGTGGAGGACGGCATTCAGGCCCGCGAACACTTGATTCGCGCTAACTCCCGTCTGGTCATCAGTGTTGCCAAGAAATACATCGGACGCGGGGTGCCCTTTCTGGACCTGATCCAGGAGGGCAATATCGGCCTGATACGAGCGGCTAACAAGTTCGACTACAAACGTGGACACAAGTTTTCCACCTATGCAACGTGGTGGATCCGCCAGGCTGTGACCCGCGCCATTGCGGACCAGAGTCGCACTATTCGAGTTCCCGTCCACATGGGCGACCAGATTAATAAGCTCCTGCGTATCTCTCACCAGCTTACCCAGCAGTTGGGTCGGAGTCCTACACCTGAGGAGTTGGCCGCGGAGATGGAGGTGCCGGTGCGCAAGGTGGAGCAGATGC
The DNA here is from genome assembly GCA_964530185.1 of uncultured Anaerolineales bacterium. Taxonomy (GTDB): domain Bacteria; phylum Chloroflexota; class Anaerolineae; order B4-G1; family SLSP01; genus PWVB01. The sequence goes on from CAZHBB010000064.1 coordinate 9,631, forward strand.
TGGATGTCGCTCGCAGACCTTTGTCACTGGAGATGCCCACCGACGAGGAGAGTGAGAGCACGCTGGGCGATTTCGTGGAGGACACCGAAAGCCCATCGCCACCCGATCATGTGGATTCCACGATGCTGAGAGAACAACTGATGGAGATTCTGAACGATCTTCCTCCACGTGAGGTCAAGATCCTTCAGATGCGCTACGGTCTTCTGGATGGTCAGACCTACACTCTCGAGCAGGTGGGAAAGAAACTAGGGGTCACGCGCGAGCGCGTCCGACAGATTGAGGCACAGGCCCTCAGCCGGCTTCGCCACCCGACCCATGCACGGCGCCTCCGGGATTTCCTACGAACGTGACGCGCGGAGAGAGCTCCTGTCACGCCATTAGCGCTTGAGGCTCCCCTGTGTTTCCTCATCCACCAAGATCACCTGTCCCGCTGCGGCACGGGTCAGACGGTCTCGGATGGCCAGGGCCAACCCTTCCGTTCCCAGGTCACGGGTCAGGATGACGGTGACTCCTGCCTCGTCCAGTGTGCGCAGCCCAGCAAACAGTCTGTGAGCCACTGTCGACATGTCGGTCACCGATCCCAGGTTCTGTATGACTACGGGCAGATCCCGAAACGCGGGAACGTCCTCGTCGACCAGTAGTAGCCCCACCTGATGTCCCGCACGGAGATATCGCTCTGCAACACGATGCATTGCCCCTAATACTGAGACGCGCTCTCCTGCATAGAGCTGAAGGGTCGCCGATGGGGCGTAGTGTTTGAGTGTCATGCCTGGCGAGGGCGCTGGCTGGCTCCTGGCTGTGATCTCTGAACGTAAGGCGACAGCCCCTAGACAGCGGGCTAGCGCCTCTCGACTTATGCCACCAGGACGCAGGATTACCGGGGGCGATGAGACTAGGGAGAGAACTGTGGACTCGACGCCCACTGGCGTGCTTCCACCATCGAGGATCAGGTCAATGCGGCCTCCCAGATCCCTCAGGACATGCTCTGCCCGCGTGGGGCTCACGTGTCCGAAACGGTTAGCACTTGGTGCGGCGATCGGGGTGCCAGCCTGCCTGATCAGGGCCTGTGCCACTGGATGGGCCGGCAGTCGCACCGCGACTGTGTCACCGCCAGCGGTCACCTCCGACGGCACCTGAGGCGCCTTGTAAAGCACGAGTGTCAGTGGGCCGGGCCAGAACTCCCGAGCCAGGGTCCAGGCAACTTCAGGAATCTGCACCGCGATCTCCCTCAGTTGTTCTGGGTCGGCGATGTGGACGATGAGGGGATCATGAGCGGGACGCTCTTTGGCGTGGAATATCCCCAACACGGCTTGGGCGTTCAAAGCGTCAGCCCCCAGGCCATAGACGGTCTCGGTGGGGAAAGCTACCAGACCACCCCGCCGGATGATAGCCGCGGCTCTGGCGATGGACACCGGATCAGGGTGCCTGGGATTGACCTTGAGGACTATTGTTTTCATCATAGGAGTGCCAGGATGCCCCTCGGCTGACATGCCATGCAAGAAGGATAGCGCCCAAGACGAGCAGCCCTATTCCTTCAACCCTTGTCACAATGCGCGGTAATCCAGCACGCAACTCGACCACCTGAGGATATCTGATGAGTGTGCCGTCCCATTCGACCTCTTCGATCTGATAGCGATAGCGTCGGCCCGGCACCACATCCTTATCCTCGAAACGGTACATCGCACCAGCGACCTCTGAACCCTTCGCGGGGATGATCGTTGGGTTTACCCGCACCCAGGAAGGCTCCATTTCAGGTTCAGAGCGGGGGACTTCAGTGCGGTAGATGTTGAACCCTGCTGTGTCAACTTCGCTGGCCGTCTCCCAGGACAACACGGCCGGTGCTGCGTCAAGAGTGAGCAGGTAGATCCCCACGCCCATGAGGAGTACGTAAAGAGGCCAAAGCCACCTCAATACGCTCCCAACATTGAAACGCTGTCGCGACATGACGCCTCACGTGTCCCACAGAAGGAGATTGCCTGATCCTTGGATCAGGGAGCTAGGCAAGCAGACCGGCAGCCTCACCGCTCGTGCAGAAGTGGACGCTGTAGCGGCCTGCAATATCCGGATGCTTCGCTGGATAGTGGATTCCAACGAAGCGCTGGATCTCCTCACGGTATGCTGGATCGCTAAGTGCAATGCAGGAACCACGGAAACCACCGCCACTGAACCGGGCGCCATAGACTCCCGGACACTCACATAGGATCTCATACAGCGTGGTCAGATGGGGACTGCCCGACTCATAGTTATGCACCGAGCTTGCACCTGAAGCCCGCATGAGAGCCCCGAATCGTACAAGATCACCCCGTCGCCAGGCCTCAACCCCCTCACGGACACGCTGGAGCTCGGTGAAATAGTGTCGGGCGCGCCGATTCAGGGGGGCTGGTAGGCGAGAGCCATACGTTGCATAGACCTCTTCAGGGACCAAACGCAGGCGCGAGTCACCGTTGGCGCTTGGTATACCGGCCCAATCCAGCAAGAGCCCGGCAGCGGCTTGGCATTCGGCCACCCGATTGTTGTAGTCGGTGCCCACTAAAGCTTTCGCCACACCCGAGTAGACGACCAGAATGTCATAGTTGGCCGTTTTGGTGATCATGGGCACGCGCTCTACCTCCATCGTGTGGCAGTCCAAGAAGGTGAGGCAGTCTGGCGCGCTGAGTAGAATAATCGATTGGTCAAGAACCCCATTCCTCAGGCCCAGGTAGACGTTCTCGATATAGCGGTCCAGCTTGATGTTCTCCTCAGCCGGAAGCTCTAACTCGTTGGCGAGCTCAAGCGCCAGCAGATAAGCCACGCCCACCGCGGCAGAGGAACTCAGTCCCCCGACTGGCATGGAGCCGCCCACCACAGCATCTATCCCGTGTGTAATGTGCCAGGTGTTGAGCAGAGCCTGAGCCGCCCCTCGGGCGTAGTTCCCCCAATCACCGGTTACAGCAGGCGGGATGTCCTCCAGATCAAAGGAGACCCTGCCTGGGAAGTTCAGACTCTCGACATGTACCTGTGTGTCCGCGCGTGGCACAAAGGCGAGGTAAATCGCACGGTCCAAGGCCATGCCAGTCACCAGTCCGTCCTGATGGTCCACATGGGCCCCCAAGGGCGAAATCCGCAGGGGAGAGCGGATGACCCTGATCTCGTTGTCAGCACAGCCTGACAGCACTTTCAACTTCGCCCGCAGAGTGTCCAAGAGATTCCGTTCAAGCATCAGACAGAGCGCCGGAGATTTCGCTGTGAGACTTAAAGCATCACCCGATGCCGTAGGCCTTACGCACCTGCTCGGCGATCCAGGGATAGGTGCGCTCGATGCCCTCGCGCAGGGAAACCCGTGCCCGCCATCCGAGCGATTTCATCCGGTCTTTATTGAAGTTTCGGGCCTGGACGCCTACTGGGCCCTCCACATGCCGGATGCGTAGAGTCTTGCCGGCGACGTCGATCACGGTCTGCACCAGCTCGTTGACCGTGACATACTCGTCGGTGCCAATGTTGGCGGACTCGCGCAGGTCAGACTGCATCAGCATATAGATCCCGTCGACCAGGTCGTCCACATACGTGAAGCCTCGGATCGCTGTGCCGTCGCCCCAGACCTCAATCTCGCCGCCCTCGGGGGCCATCGCGACCTTGCGGCAGATCGCTGCTGGAGCCTTCTCCCGTCCGCCCCGCCAGGTCCCATACGGGCCATAGCAGTTCTGGAAACGTGCGACCCGCACCTCAATGGGGTAGTGGCGTGCATAGGCCTGTGCCATTCGCTCGGCGTAGAGTTTCTCCCAGCCATATTCATTGTCAGGATGGGCGGGCAGTACTTGATCCTCGGTCATCTCCGGATCCCCAGGCTTCATGTCTGGGTAGACGCAAGCTGAGGAGGAGAAGAAATAGCGGGGCACGCCAGCTTTCACTGCGGTGTCGATCATGTGGATGTTGATCAACGCGCTGTTGTGCATGATGTCGCACTCAGCCGTGTGGATGAATCCCATCCCGCCCATATCGGCGGCCAATTGATAAACCTCATCAAACGTGCCGCCGTTGATGGTCAGAGCTTCCCAACAATTTTCTGGGTGACGCAGGTCTAACTTGAGGAACTCATCGGCCTCCAACGTGCGAAACTCATGCTCTTTGATGTCCACCCCCCGGACCCAGTAGCCCTCTCGTTTGAGCTTGGAGACAAGATGACCACCGATGAACCCGCCTGCGCCACAGACCAAAGCACGTTTCATGGATGAAACCCCTTTCAAGATGGTGATTCCATCGACGACGTCGCCACTCGACGTTGTCGATAAAGTGTTGGATCTACCTCCGCCGCCATCGCGGCCAGGTCCAATGGCAGGTCAAGGAAAGCCTGGATATGCCGTAACTGGGGCATTGGGTCGACCACCATGGTATTATAATCTACATCCAGACAGCGGAAATTGGGGCGGGTCGCCAACCACGCCTTCACCTCCGCGACATGTTTGGCGAACGACTTGGCCAGTTGTTCCTCGTCCATGGAGTCCGGGGCCTTGCCACGTCGGATCAGCATCTGGCGTTGGGAGGCCAGCACCTCTTCCATATTCCGACGCATGAAGAGGACTCGATAGGTGTACGTCTCCGGAAGATGCTTCAGCAATGTCGCGATGATCTTAACCGCTTTCCCCTGAGCCTCAGGCAGCCACCCGTAATCGCCTTGGGGGAGCTTCTTGACGCGCTCGAACTCGTAGTACCCTTTGGGGTTGTCCTCGTTGGCGGTCCGTACTCCATCAGTGAGGAGTGGCACGCCTCCCCTCTCGAGCATCCGCATCATCATGGAGGTGCCCGAGCGCGGCAATCCTGACACCACAATGATGGGCCGCTGCTTGCGGTTTAGAAACCGATCAAGGAATCGCATGGCGTACTACTCCTGCCTCTCACACCTATTTACACGTGGTTGAGGAACCCTTGTTCCTCCAGGTAGGCGATAATCGTCCGGGCATTCTCCTCGGGTGTGTGCCCTACAGTATGCAACACAATCTCGGGGTTTACGGGGGGCTCATAGGGGTCGTCGATGCCGGTGAACCCCTTGATCTCGCCTCGACGGGCCCGTGCGTAGAGCCCTTTCACGTCTCGTTGCTCACAGACCTCCAAAGGCGTATCAACATAGACCTCAACGAAGCGGTCAGCCCCCACCATCTTGCGCGCCTCGTCGCGGGTGCTGCGATAAGGGCTGATGGCTGCGCAGACCACAGTACCATTGTGGCGCACGATCTCGCCAGCCACAAAGCCAATGCGGCGAATGTTCGTGTCGCGGTCCTCCTTGCTGAATCCCAGACCCTTGGACAGGTGTGTCCGCACCACGTCACCATCCAGCACTGTGGCTTGGCGCCCGCGTTCCATCAACATGGGAAGCAGAGCGTTTGCGATGGTCGACTTCCCCGCGCCGCTCAAGCCTGTGAACCAGATACACAGTCCCTGTTTATGGCGGGGTGGGTAGGCGTCACGCAAGATCTCCGCTGTCTCAGGACGTGTGAACCAGGTGGGCAGAGGCTTCCCCTCGGCCAAATACTCCTCACGCACCTCAGTGCCTGAGATGTACAGCGTGCGTGCCCCTTCCGGCGCCTCCTCTCGCGGGAGATAGTCGTCCAGGCTATCAACGTAGACCAATTCCTGGAAGGCCACCGGTTTGACTCCCAACTCCTCTTGATACTGTTCCAACATCTGCTGGGCCTCATACGGGCCATAGAACGGACGTCCCGCACTGTCCTTACCAGGACCTGCGTGGTCCCGTCCAATGATGAAGTGGGTGGCGCCGTAGTTACGGCGGATGAGGGCATGCCACAACGCCTCACGCGGCCCTGCCATGCGCATGGCCAGCGGCAGGAGGCTCAATACGACGTCGTACCCCTCGTAGTACTTATCCACCAACACCTTGTATACACGCACGCGCGTATAATGGTCGACGTCGCCGGGTTTAGTCAGCCCTACAACTGGATGAATCAGCAGACTCCCACCAACCCGCTCCACCGCCCGCTTCGTCAGTGCCTCGTGCACACGATGCATCGGGTTGCGCGTCTGGAAGGCCACCACAGTCTCATTTCCCAGCCTGGCGAGCTCCGCCCGCACCTGTGCAGGGGTGCGACGTAACTCGATGAAATCATAATATTGAGGTAGATTGATCACAGTGAGCTCGCCGGAGACACACAGGTCACCCCATCTCTCCATCTCCGAGACCAATGGATGCCTGGAGTCCGTTGTTCCCAGAACCAGACGGGCCTCCCGCACAGGGTCCCACCGGTAGACCTCCTCCAGCCGCATGATGGCGATCACATAATTGCGCGCATCGCACAGCGTCACCCAGTCGCCTCGGGATGGCAGATCCTCCTTGCTGATGGTGAGTGTGATAGGAATGGGGAAGAGTGTCCCATCAGCCAGACGCATCTCCGTCAACACTCGTTGATAGTCCGCCTTTCCCATGAAACGATCAAGCGGTGAGAAACCACCGACTGCCAGCAGTTCCAGGTCACACAGGTTACGGTCCGTGATTTGGACCGTTGGGTACTGACTGGCTCGCGCCATCAGCTCCTCCCGTGCCTCTTCAGGGGCCACCAGATTGACCAACTTGCCACCATACGGTGCAATCAGATGCGGTTCCCTCATTTCTCTTATTCTCTCCTGCTAAAGTTTAGGGCCAATTGAGCTCCCGGCAGGGTCATGACCCCATTCGGGGACGTTCTGCCTGACATATCTCCGGCAAAGAGAACGAACCACAATTAGTGGTTCGTGTCCTCCTATGCCGGGCTTGATGACCGTGGATCACAGAGAGATTACCCTGGTCAACCCTGATAGAAAATCCTAATCGAACCTTGGGCTCTGTCAACTCGCCACCACTGGGTAGGTAACAGTTCGCTATTGAAGTAAAAGAGATGAAAGCGCCCGATGGCGCCCGACTGCGCGCTGTCCCAACCACGATCCAGTGGTGAAGGATTCGCCGGTTCGGCCGCAGGATGCCCGTCGGGCCGAGGGGATTGTGGATACCTACGCCTCTCCTCCCATGCTGTGTAAGGGGTCGTTGTAGTGGTCGGAGGGGGCTCTTGCGCCTCCAATCTGACATAGCTTGCGGCCGGGCATGGTTTGATGGGGGTGACTATGGGGAAACAATATGTGGGCCCACCAGGATTCGAACCTGGAACCGACCGGTTATGAGCCGGCTGCTCTAACCGTTGAGCTATGAGCCCATCTCAGAGCGGGCGACGGGAATCGAACCCGTATCATTGGCTTGGAAGGCCAAGGCTCTACCATTAAGCAACACCCGCATACAACACAAATTATACCATACATGAATGTCGGGACAACAGAGCAGGACGCAGCGGTGAACCGTTGGGGCAAGGGGTCAGGGAGCCCGCACAATGTCTGGC
>CAZHBB010000065.1:0-16474 GCA_964530185.1 uncultured Anaerolineales bacterium
TGCCTTCAGGCGAATGGAACGACGGTGATGGCGATGCACCCAGCCTCCCTATGGTAGTAAGGGCACGGCAGCACCGTGCCCCTACAACGGGTCATCCTGGCGGGGACGGTTGCCTCAGACGTGGGTAGGGCACGGCACCGCCATGCCCCTACTACGTCAGCGAGCTCTTGCTGCGCGTGCGCTGCAGCTCGTGTTCAGGCAGCCGCCGGGCCAGCAGGTCCAGCGAGATCTCCACCACCTCTCGGGCCTCGGCCGGCGTGGTCGTCCCGATGGTCACCATATCGCAGTCGCGGATGGTGTTCCACACAAAGGCCAGGCCCACCACCGGCAACAGGCGGCCCGCCGCCAGTGGCTTGATGGTCATCACCGGCTTCCTGGCGTTCTGGATAATCCGCATCACCCAGTCGGCCTCCACCTGCATCAGGAAGCCCGCTGCGTTGTAGAGCTGGATATAGGTCTCCACATCCGCGCCGGTCTCGTCCGCGTACACAATCGTCTCCGGCATGTGCGTGGAGAGGCCGGGGATCATCCCCCGCTCACGGATCATCCTGGTGTACCTGTCGATGTCGCGGATCTTGCGATACATCCGGTCCACCAGCGCATCGGTCATACACTGATGCGGCATGCAGAACGTGGCGTGCATGGCCTTGCACTGATCGAAGACCCGCTCCGGCTCCATCTCCGGCGGGCCGCCGGGCAGGATGTTGAAGTGGGGTGTGATGATGCGAATGATGGGCTGGCCGCTGCGCTGTTCCGCCTCCTGAATTGCCTCCTCCAGCTTATCGGACATAGGCCCCATCACCGCGTCCACCCCGTACTCCAGGAAGGCCAGCAGGACCTCGACCACGCGGTCACGTACCTGATACGTCTTGATGAACTGGTCCTTGGCCGCACTGGTATGCGAGTAGCCCAGGAACCAATTCGTCCCCACCAGCAGGCGCGGCAACGACACGCCTCCCACCGTCGTACGCGGAAACTCTGTCATCTCTTCAGCCTCCTCCATTGGCTCAACCCTGATCACAGATCGCGAAAGCCCGGGCCAGGGCCTCGTAGACCTCGCCCTTGGGTCTGAACTCGTGCCCCACATAGAAGGCATAATCGGTCTCGGCGATGGCCCGGCAGATGCCGGCGTAGTTGAGCTCCTGGGTGTCGTCGAAGTCGCGGCGGCCCGGCACCCCTGCCGTATGGAAATGCCCGATCCACTGGATGTTGTCACGGATCGTGCTGATGATATTGCCCTCCATGATCTGCATGTGGTAGATATCGTAGAGCAGCTTCACATTGGGGCTGTTTACGCGGCGACAGACCTCCAACCCCCAGGCGCTATGATCGCACTGGTAGCCGGGATGATCCACCTTGCTGTTAAGCAGCTCCATGTTCAGGTTCACACCCCTGGCTTCCGCATAGGGGGCGATGCGCTGCAGCCCCTGCACCGTGTATGCGATGGCCTCCTCCTCGGTGACGCCCGGCCGCCGGTTGCCACTGAAACAGATCAGGCCGGGGATCCCCACCTCAGCGGCGATGTCGATGGATTCGCGCAGCTCTCGCTCGATGCGGTCGTGCTGGGTCGGGTCGTTCAGACCCACCCCCAGGCTGTCGTGGCCCCCCATGGTGGCGATGGCCAGGCCATAGCGGCGGGCCAACTCAACCACCTGCGGGAAGGTCTCGTCGCGCTTCCAGAGCTCGATGGCCGCGAATCCCAGCTCGGCCACCCGGGCAAAAAAGGCCTCCAGCGGCACGTCTGGGGGCTTCACCATGGGGTAGCACACCGATTGCTTAATCCGCATAGCACACCTCCTGTTGTGACTCCACACGCACCTCTAACATTCTGGCCCCAATCAGCCCCAGCACAAGGCAGACGGCGCCTGTCATGGCAAACATCGGCTGGATGCCCACGCCGTCGGCCAAAACGCCGCTCAGCCAGGGGCCGGAGAACATCCCAATGGCATAGACCGCCTGGAAGAGCCCCATGGCCGTCGCGCGCTGCTCCTCTTCCACATAGCGGATGCTCAGGCCCATCAGCACCGGGTAGCCGATCCCGCTGGCCAGCCCCATCAACACCTGACCCACGAAGACATGAGGGATGCTGCGCGCCAGGGCCAGCACCCCCATACCCAGCCCCACGCACACGAAACTGAGCCCCACCAGCGTCCGCTCGCTCACCCGGCGCGAGACCACCGTCATCGTCAGGTTTGCCACCATCACCACCCCCACATTGAGGCTGGTGAGCACACTGAGGACCACGTCGCTGGCCCCCAGGCCCTTGGCCAGGTTGGGTGTAAAGCCGAAAGTAGAGGACCAGATGGCATAGAGAGAGACCGTCCCCAACAGTGCCGGCAGCAGTACATCGCGCCGCGTGATCAGAGCGCCGATCTCGCTCAGCGACCGTGACCGCGAAGCGACGCGTTTCTCGTCCACCGACAGCATCACCACAACCCCCAACAGGGCAATACCCATCGCCACCATGAAGGAGAGCGTATAGCCTCCCAACGAGTTGAGGGTGCCGGTCACGCTGGTGGCGAGCATGCGCGCGACGGCGCTCACGGCGGATACAATACCCGAAGCACGTACGGCCTCCTCCGGTGGGAAGAGACTGCTGAAGCCCACCACCAGCAGCACCCAGGCCCCAGCCGCAAAGCCGGTGAACGCCCGTCCCAGAGCCAGGCCCGCCGTGTTGTGAGCCAGCCCCATCGTCAGCGCGCCCAGGGCGGAAAAGAGGAAACCAGCGATGATAAAGGGCTTGCGGCGGCCTGCCCGGTCGGCCATGATGCCCACGGGCAGACGCACCACCGCCTGCCACAGGCCGTACATCGAGAGGACAATACCGACGACAGCCAGGTTCCCCGTCTTCGTCGCCACGTAGACGGACAGGGTCGGTACATAGACGTACAACGACGCCAGGAAGAGAAAGGCCGCTGCTATGTACCGTACGACAAGACGACGATGGGATGCATCGTGCATGTCTCCACGCATCAACAGACCTCCAGGTTTTGTAGCGTACATGGGCCGCCCGGGGAGAGCCGGGCGGCCCCGATAGATTCCACAGCACAAGTATGCGCGATCTCTACCCTATGTCACGCCGCACCTCAGCGATATGACACGGGAGGCCATTCTGACGGACTGCCTCCTGCACCATCGGCACCGGCAGTGCGTCGGGCGTACTCCCCTGGCTCAGCGCAAGGCCGGCGGCGATCCCCGCGAGCTGTCCCGTCAGGGCGGCTGTGGGGATAACACGTGCCACCTCCCACGCATCACCCTCAGCCGCGATGCAGCGCCCCGCAACAAGCAGGCCGCGCACCTGGCGGGGCACGAGCGCACCATACGGCACCTCCCACAGTGGGCCTGCCCGCCGCCAGTCCGGCATCACCCCCACCGCATGGGGATGCGGACGGTCCACAGCGTCGGCCCGCAGGCTCTCGCGTCCCTCAATGCGCCGCGTGGTGCGGAACTGCGCCATAGCAGGCAGCGTAACCGGGAAAACCCGCGCCCGGGCCTCGGGATCCTCCGCCAACTGTGCTCGATAGCGCGCACGTAGCAACGCCCGGCCAGCCAACACAAAGTCCGTCACCTGGCGGCCGTCAATGCCATGATAGATGGGATGGTTGTCCGGATGTCCGCTCCCCATGGCATCGGCTCCCACCCGCACCATGGCCACCTCCGCCCCCTCCGGCCCCGGTACTCGCTCCAGCGCCCAGAGGGATAGCCAGTTCTCGCCAGCCACGCAGGGTGCGCCAGCACGCGCAGCGACATCAGCGTCCCCCGTCGCATCCACCACGCACGTGGCGTACAGAACGCCCCGACCGCTCTTGTTCTCCACTTCCAGACCCACGACCCGGTCCCCCTCCAACAGCGGCCGGGTGACCAGCGTGTCCAGCCAGGGCTCGACACCGGCCTCCAGCACCACCTCGTCCAACGCCAGGGCGAAGGCTGCGGGTGAGAAAGCCGCCTGGAGACGTGGCATCGGCTGCCCGATCTCAGGGCGCGGCGCATCCCCGGTCCAGATCGCGGGCACTGCCCCCGGGCCGTAGCGGAGGCTGGCCCACAGCAACTCCTCAGCGATCCCAAAGATCACCTGATGACCCAGACCATCGCACAGCGGAAGGTAGATATTGACCAGGCCGGTCGTCGCCAACCCGCCCAGGAGGACGGTCTTCTCCACCAGGGCCGTGCGCAGCCCACTGCGGGCACACTGCAGCGCCGCCGCCACACCCGCCACCCCGGCGCCGACCACAGCCACGTCATAGTGTCTCTCGAAAGCCATCCTTACTCCCCCCCTAGAGTCACCCCGTGCGCGATCACGCCGCAGCGGAGCCACGCGGCACATGCGACGAGTCAACACGCAGCCCCCAGGCCAACCTCAGCCCCACGAGGGCCAGCAGGGCAGCCCCGGCGAAGATGGCCTCGGCTACCACGTGGGAGAGCAGAGCGCCGACGATGAGCGAGTTGAACGCCGTGACGCTCACCAGGATGCCAGTGGCCGCCAGATAGGCGGGGCGTCGCGCCTCCGGCGCGATCTCCAGCAGGTAGACGCTGAAGCTCCACCACAGGCTGCTGTTGATGTAGCCGATCAGGAAGAAGGCCAGGCCATAGCCCACCAGGGGATAGATCCCTATCCCGGCCAGCGTCACCGTCGCAAGCGCCACCACCTCCAGGGCCGAGGCGACGCGCAGCGCCGCCCAGCTTCCCACATGGTCTACCAGGAAACCGCCCAACATAGCAGCCACCGCACTACCCACGCTCTGCAACACCAGGAAGGTGCCCACCCGGGCCTGGCTCTCCGCCAACACCTGCCCGGCCCGCACGACCACGAAGGTGAACGGCGCCGAGGCCGTGAAGGTCACCACCTGCACCACGATCAGGCGCCGCAGCCGCGGGTCCTCGCGCAGATACTCTCGCATAGCCCGCAGGCTGCGCCTGATATCCACGCGCTCGGCCACCGGCGGCTGGGGAGCCTCACGGATGATGAGCATGCTCAGCACGGACATCATCAGCCAGACGAAGGCGGCAGAGAAGACCAGCGCCCATCGCACCGTCCAGGTCACCCCCTGCAGGTTCAGGAGATAGTTGACCGCATACCCCGCCGCCATAGCACCCCCGCTGGAGAGCAACTGCCCCAGCCCGAAGAAACGCCCCCGGAAGCCCTCCGGCACCACCTTCCCCACCAGGGCAGGCCAGGTCACCCCGTTCAGACCCTCGGAGGCGAAGAAGAGCATCACCGACAGCGCCAGAACCGCCATCGTCAGCATGGGGCGGCTCTCCGCCCACCACAGCACCGCGCCCACCAGCAACAGGATTGGGAGCCGACCCATCAGGCTGGAGGCGATGAGCACTGGCTTCATGCGCGGACGTGTCTCCAGCACGCTGGCCACCCAAACCTGCGGCAGGGTGGTCATCAGGGCGCGGATCGTGGCCAGGGCCCCCACCAGGACCTGCGAGCCCGTAGCCTCGTTGACGAAAGCCGGCACCACGATCAGCGGGTCATAGAAGGCAAACCCCAGCGAGAAGAAGATGAAATCGCCCAGCAGGGCCAATACGTTGCGCAGCGACCGATCGTGCCGGTCACCGTCTGTAGCCCGCATGGTGTTGCTCATCCCCAGAACCTAAGTCAGCGAAGCCCAGGCAGCCCGTGCTCTCATGGACGCACCCACACAGACTGAATGGCGTAGGGGCGCATCGCAACCGTCAGCCGCCGACCCTCGAGCTTCACCAGGCCATCGGACAGCGGGCGCTCCAGGGTATCCACCGCCACCGCCGTGGCCCCCTCACCCACCAGAGCCGGGGCCAGGTCTACCACGGCCTCCGCGCCCAGGCCCTCGGTCTCCACCAGGCGCAACACGAAGCCCTCACCGGACTCGGCGCGCTTGAGCGAGCCCAGACGCACATTGCCGGGCGACAGCGAGACAAAGGCCTGCACCGTAGGCAATGGCCCCCTGTGGAAGTCGCAACTGGTCACCACCAGCGGGAGGTTCGCCTCCTCGCCGGCGCGCATCATGTCACCGATGCGCCACTCGGGACCGTGGGGCACCAGGGCGTAGGCGATCTCATGGTCCCCCAGATCGGGCAGGGGGTCGGGGTCCAGGCTGGCCCGCAGCAGGGTCATCTGGAGCGTGGTGCCCGCAACGCTGAAGCCGTACTTGGATGTGTTGACCAGGGTCGCGCCATAGCCACTGCGATCCGAGAGATCGGCCCAGCGTAGCGCCGGCACCTCCTCACCCTGGTAGAGGTCGCGCTCCAACGCACCGTAGGGGACCTCGTAGAGAGCACGCGGCGCCTCGATCGCCAGCGGGAAGCGCACGCTGAGGTTGGGGATCCCGCGCTGACGGTCCCCCACCTCCCGCCAATCCACCCGCAGCCTGAAGTCGAGCTGGGGCTTGCCCGCCTGCACCATGATATCGAGCTGCAGCGTCGTCTGACCAAGCTGGCGGGACCACCGCCAGGCCTGGACATAAGGGCCCGCTGCCAACTGGATCAGCGTGCCGCCCTCCACCAACTCTCGGCGTTCCTTGAAGGTGCCGATGGTCCACGCCGACATGCCCTCAAAGGCCTCCAGCGCGTATTGCAGGACCCCCAATCGCGCCCCGCGCGGCACGAACTCCCGTCCCGTGCGCTTGTCAACCAGGCTCACCACACTTCCCGAGGCTGGCTCCAGGGTCACCGTCAGGAACTCGTTGGCCATGGTATAGGCGCGTCGCGGCTGTACGCGTGCCGCCCCGCTTACGCCATCCCACAGGCTGCGTTCGGCGGGAGCAGGCAGCCCGAACTCCAGGCGTCGGTCGGAGACGCACACCACGCGATAGCCCAACGCGGGCACCGTCACCGGGAAGGCCACCTCGAGATAACGATGACCCGCGTGATGCCCCGTGCCCATCACCTGCACGGGCTGCGGTGCCATCCCCTCCGCGCTCACCACCAGCATGGCGGAGTCAAGCTGCGTGTCCCACAGCCTGGCCCGCACGATCTCATGGCGCTCATAGGGCAGGGGATTGAACACCAGATAAGCACGATCGCTGGTGCGCGTCACGCCAAAGGCGGACTCGCCGCCCTGACCCGTCCCAGCGCCCACTCCCGCGCCCATGGCACGATTCGCCTCCTGCTCATCCTTGTAACGGCGCAGCGCATCGTCCCGCTCAAACCCGCGCCGCAGAGCCTCGGTGTCCACCAGGCGGGCCAGAGCACGCAGGGCGTTGGTGCGCGCAGCGCCGGCCGCGGCCTGCATCTCCTGGGCCTGTCCCAACGTGTAGTGGCGGGTGGCACGCACCCCTGAGCCAGGCAGAATGTCATGGAACTGGCTGAAAAGCAGGTAGCGCCACGCCTGCTTGAGGTTCGCCTGGGGATAGGGCACCTCGGCCAGTTGCTCCCCCAGCACCGCCGCGGCCTCCGCCGTCATCAGCAGATTCTCGCCGTGACGGTTGGCCTCCTTCTGGCGCGCCTGGGAGGTATAGCAGCCGGTGAAGACGAAATTGCGCTCCCCGGTGATCTCCGGCAGGTCGTGCGCCTGGGCCTCCGCCGTCTCGAAGAACGCCCGCAGGGTGGAGAACTCAATGCGCGGGTAGATGGGCCAGGTGGCCATCGCCAGCAACCGATGAATGTCGCAGCGCGTCGGCCCGCCCCCGTGGTCACCCACACCGTAAAGCACCGGCATGCAGGTCAGGCCGGTGGCCTGACAGAAGTCCAGCAGCGGATCGGCGATTGCGGACGTCACCTCCACCGCGGTCCATGCCCTGTTGAAGTGCATGTACCATTGGATATCGTTCAGCACCAACAGACGGGAGCCATCGCGCCCCAACCACCAGTAGAGATGGGGACCGCGGCTGCCGCGGCAGTGATAGTAGTACTTCACCCCTCCCCGCGCCAGGATGGTGGGCAGGGTGGCAGGATGGCCGAAGGTGTCGGGCTCGAAGTCGATGGGGACATCCTCCGGGGTCAGCCCAAAGCGGTCGGCGAAATAGGCGCGGGTGTAGAGCAGATGACGGCTGATGCTCTCCCCATTGGCCAGGTTCTTGTCCCCCTCCACCCATTGGCTGGCCATGACCTCCCAACGCCCCTCCGCCACCCGCTGCTGGATCTGAGCGAAGGTGGCCGGATCGTACTTCTCCATCGCAGCGTAGGCCGACGCCTGACTCTGGGAGAAGATGAACTGGGGGAACTCCTCCATCAGGCGCAGCATGGTCTGAAACGTATCCTGCAGCAGGGCCACCGTCTCGGGCCAGGCCCACTGCCAGTTCATATCGCTGTGAGCGTGGGCGACACAGCGCAGGCTGTAGCGCTTGGCCGCCTCTCCCAGAGGGCTCAACAGGGCCTCCGCCTCGGCCGTCAGGCCCTCCACATCGACGATGGGGCGCTGGAGCCCCGCAGCCAGAAGACGAGTGGCCTCGATCACCTGCGGCTGCCACGCCTGGCGCTGCTCTGGGTGGGCCTCCACCAGTTGCGCGGCGAAGCGCAGCTCCGCCCGGATGCGGGTCAGGCGCTCGGCCAGTTGCGCCTCTGCCATCCCCGTGGTCTGCTCAAACTCGGACAACGCCTGTGCTAACGATACTGGCATGAAAGTTCCTCCTTATGATCAGACACGATTTTCACCCATCCCCCATCACTTCCCTAATGCGATATCCCCCGTCCGCCCGGCTCCGGCCGTTGGGAAAGTGCAGCATCCGCTCCCATCTCTCACCGGGCAACGGAGGATCACCTCTCACGTTCAGTGGTTGGTGGGGTCCTCCTCACGCCTGTGCAGTCGAGCAAGGCAGTCTGGGCAGATACCGTGGGTGAACTCCACCTCGGTGTGGGCCTCCACATAGGATTCCAGCTCGACCCAGGTGCCATCCTCTTGCTGGATCTTGCGCCCACACCAGGCGCAGATCGGAAGCAGCCCCCGCAGGGTCCGGATTGTCTCAAGCGCCTCCTTCAATTCCGCGTTGCGTTGGGCCAGCTCTTTATTGGCCCTGCGCAGGGCAATCCAATCCTCGAACCTCGCCCGCGCCAGCGTGAGGGTGCGCCGCAGTGTCTGCCCGTCGACCGGCTTCACCAGATAGGCCATGACCCCGGTGTCGCGGGCGCCCGCCAGCAGGTCCTCCGTGTCATACGCTGTCAGAAACACCACGCACGTCAGGCGCACTTTCTGGATCTGGCGGGCCGTCTCGATCCCATCCATATCTGGCATCTCCACGTCTAACAGCACCACGTCTGGTTGTTGCTCCCTCACAAGTTGGATCGCCTCATTGCCATCCTGCGCCTCGCCCACGACCTGGTAGCCCACCGTCTCCAGAAGCCGGCGGAGCATCCGCCGGAATAGAGCGCTGTCGTCCACGATCAGGATGCGCATCACGCCTCACCCATCCGCACAGTCTGGCTACGATCCGCCGGGATCGGACAGGCCCAACCCGAAGAAGGCGTTTGCATTGCCAAAGAGCCAGGCATAAGCTACCTCCTTGGCCTCGTCCAGATCCAGGTACCCTATCTCGACCATATCGGAGAGGGCGATGGCGATATTGTCACGCGCAATCTGCGCATGTGCCCAGGCGCGGTCCACACTCCCCCCGAAGTCTGAGCCGTAGCCGTGGATCTTGCCGTGGGGCACCGAGGTCAGAGCCTGCTTGAAGAGCTGTTGGCAGTAGAAGGGGTCGATGATGTTGGCCCAGCAGAAATCCAACGTGACATTGGGGTAGTTCTTGCCCAGGAAGAGCAACTCCCCGCCATAGGGCCAGTTGGCGTGAAACAGATCGAAACGCACGTCACGATGCATCTCGACAAGGCGTGTCAGCCCCACGGCGTTGGTCTTAGTGATCTCGTTGCGGATGCCCGCCATGTGCCCGGTGTGGATCTGCACCGGCAGCTCCAGATCACGCGCCATGCGCATGAAGGCATGGAAGAGGTAATCATCCAGCGGCTTCACCCCATCCGGATAGGCCGCCGAGCGTCGGGGGTCCGCCATGAACCAGTTGAAGACGGCCTCCGCCTCCGCGCGGGTGGGGTTGTCGTACTCCAGGGTGCGCGTGTAGGCGGACTGATCCTTGAACGTCACGGCCCCAAACGCCTTATGCCCCTTAAAGATCTCCCAACAGGCCTCCAGATATTCGTCCAATGAGGTCACCCGACGCCCTAGAGGCGCTACACGCTGCTGCACGTCATCATAGCTGCGGATATTATGGTAGCTGGGCAGGGAGATCGCCAGATAGCCGCGCGGCGTCAGCTCCAGGGAACCGTCCAACACCTTGCGGACGTCGGGCCAGATGTCCAATATCCGCCCCACGATGTGCGCCTCGTCCAGGATCTGCTCGAAGCGCGCCTGGTCGCTCAGATCCAGCAGCCGCTCACTCATCCGGCGCAGCGCGTCTAGCGTCAGCTCCGACTCGCCGTAGAAGTGCTGGAGCACCCGGCGCGTTACCTGAGCATAGCCAGTGTGACAGGTGCGACGCCAGGCCCGTTCCAGCACCGGCCAGCGCTCCTCCAGCGGACGTTCTTTGTCCTCCAGGAGCGCCATATCCTCATCGGAGGAGGCGCTCTGGATATCGCTGTGGAAGTAGCCGGCGATCACCACCTGGATAGGATCCTCGTACTTCGGCCCGCAGGTGCCCGAATGGTCGTGACAATCCACCAGCGGCACCGTCTCACAATACGCTCGCAACTCCTCGTAACAGGCTGCCCTACCGTGCATCACGTCCTCCTGCTCTCAATCTGATTGAGCCATCCGCGCAGACACGCGATCGCCGCGGGCGCGACGGCCTCATAGTCATACTTATACAGATCCAGGGAGAGAGGTCCGTCATATCCCACGTCGTCCAGTGCCTCCAGGTACTTCAACAGATCAATGTCCCCCTCCTGAGGCAAGAGATGGTCGTGCACACCGACCGCCATGTTTTCGATGTGACAATGGACGGTGAAACGCCCGATGCGGTAGATGGCGGCCAGGGGATCCGGGTCGCAAAGGAAGACGTGTCCCAGATCGAGGTTGACCATCAAGGCCGGTGAGGCGACCTCCTGCATCAGTCTCAGGGTCGCCGCCGTCGAGCCGACCACGAACCCCGGCTCGAACTCCTCCGCCAGCACCACCCCATACACCTCCGCCAGCCGGGCCAGCACCTTGGTACGCTGTACCATCTGTCTCCACTCCTCCCAGGTGCCGGTGCGCTGCGGCGGACCAGAGAAGACAAAGAGGCTGGACCCAAACTCCGGCGTCAGCCGGATCGCCTCTTGCGTCAGTTGGAAAAGATGGTCATCGTAGACATAGTCCACGTGGTAACTGACCGAGACCGGGTGCAGGCCCAGCGTCCTGACCTGTTCCCGCACAGCAGCGATCTTCTGGGGGGTGAGCTGATCGGGTCTCATTCCCTCAGGTTCCAGACAGATCTCCACCCCATCAAAGCCCACCTTGTGCAGACGCTGAAGCGCCTGCTCGATGGGCAGATGCGCCAACGGCTGTGTACGTCCCAGAAGCTTCATACCCCACCTCCACCGTCATACCCTGGCCATAAGCGGTCTCTGATAGAAAGGAAAAAACGGGCTGCGCGACCCAGCGAATCCTCATCTCCAAATCCACCAGCTTTGGTCACCACAGGCAGGCCATGCGCCATCCCTCCCATCAACACCCCCCAGGGGATGCCAGGCTCGACCTCACCGCCAAGCTGCAACGCCCGCGCGCCCAAAGCCCCATAGACCGCCATGGCCGTCTCTCCCCCTGTCACCACCAGCGCACCCACCGACCCTGCTTCGAAAGCCTGCCGCACATGCCCCGCCAGTGTCCCAGCGATCTCCCCCTCCTGCCCAGGCCGATAGGGCAGGTCCGTCGCGCTGAGCAGGACCACGCGGTCCGTCTCGCCACCCCTCATCCCCCTCATGAGTGGTCGCCCATCCAAAGATGGGGCCGCAACCGGTACCCCGGCGGCCCGCATGACCTCCACCTGCCGCCGGCTCTGCGGATGGCGACTTCCTACCACCACCCAGACCGCGCCAGCGCCCCGCCGTAGGGATTGGGGAGCCACGGACGATGACGACCAGCCCCCCCGACGCGCCAACACCTGCGCCAGGGCCGCCGCCAGCCCCCCTGCCCCACAGAACACCCGCACGCCCACACCGCGGGCGGCCTGCGCCAGGCATCTCAGATCCTCGTCTGTCTCGGCGTCGCCGATCCAAACCTGCCGCCCCTCGGACCGCCGGCCCAGCACCGCAGCTACAGCCTCGGGGCCCTCCCGCACGCGCGCCAGGGGAATATGCCGCAGCCAGGCCGCTGGAAGCCCACGCGCCAGTACGGCATCCACGCGTGATCCCCCCACTTCCGACCCGAACACCGTCTCCGCCAGGGGACAGCGATGCACGTAGTGAACCCCCTCACGCGTGACCCGCCCCTGTGCCGGAAAGGCCGGAGCCACCAGCGCACGGGTGTATCCTACACGTTCCAGAAGTGTCGCCAACTCCAAACCCGGATGGCCGCGCAAGGTCGAGTCGATCTTTTTGTAGAACCATCGCGCCTCACCGCCTGGGTCACGTTCGGCCAGCCCGTCCAGCGCCCGCAGGACCCGTTGCCGCGCCTCCTCTGGGGTGCGGTGCCGGCTCTCGGTGGATAGAGCCACCACCTCCGCGTCCGCCATCTCCCCCAGATCCCACGAGACCACCACACGGGCGCCATGCCGTGCAAAGGCCACACCGCTGTCGGCGGCACCGCTGAGGTCATCGGCAATCAACACCCCCTGTGCCACTTGCGCCTAGTCTCCCAAAGCCGTCCGGCGAGCCGCGACCATCTGTAACGCAACGCGGATGGCTGCCAGTAAGCTCCGCTCGCTGGCGCGGCCCGTGCCCGCAATATCGAACGCCGTGCCGTGATCCACCGAGGTGCGGATGATCGGCAGGCCCAGACTGACATTTACACCCTCCTCGAAGGCCAACAGCTTCATGGGGATATGCCCCTGGTCATGGTACATGGCCACCACGACGTCATAGGCGCCACGCACCGCGCGCAGGAACACCGTATCCGGCGGCTGCGGGTCAGAGACATCCAACCCCTCAGCCCGGGCGGCCTCCACCGCCGGCGTGATCTCGCGCAGTTCCTGGTCGCCAAAGAGCCCCCCCTCCCCGGCGTGCGGGTTTAACCCCGCGACCCCGATCCGCGGCCTGTCCACCCCCAGGGCCACACCCCCCTCATGCGCCAGCCGGATCACCTCCAACACGCGATCGCGCCGCACCCTCCGAATAGCCTCGGCCAGCGAGACGTGGGTACTGACGTGAACCACGCGCAGCGTCGGTCCCACTAACAGCATCGTGACTCGCTCCGCGCCGGTGCGCGCCTTGAGCAGTTCGGTGTGACCGGCATAGGGAACCCCGGCCCGGTGTATGGCATCCTTGTTCAGCGGCGCCGTCACCATCGCCGCAGCCGCCCCCCTCAGACAGAGGTCGCAGGCCCGCTCTACATAGGCAACGGCGGCCCGTCCACTGGCCGCCCGCACCTGTCCCACAGGGCAGGCCGCAGGTTCAGCGTTTCTCAGATCCCACAGGTCGATGCACCCTGGCACATAGCGGCCACGCTCCGGACGCACCCAACCCTCATGCTCCGCCAGGGGAGCCAGGGTGAGAGTGGGCACGCCCGGCCACGTCATGGCCCGCTGCAGGATGCGGCGATCCCCAACCACCAGGGGGCGACAGTGCTCGTAGACCTCTTCCCGCGCCAGGGCCCGCACAACGATCTCTGGTCCGATGCCGGCGGGGTCGCCCATGGTAATGGCGAGTAGCGGTCGCTCAGGTGTAGCAGGTGGTGAGGGAAAGGCCACGGTTCGTCCCACCAGGGTCACGCTCCACGCTGATGTTGATAATGCTCCAGGCCCTCCAACACCCCCTGGGCGATCCGCCGTCCGATCTCGCGGTAGTGCTCCTGGGTCAGGACCAGCTCGCCCGCCAGGGCGTAAGGCGTCTCATAGGTGATACAGGCAATCCCCAACCGCGTCCAACCATGGAGACGGAAGCTAGGGGTCTCCCAGCGCGAGCTATAGCGGGGAACCCGTGCGAAGTCGGTAGCCGCGAAACGCGGGCTCAGCGCCGCGCTCGTCCACTCGGCCCAGGGCAACGCAGCATCATAGGCAGCTCGATCGGTCTCCGGGTCCGGCAGGTGGGCATAGACCCCCGAACGCTCGGTTGCGCCAGGGGCGTGGAAATCGATGCCCAACACCGGGCGACAGCGGTTGCGCCAACGCGCCATATCGCGCTGATAGACAGAGATCTCGTGACGCATGGGAGGACGGCCCCAGGCCCGATTGAGGTCATAGGGAAAGTTGTCCTTCCCGTAATCCCCCTCTTCCACGCCGTCGATGTTGGCCAGAGGTATCGCCCACACCAGCGGGGCCTGATCCCCCAGGGTCGCCAGGTAGCGCAGGAAACCATCCAGCACCCACGATCCCGGGGTCTCGCCGGAGTGCTGGCGCGCGATGAGGTAAAGCCCGGGCCGGTCAGCCCCCTCATGGCCGTAATCGTTGCTCAGACGCACCAGGGGTCGGGCGTGCTGACTCACGCCGATGGTATCCATGTGCCAGTACCCATCGGTCTCGGCCACCAACGCCCTGACGTCATCCATGCCGTAGGGATAGCAGAAGGCGACGTCCAGGGTGTGCCGCGGCACCACCACCTCCCAGGTGATATAGGTGCGTCCGTCGGGAAGGGGCACCAGGTCACCGGCGTCCAGGCGGCGCCACGGCCCGTCGTCATAGCGCACCACCGGCCGGATGGTGAAAGGGTTCTGACCCCCCAACATGTTGCAGGCATGCTTCAACACCAGCCGGATGCTCCGAACGCTGGTGTGGGCAGTCGTGGTAAGAGCTACGAGCCGGAAGCAGAACCAGAGCGTCTCGGGCCCGCCGTGGGGGTCAGCCGCGAAGGCGACCATCAGGGTGTCCCGCAGAGACGTCAGCTCGAGGTCACATGCGTTACCGAAGGGGATCTGGGTCTCAACACGGAAATCCATGCCTGCCTCCCATGCCTTCTTACGCTGCCCGCGCCTGCGCACTGTACTGCTCCCAGATCCGCAGCCCAAAGCGGCTCAGGTAGATCGGGATGTGACGATAGTGTGGGTTCTCCGCCTCGATAGCCCGGATCATCTCGCGCTTGACATAGGACTGCTCGGGGCAGAGGAGCGTCACTGAGCCACCCTCCCCGCCGGCACCGTTGACCTTCCAGCCCACTGCGCCGAAGTCACGCGCTATCTCGATCACCCGCTGGGCGTCGTGGCTGACCAGATCAGGATGCAGACGCCCCTGGGCCTCGGTGTTCTCGATCATCGCCCGTCCCAGGGCCCGAAAGTCACCGGCGTACACAGCATCGCGCGACTTCTCGGCAGTCACCCGCAGCGCCTGCAAGCGGGGCGACTCCGGCCCTTCGTCCTCCAACTCGGCGATCACTTTCTCGTGCACTTTCGACGAGACATGGGACTTGCCCAGGTAGATCAACGCCAGCCGCCGCTCCAGCTCCCACCAGACGGCGTTGGGGACATGGATCTGCGACACCACCGCGTGAGGATACTCGAACATCTCAATGAAGTTGATGCCCCCATAGGCCGAACAGAGCTGATCCTGGATACCCGACTGCTGCTTGAGCATCTCGACCTCCACCGCGTGGGCGGTGTAGGCCACCTGATGCGGGCTGAGCTGACCCGGCGTCAGGCGGTCCAGGGCGCCGATCAGGGCTACCGTCACCGCCGCGGAGGTGCCGGTGGAGCAGCCGCTGGGGGCATCGGAGTAGATCGTCGCCTGGATGGCGTACCTCTCGGGCACGCCCATGCGCTCGATAGACGCCTCCAGCAGGGGGTGATGGTCCCACCCTGGAGCCTCGGGATGGACCACGAATCGCTCCCCGTAGTTCTCAGCGTAGAGCACGATCCGCTCCATCCCCGCTTCATAGGGGAAGACCTCGATCTGCACCTCGACATAGGGATAGACGCCGATGTTGAAGATCTTTCCGTAACGGGCAAACCAGGTGTCGGTCCAACCGCCATTATCGCAGATACGAATGGGGGCCACACTGTTGATGACACGCGAGGGCTGTCGTCTCTCCTCACCCATCCCAATCCTCCCTGCTGATGTTCAGGTTTCCAGCCCCGCACCCGAGGCGTCCTGAATATTATAGTCCCGATCTGATGAAGAGGGAACAGGGGGACCGCAGGAGGTGGGGGCACAGCCATCCGCCATGTTGGGCGAAATAAATTTCGCCCTACCCAGGGCCTGTGATGACGAGCCGCAGGTGACCGTCACCGTGGGCGTGGGTCCGCTGTGTGTGGGGGCATGGCCATTCGCCATGTTGGGTGAAATAAATTTCGCCCTACCCAGGACCTGTGAGGATGAGCCGCGGGTGACCGTCACCGTGGGCGCGGGTGCGGCGTGTGTGGGGGCATTGCCGTCCGCTCTGTTGGGCGAAATTGAATTTCGCCCTACCCAGGACCTGTGAGGGCGAGCCGCAGGTGACAGTCACTCAGGACAAGGCTATAATGGGCCCACCATGAACACACCCT
>CAZHBB010000066.1:0-16382 GCA_964530185.1 uncultured Anaerolineales bacterium
GCCCGGGTGGATAGGGACGTGGCGAGTGCACACCGTGGTCAGGCTGGTCAGGCAGTGTTCGTGTTCTTGGGCGGGCCGCCCTATCTATCCTCAACGATCCCTCAGCTATGATGCAGGTGTATGGCCGCGCTGTCACGCTGGCCGGCGCATCTCTGGGGACAGCAGCGGTGGAGGTAGGCGGTGGACAGGTCTACGAGGCCGCTGTGGCCGCCGGAGACGTAGGGGATTATCTGGTCGCCTTCGATGATAACGAGGTGATCGGTACTTCTAACCGAGGCATCTATGGCCGCTTGTGGGGTACGCGTGTCTACCTGCCACTGAGGTTACGCAACAGCCCATAGCGGCTTCTCTACAACTGAAGGAAGTCCTCAACAGGGATCACGAAGACCGTCGCGCCCCCAACGTGTACCTCGATCAGTTGAGGGTCAGGGTAGTCTAGTGGCTCAACCCCCAAGGGTATAAACCGGGTGCGAATTGGGCAGTACTCACGCACCAACGATAGAAAGAAAGGGAGCCGTTGATGGGGCATACCTGCCACCAGCGTGACCATGGCTTCATGAAGGAAACCGCCCTCGGCGTGGATGATGGTGACTGGGAACTTGTAGGTGTTCAGGGCCTTCAGTAACTCGCTCGCCTGGTCACTGTAAGCAATAGTGATGGCCATGCGGTCGATTTTCGGTTTCAGCATGCTATCTCCGCTCCAGCGTATTGAGAACGCTTTTGCCATGTTCGCATGACTATTGTAGGCTGCTGGAGCCTGCGGACAAGCGGTTCCGCACGGGCAGAACACTAACGAAACAGCGACAGATGGAGAGACATGACTAAGAAGATTTACTTCGCAATGACGACGCACCCGAATATGAACTACGACCGCTCGCTGCGGTCGGTGATCTGGGAGCAGTTCCCCAAGCTCTATCGACTCTATCTGCATTATCTGCGCGATCATCCGCCGTTGAAGAGCCACATGCAGTTGCCGCCGCAGACGCTGCTGTCGCTCAAGCAATGTGCGCCCGACGTTATCGAGTTGGCGCAGTCGCTCCGTGCCGAGGGGCGGCTGAGGTTCATGGGCACGTACTTCAGCGAATCCATCGCACAATGCCAGGACGGGATGAGCGTGCTCGATGCGGCGGAGCTGGGCTGTGGGATCGCGTCGGAGGAGCTGGGGGCCGAGCTAGAGGGTTTCTTCCCACAGGAGATCGCCTATACCCCACAGTTGCCCTACGTCATCAACAAGCTGGGCGTACAATGGGTGCTCGTGCGGGATTGGGAGGACAGCCTGAAGCCTTTCTGGGCCAAGGGACTGGATGGCTCCCGCTGCGTCGCCGTGCCCCTCATTGATCGAGAGCAGCGCCAGCGCGTGCGCGACAATCCCGGCCTGTTGCCCGACAACGCTTTGCTGGTTGGGCACTGCGATATGGAGATCCCAATCACCATCAAGGAGTTGCACGATCTGGAGACGTACCTGCGCGATGAGTGTAGCTTCGAGACCGAGTGGTGTTTCGTGAGCGACTATCTGGCGCAGATGGGTGTAGACACAGTCAAGTTCATGACACCCTGCACCAACAAAGTCGAAGACACCTCCGCCTCGCCGAGCTTCAGTCGCTGGTGTAGCAATCCCCTAAGTATGCAGGTCCACGCGGTTACACTTGCCGCCATGGAGGCGCGACGGGCGGCCTGCCTGGCGGCCTTCAGCCGCGACCAAGAGGCAGTGCCCATGGTTCATGTGCCGATGACCCGTCCCTATACCACGTGGGAGGTCGAGAATCCCTGGATCTACCCAGAGCTTGTCACCAGATTTGGAGCCTCGAACGGTGAGGCAGCTTCGCCTTTCTGCCGCATGGCCATGCTCATCGCCTGGGGAGGCAATTCCGATGCCCGTGGCTGGTATCCGCTGTTGGAGCGACGGCTTGAGCGCATCGACAGTTTCCACGAGGCAACCTCAATCGCCAACGCGGTAATTCGTACATCTGCGTCCACGGGACCGACCGATTCGCCAAGCGCTGGACTGCTGGCAGTCAACGCACACGGAACTTCAACACCCACCTGGTATGTCCTGCATGCCCAAGAACCTCTCGCATGGGTCGATGCCGGTGGTCATGATGCCGTCCAGCTCATACGCCGTGACGGAGACACGTGGGAACACCACCTGAGGCTTGAGGTCCCTGACTACTCACTCCGCACTTTCCGCAAGATGCGATCATCGCGCCAACCGGATTCCGAGCAGCCAGGCGACACCGTCGCCAACGGCGATCTGCTCGCATCGTTCGCCGATGGCGTACTCCACCTATCGCCAAGTGCGGGGCCTGCCATGCGTCTGACGCTTGCCCCCTTCCGCATTTATGTCAAGCACTTGGACACCACATTACGAGCTCCAAGGCCCGAGGGCGGGTGGCGTGTCTCAGTCATCAGAGGTCCGTTCCCTCACATCATCGCTGCCCGACAGATCGATTACCACATCCATTTTCGAGCCGAGTACATTCTGGATAGCGATCGCCTCTTCGCGGAGTGGCGGTTCTGGTTCACCTATCCCACCCTGGTAGATAGCCTGGACGATTTCGATGCTGGCGGACCCAAAGTGGACTTCGAGCCGGGTGGGCTCTGCGCGACCCTTGCGTTAGAGAGCGCCGGTGACCTCTGGTACGATGTGCCCTTCGGCATCGTGCGCCACCCCAACCCACAGCCATCCTTTGTCGCGCCATTGACCCATGCATTTCTCAGCGATGGGTCCTCCGGCGCAGCGCTTATCAGCCGCAGTGGTTCACAATCGTTCCGGGTGCATGCGGCGGCGGGGCAGATTGGTCTCTGCATGGGTAAGTCCACCACCAGCGGCGGTCGGAGGAAGCTACTACATTGGGCAGGCGACACCATACAGGAGTTTGGTTGCGACATTGAGTGGTACAAGGAGCCCTTCTACGGCGAATTGCGCCATCAGTTTGTGGTGCAGCCCTTCAGCGGCGACTGGCGTAGGCGGGCGTTACCCAACCTGAGTCGGGCGCTAGCGCTCGGACCGCGTGTGCTGGAGGTCGCGGACCTGCAGGCCGGCGATGTGCGTCTGGCCACACTCGAACCGGCGAGTGTGCGGTTGGTCGGGCTGGAGCCCGACACGGGGCGGGTGGTGCTGTGCGAGATGTGTGGGCAGGAGACGGCGTACCGCCTCCGCATCGGCGATTTTGAGCGCGCGGGGCAGTTGGGGCCTTTTGGGATCGTGGAGCTCTGCTAGAGCGGCGGGGCGGCTGAAATC
This sequence comes from uncultured Anaerolineales bacterium, assembly GCA_964530185.1. Taxonomy (GTDB): domain Bacteria; phylum Chloroflexota; class Anaerolineae; order B4-G1; family SLSP01; genus PWVB01. The sequence goes on from CAZHBB010000066.1 coordinate 3,242, forward strand.
TAAGACTACCGTGAACAGGCCATTGGCTGCAGGGCAGGACCGTCAATGAGAACGGACCAGCGGCGCGATCGCACTGCCCACTCAGTGGCGGACGATTGTGAGATGATCTCTCAAAGCTTCTTGCTCTTCCCTGCTTGCAGCGTATGATGCTCTCCACTGACAGGATAGGACCTTGCATCTGATCTCGACAGAGGAGGCTGCCCCCGATGGAGACCGCTGAGCTGGCTGGTCGTGACCTAACAAGCGGCAGCATACATCGCAACATCTGGTATCTGGCCGTCCCCATGATGCTAGAGACCGGTATTCAAAATGTGTCACAGTTACTCGACACCTACTGGGTGAGCCAACTGGGTTCAGTCGCGCTGGCGACGGTAACTCTGAGTGTCACCATTCGATGGGTACTCAACAGCCTCGCCAATGGCTTGGGAATTGGCGGCATGGCCGTAGTGGCCCGGCGTATTGGCGAGCGAGACCGTCTCTCGGCTGAACACGCGGTGTGGCAGACCATCTTGTTGGGCATAGGTGTCTCGGTGGGCATTTCCATCTTGGGCGTTGCGCTGGCGCGCCCGCTGTTGATTCTCCTTGGCGCAGAAGCAGAAGTGTTACGGCTGGGACTCTCCTACCTCCATGTCGTGATGGGCGGGATGTTCACGCTGGTGTTGGTCTTCGTCATCAATTCTATGTTGCGCGGCGCTGGCGAGGCCCGCCTGGCTATGACAGTTCTCTTCATCTGCACGCTCGTGAGCGTGATCTTGGAGCCGGCGCTCATTTGGGGATGGGGACCTTTCCCATCACTCGGCGTTGTTGGCTCGGCGTGGTCCAGTATCCTCGGCTTTGGTGTTGGGCTGTCCACGCAGGTGGCGATCTTGCTCCGTGGACGGTCTCGCATCGCGATCAATGTGCGTGACCTAGCCCCTGACCTCCACCTGATGGCTCGTATCATCCTCATTGCCCTTCCAAGCACAGCACAGATGGTGCTGCGTTCTTCATCACGCCTGGTCATAGTAGGCTTGGTGGGGATGTTCGGCACCTTTGCCCTCGCCGGGTACGGTGTTGCGAATCGCATGTTGCTGATCCTGCTGATCCCACTCTTCGGGCTGGGGAATGCTGCCAGTACGCTGGTAGGCCAAAACCTCGGGGCTGGCAAGCCAGAACGCGCAGAGCGGAATGCATGGTGGGTCGCCGCCTATGCTGTCAGCATCATGGCCGTCGCCGCGGCGCTGCTCTTCGCCTATGCGCGCCCCATCATCGCCTTCTTTGATGCCACCCCCCAGGTCGTCGCTATCGGGGGAGAGGCCATCCGCTTCATCGCCCCAACACTGGTCTTCAGCGCGCTGGGGGTAGTCCTCAGCGGGGCATTCAGTGGGGCGGGCGACACATTACCAGCGATGGTCATCAACCTGACCACCTTGTGGGGGATAGAGGTAGCCTTGGCTTTCGGCCTGATCCACTGGGCCGGGCTCGGCCTGTCCGGGGTCTGGTGGGGACGCGTGGCGACTAATATCGCCAACGGTCTGATCTTCGCACTTTGGTTCCGTGTTGGAAAGTGGAAGCAGCGCCAGGTGTGAGTACCCCCCAACACCTACCCTATTAAAGGGGATCTTGCTGATATCACGAGAGACATAGACAGCCCTGGTGTCTCACACAGGAGAGGACTATACTCTGCACAGATCCAGAGCGGCTATGGAACATACCTGCGGGCATGTCTTGCCAAGGGCCCTGGCATTGACCGGAACCAAGTTCGCGTACGTCGGGAGGTGTTCGAGTGGACGCCAGGCAAACGAGGGCAATGAGATGGCTTAGGGGCGTGGTCGACTTCTTGGGGTTACGTCGGAGCATGGTGGGGCTGCTGGTGATGGTCATCCTCCTCGGGCTGGGTGAGAAGATGGCCGAGCGCTTCTTGCCCTTGTATCTGGTGGTACTGGGGGGCGGCGCGTTTTCCGTGGGCCTGCTGAACGCGATGGACAACTTGCTTGGCGCGCTCTACGCTTACCCCGGCGGCTACGCCAGCGACAAGCTGGGCTACAAGCGGGCGTTGATCCTCTTCAACCTGCTGGCGATGTTCGGGTATACCATCGTGATCCTCATCCCCTCGTGGCAGGCCGTGATCATCGGTGCCATCTTCTTCCTCTCCTGGACGGCCATCTCGTTGCCGGCGACGATGGACATGGTCTCCAGCGTGCTGCCGCTCAACAAACGGACGATGGGGGTCTCCATGCACTCGCTGGTGCGCCGCGTCCCAATGGCGCTGGGGCCACTGCTAGGCGGGCTGATGATCGGCTATTTTGGAGAGCGAAACGGCGTGCGCCTGGCCTTCGTGATCGCGTTGATCCTGGGCGGCGTCTCGTTGGTGCTGCAACAGGTGCTGATCGAGGAGCGGCCCCGCAAGCGCAAGGCCCCGGCCAACCCCATTCGGGCGCTCTCCTACATCGGGCCGGCGCTGCGCAACCTGCTCATTGCCGACATCCTGGTGCGCTTCTGTGAGCAGATCCCCTATGCCTTCGTGGTCCTTTGGTGCGTCAAGCTGAACGGCATCTCGCCGCTACAGTTTGGGGTGCTGACCACGGTGGAGATGGTGACAGCGATGCTGGTCTATATCCCCGTAGCCTATCTGGCCGACCGCAGCACCAAGAAACCCTTTGTCGCCATCACCTTTGGCTTCTTCACGCTCTTCCCGCTGGTGCTGCTCTTCTCGCACACCTTCTGGGCATTGGTCGTTGCCTTCGTCGTACGCGGGCTGAAGGAGTTTGGCGAGCCGACGCGGAAGGCGCTGATTATGGATCTGGCACCGGAGCACCGGAAGGCGAGCACCTTCGGGATCTACTACCTGGTGCGCGACGTGATTGTCTCCATCGCGGCGTTTGGCGGGGCGCTGCTGTGGGATGGCTCGACCGCGGCGAAAGTGGTGCAGATGCTGGGCGGCTTCGGGCAGGGACTCTTGCCCTGGATCACGTCCATCGCCTCACCCCAGACCAATTTCCTGGTGGCGTTCACCGCCGGGCTGTTGGGTACGTTGACGTTTGCGTTGTTCGGAAAGGACTTGAAGTCCGGTGGGGATGTAAGTCCAGCCTAATCAATCTGATCTAGGAGGTAGGAAATGCTGTGGGTAACTCGTTCGCATGTGCATGTTGATCGTGTGGCTTGTCCGTGGCTGATCTCGCGCTTCATTGACTCGGACGCGGAGTTCATCTTCGTGCCCCAGAGCCAGGTGCTGGAGGTCGCGGAGCAGACCGGCGCGATTCCCTTCGATGCACCGGGGGTGGAGCTAGGGCATCACGACGGCAAGTGCTCCTTCGAGACCATCATCGAGCACTACGGGCTGACCGACAAGGGGTTGTTGCGCCTGGCGAAGATCGTCCACGCCGCCGACGTCAGCTCGGACCGCGACAGCGATCCCATCGCGCCGGGGCTGGAGGCCATCGCCGTGGGCTACAGCGTGCGCTTCCCTGACGACCTGGAGAACCTGGAGCGCCAGTTTGATGTCTACGACGCGCTGCTGGCGTGGTGCCGGTTGCAGGTAGCCAAGGAATCCTAGCTCGCCACGTGTCTCAACCTTCCATCGCCCGCGTCGCATTATATGTATGCGGGTGATGGTGCATTCTGGTGCTTTTGTGAACGATGGAAGGAGATGGGAAAATGCTGCAAGCAGTGATGGTGGCACCCGGCAAGATCGAATTCCGTGAGGTGGCGCGGCCCGCCCCAGGTGAGGGCGAGGTCCTCATCCAGGTGAAGCGGATTGGCGTCTGTGGTTCGGACATTCACGTCTACCACGGTAAACATCCCTACACCAGTTATCCTGTCGTGCAGGGCCACGAGGTCTCCGGCGTCATCGCGGAGGTGGGGCCCGGGGTGGAGGGCCTGGCGGTGGGGGATCGGGTAACCTTCCTGCCGCAGGTGACCTGTGGCACGTGCTATCAATGCACCCATGGGATGTATCACCTGTGCGAATCGCTGAAGGTGATGGGGTTCCAGACGGGCGGCGCGGCGCAGGAGTACTTCCCCGTCGCCGCCGACAAAGTGCTGCGGATCCCAGAGAGCGTCTCCCTCGACGAGGCGGCGATGATCGAGCCGCTGGCCGTGGCCGTGCACGCCGTCGGGCGCACGGGCGGCGTCCAGGGCAAGAAGGTGGTCGTACTGGGCGCGGGCACCATCGGCAATCTGGTGGGACAGGTCGCTAAAGCCTCCGGCGCGGAGGCCGTCCTGATCACGGACATCAATGGCTACAAGCTGGACAAGGCGCGGGCGTGCGGCATGGATGTCGTCGTCAACACCCACGAGGAGGCGTTGGGAGCGGCGATTCGGCGTGCCTTTGGCCCCGATGGTGCCGATCTGATCCTGGAGTGCGTGGGGGTTTCGGAGACGATCAACCAGGCGATAGACAACGCCCGCAAGGGGAGCACAGTGGTGATGGTGGGGGTGGCTGGGGCCGTCACGGTCACCAACTTCGGCTACATTCAGGATCATGAGCTAGACGTGCGTGGCACGCTGATGTATCAGAAGCCCGACTTTGAGCGCGCCATCGCGCTCGTCGCAGCGCAGAAGGTCCACCTGACAGATCTCATCACCCACCGCTTTGATTTCCGCCACTACCTCGATGCCTATCACACGATTGAGTCATCGGGGGGGCACTATGTGAAGGTGATGATCGAGGTGGCATAGGCGCGCGGAGGGCGCGGCGATTGGCCGCGCCCTCCTTAGACTGATCACCCACGCGGGGTGTAAGATGGTAGCGACTCCAGCTCCTCGCCGCTCAGCTTGACGTAAATACCCTCATCGTCGACTTCCATCACCTTGTCCATTGGAATGATCCGATAGCCGACCGGCAGCCAAGGGGCCTTGCGGATCACCAGATGCGTGATCCTGCCGCTGTCGCGCTCAACCAGCAAGTGATCCACCACGCCAAGGCGGTCGAGTGCGTTACGCACCGGCGTGCCGCGCCCGATGACCTCGCGGTTACTCGGAATGCCGTGGTGTACCTTCTGGCGGATCATTGGTATGATCACGGGCTGCTCCACCTCGATCAGACCATAGGGCAGCATCCAGTAGAAGACCTGCTCGCGCTCGTAGCGGTCGTGGGTCCAATCCGGCGCTGGGACACGGAACTCCTCTTCCTTATATTTAGGATGGTTCTTCAGCTCATCGCTGCGGATCGAGAGGTCTATGCGTTCTGGCGTGCTGTGGGCGACCACCGAGACGGGCAGCACGCGGTCCTCTTTCTGCAGGAAGCCCTTCGTCACGATCAGGTCCGTGACCCGATGCGTGCCGGGGTCCACGACGACCTTGGCGAGTTTTCCGCACCGTCCGTCGGCGCAGTAGACGTCGGCACCAATATCAAAGACATAGGTTTCCTCGGTCACTCGTTCCTCTGCCATAGTCTACCTCCTGCTTTCATTTTCACCTCATCTTTTCACACGTACTACTTATCATAGCGCGAGAAGATAAGAAAAAGGTTGGCTCAACATAAGAGGAAGGTTAATTGGGTGAACATAGGACTTAGGGGCCAGGCGCGCCCGCCACGCGCCCAGCCCCTAAGCATCAGCGGTCAATCGTTGCGTATCACCAGTGGCAGGGTGACGTGGAACGGCCAGACGATGGTCACCGAGGCGGTCTTGGTGATGCCATAGCCGGTTACAAAGACCGCATCCGGGTAGCTTCCGGCGTGCACACTTGCGGTGAAGAAGCCCTGCGCGTCAATGGCCCCCGCCTGCGAGGAAGTAACCGACCAGGTGACGGTGGGCTGCCAGATGCGATTGTCGTAAGTATCCCAGCCTATGGCGTGGAAGTGTACAATGTCCTTGGGCGTCACTGTGACTTGTCTGGGCGCGACCTCCAATGAAATCGCCGTAGTGGGCAGGAGCGTGAGGTTCTGGAGCGCGGCGCTGGTCAGACCGCTCTGGTCCATGATCTCGACGCGGGCAGTGTGGTCTCCAGCGACCGTGTACGTGTGGGTCGCCGTGAGCACATTGCTGAAGGCGGTATCGAACTCCCCGTCGTTATCCCAGTCCCAGCGCGCGCTGATCGTGCCGCTGCCTGTGCTACCGCGGCAGTCCAAAGTGAATGTGTCGCCGGCATGACCGTAGGTGGGGCTGATTGTGAGTGTGGCTGTGGGGTACGTGCTTGCTTCGGCAGCCAGCGCCGTCATGGTTGAGGGCAAAACGACGACGCGATGGGCGACAGTCGCAGTGAGCCAGGCGAAGTCCTGCACCTCTAGTGTGACGGTATAGACGCCTGGTGTGACAATGGTGCGCGTGATGAACTTCTGGAAGCCGAGCGGTGTATCCCACGTGCCGTCGCTGTTGAAATCCCACCGCACCAGGAGCGCACCACGGGGCGTACCGCCCGGCGCGTCGGTGCTGGGCCAGGCGTTGAAGGTGTAGGTATCGCCCGCCCGGCCACGGGTGGCGTCCACGGTGAAACGGGCCGTCGGCGGCGTGACATCGAGTGCACCGAAGCGTCCATAGACGTCGTACTCCACACCGTTGCGCCCATCCTGCCACACTGTGAGCGCGCGCTTGTAGTCCTCAGCATAGGCAATCGCGGGACACTGCTGCCAGCCGTAGTAGCGGAAGATCACGTCGTCGAAGGCCCCTAGGATGCTCCCGCTCGCCGAGACCCATCGCCCACGGATGTCGTACCCCGTGCCCTTGGCGGCGTCGTCCCGATTGTCTTCCCATACGACGCGATAGCGGTGCGAGGCATTGACGTAGACCACGTCGGGCTCCTGTTGGTAGCTAAGCCCGGCCGCGGTGGAGACGGGGAAGGCGTTCCCCATGAAGTTGCCCACCGCGCCCATACGGCGGGCGTAGATGTCGGCCCCTGTCGTCCCGGAGGTGCGGTAGTCGTGCCACGTGATCAGGTACTCGTTGTCGTCGTCGTTCCAGGCGATGGCGGGGGCACCCTGCTTGTCGGTTGCCTGTGCGATGACGAACACCGTCTCGATGGGGCTACCGTCTCCCCCCAGACGACGCCCATAGATGTCACCTGTGTCGTCCCGCGTGTCGGACCAGACCGCTAGGAACCCACCGGTAATGTCATTGTAGACAATATCGGTCTCCCGCCCAGGGTGGTAGTTGATCGTGCGAGTCGCGCTGTAGCCGCCATCGGAGGACACGGTCGTCACGTTGATATACTCCTCATAGTCTGTCAGGCTGAGCGCGCTATAGAGTACCAGGAAGCTGTTGTGTGCCGGGTCAGAGTTGTAGGCGACCGAGGGTTGGCACTCCGCCATTGAGCGGACGCCCACTGGCGCCGAGAGCATTGCGCCGAGTGGCCCAACGACGCGCCATCTGACGTTACCGCTGGGCCTGTCGTACCAGGCCACAAGATACGTATTGTCGCTGCTGTTATAGGCCAACGCCGGTTTTATCTGAGCACCTGGGGCAGAGACGATCGTGAAGTTGTCACCGAGCGGCGCCCCATCCCGATCGTAGCGCTGGCCAAAGATGTCGCCATCTCCGTTGCGATCGTCCTCCCATACCACCAGGTACTCTTGGTTAAGGAAGTTGTAGACAACAGCGGGCCGAACCTGCGAGACAGGAGCGGTGGAGATGCCAAAGGGATGACCCAACAACAGCCCGGGCCACCATACCACTTGACCAAAGATGTCGTCGTGTCCCCCGTCGCGCCAATCGGCCCAGACAACCAGGTAGCGATGTGAGGTGGCACTATAGGCAACATGTGGACTCCGCTGCATTTCAGGAGCCCGTGCGATGGCGAAGTCCAGGCCGATCTGCTCAGCACCGCTTTTCACGCGGCGACCGTAGATGTCCGCGGCCTCGGGGTGGGTGGTGAACGGGTTGTGGCGTTCATCGCTCCACGTAATCAGGAACTCGTGGAGTTGGGGATTGTAGACGGCGTGGGGGTCCCACTGGAGGCCTACGGTGTCGCAGATTGTGAGCGCCACTGCGGGATCCGCCTCGTTCTCGCTCGTGCTGGGATTATCCAGCAGGTCACCCGTGGCGGCGTTGATTTGTTGCCCGACGATGTTGCTTCCGTTATCCCAAACGACCAGATATTGATCGCTGTGTGGGTCGAAGACCAAGTCGGCTTGGAGCGAAATGATCACACCGAGTCCAGATGAGATTTGGAAGGAATGCGAAATGTCCGATTCGTCGCCTGACGTGTTGGGATTGTCCAGCAAACTGCCGTCGGCATCCACACGCTGACCGAAGATATTGGGGAAACCGAATATCCCGGTGTGGGCCGCATACCATATGACGAGATACTCATCCTGTATGACATTGTACGCGATCCCGGATAGGGAGAGGGGCTCCGTGGGATGTCTGTGGATCTCGAGAGTGTTACCGACGAGGGAGCCGTTCGCCGCCACAAATTGGCCGCGGATCTTGTACCCATGGCGTTCCTCGTCCCAGGTAACTAGGTACTCATCGGCGCGGCTATTGTAGGCCGCAGCGACACCGTTGAATGTATCCCAGATCGTAACACAGGTGATCTCGAGGCTTTCGTCGGGGAGCGCCTCGTTCTCAGGGGTAGTGGGGTTGTCCAGGAGCACACCGTCGGCGCTCACCCGCTGTGCGTGGATCTCGTAACGATTGTACGTGCCATAGCGCAGATTCTTCCATACAACCAGGTATTCTGCCGCGTTTGGGTTGTATACGACAGAGAAATGGGATTTTTCACCCTCGGTTGTGGAGATATCAAATGAATCTCCTTGCGGCACCCCCTGCGCGGAGAAGATCTGTCCATGGATATGGGAGGTAGTGACGTAGCCAATTTCAGCATATTCCGTGGCCTCGCTCCACACTACCAGGAACTCATCATCATCGCTGTTCCAAGCCGTGACGGGCCACAATTGATCTCCCAATCCGCGCATCGAGATAGCGAAGTCTCCGCCATCGGGTCCGGACCTGATGCCTGCGGCCGATGCTGCCTGCACCGGTCGCCAGAGGGCCAACAGTGCCATGACCAACAGCGCTGCGGCCACCCGCGCTCCTATGTAGCCACTGCGTTTTCCGTGTACCATCGATTCCTCCTCCGTACATTGCACAACGATGCGTTTGCGTTTCCTTTAGGATAGAGGAGGAACGGCAGGGATTGCCCAACTTGAAACCAACAGTTAGCCAACAATTTGTCGTCGGCCGTGGAGGAGGAACGCGGCGCTAACGCACCAGACGATAACCCCGCCCGCGCTCGGTGAGGATCAAGGTCGGGTGGCGCGGATCGGGCTCCAGCTTCTCGCGCAGCCGCTTGACCAGGCTCTCGATCTGGTAATCGTAGACCTCGGCCCGATACTCAGGCCAGACGGCATGCGCGATCTCTTGCTTGGAGCAGGGGCGGCCCGCGTTGTGGTAGAGCAGATCGAAGAGAGCTCGCTCCTTGGGGGAAAGCAAGACTGGCGTACGATCCACCCATATCCCGCCGCTGCCCTCATCCACCACCAATAGCGGGAACTCAGCGACGCGCAGCGTGGCGGCCGGATCGTGGAAGGTAAAAGTAGCGCCGCCCACAGTAATGGTGTCCCCGTCACGCAACACCCGTGGGCTGTGGATCCGTTCCCCGTTGAGGTAAGTGCCGTTGGCGCTCTCGGTGTCCCACAGGGTACACGATGTGCCATCCCAGTGGATCTCGGCGTGGTGGCGCGAGGTCCGACGGTCAGGAATGAAGATGTCACAGTCGGAGGCGCGACCGAGGGTCGTGATCGTGTCGCTCAACGGGAATCTCCGTCCGGCATCGTCTACCAGGAAGGGTGCTTCACTCATAGCTTCGGGATCCGATAGGCGATGTGCAGTGCTGGACGATCAGTTGGATCGGCTTGCTCGCTCATATAGACCCAATGATGCGCCTGGTTGTGGCTGTCCTCTGACATCATCACGACGATGCCGTAGTTGGGTGCCCCCCGTTCAAGCCATGCCTCGGCCGCTTGATGGACATCAAAGGTGAGAAGGCCCTCGTCGGGTACGGGCGTGACGTCGAGCGGCGTCGGGTCATAGTCCACCCCAGCGACAAGGCCGGGCGCGGCCCATGGCGCATTGTAGGTGGTAACCTCCGGCTCCCAGGGCACGAGCATACGGTAGGCCACGGCCGCGCCGGGGAAGGCCGTATCCCCCCATAGTTCCACACGCAGGGTGAGCGTGGCCGAGAGAATCGTGACATTTTGGGGCAACTCGCCGAGGTCGAAGCGGAAGAGCACCCGGTCGGGGGTGAGCGGCCCCTGAAGGTGGACCAGATCAGCCTCGTGCCAGGGCTCGTCGGGCAGATCAGGATTGAGCCAGGTGTCAGCGGTGATGTCGGACCCTGAGAGCACCACGGTGGTCATCCCTCCGACGACGGAAACCGTTGACGTCGGCGATACCGGCTCGCCCCAGGGAAAAGGCATGAGGTGCAGACACCATATCACGAGCCCAACGAGCGCGACCAGCGCCCCTACGGCCCAGCGGAGGGGGCGGGGGGAAAGAGACGGTTCGGCGGGGAGGGGCGCACCAGTAGAAGCCGCGACGGCGGCCTGCAACGCGCGGCCCATCTCGCCGGCCGTCTGGAAACGGTCGTCGGGGTCCTTGGCCATGGCCTTGAGGATCACGCGCTCGACGGCCTCCGGCAGGTCGGGGCAGACGGAGCGAGGTAGAGGCAGCGGGGCCGTGATGTGCTTGAGGATCACGGCGTAGGGCGTATCGGCATCGAAGGGGAGCTGGCCGGTGCACATTTGATAGAGCATCGCGCCCAGCGCATAGATGTCGGAGCGCGCGTCTCCCGGCTCGCCGCGCCCCTGTTCCGGCGACATATACGCTGGCGTTCCCAACGTGCCGCCGCTCTCGGTGATCGTCGTGATGTCCACCATGCGGGCGATGCCAAAATCGGTGAGCACGGGACGCCCGCTTGCAGTGAGGAGCACGTTCGAGGGTTTAACATCGCGGTGCACCAGGCCCTGGCGGTGGGCGTAATCCAGCGCGTCGGTTAGCACACTCACGATCTCCGTGACCTGCGCCAGGTCCATTCGCTTCCCTTCGCAGCCCAACCGGTAGAGCCGCTGCTTGAGGTTTTCGCCCTCTAGGTACTCCATCACCAGGAAGCCCAGCCCCTCAGCGGTATCGAAGTCGTAGACGCGGACGATGTTAGGGTGTTCCAGGGCAGCGATGGCGCGGGCCTCGCGCCGGAAGCGGGCCGCGAAGTCCGGGTCACCGGTTAGGTGCGGATGTAACACCTTGATAGCGACATAGCGGTCCAAGTCGGGTTGGTAGGCCTTGTAGACCTGAGCCATGCCTCCCTGGCCCAACTTTTCCACCAGGCGGTATTTGCCAAGGGTTCTGCCTGTCAGGTCGAACAGGCTACTCGGTCCTGTAGGATGATCGGCTGTGCGCGATTGGTCTTCCATGGTCCTGCCCCTTATGTGCTCGCGACATTGCTGGTACAATGTGGTCAAGCTGCGACCCATGAGGCCCTCGCACAGGGCCTCGGTCCCCCTTTCCCGCCTTGAGTCGAGTCCTCCGCTGTTTGGATACGCCGGGGCTTCCCTATTACATATAGTCGTAGTATAGCATAGAACAGGAAGGGTCGGAAGTGCATGTGCGGGGTGAGCCAGATCCTACGCGCACCTTGAGCCTGCCGAAGGGTGCACCCCAGGGTGCTGCAGTGCACCCGGCAAAGGGTATCGCGACATTTTATGTCGCGGCGAGGTGGTGCCGGCACCACGCCGAACAGGGACTGTACCGCGTCCAGGCCGAAGTGTCACATTACAAGACATCCGGCATACCCGCCTGGCGGTTCCAGCGCCGCCAGGCCACACGGTGCAACCACCGCTCGCGCCGGCCCACGTCCGCGGTGCGCACAGCTTCTGTCCAGCGTTTCTCCGCGTCTGACGCCGCGGAGAAACACTCGCGCACATACGCTGCTCGCTGCTCGACAGGGGCGCTCGCCATCGCCAGGGCCTCCGTCCAGAAACGATGCTCTAGCGCATCGCGCGCGTCGTGATAGCGGGCCAGGAGCGCAGGATAGTTGCGCAGTGTCAGGCGATGCAGGACCTCATGGCGCCAGAACAACGTGGCCTCATCATAAATCTCCGACGGTACTCGATCTGTACCTGGTATCGACGTGTCAATCCATACAGGTTTGAAAATCCCCGTACACGGTGCGGCCGTCCCTGTCACCAAGTGCGTCGGATGTGTCGGGTCAAGGTGCGAGACTAGCGAACCCACCGTCTGCGAGCTGAGGGCTGGCCCGAAGCTCGCATGTGCGCAGACCGTCATGCCCAGCAGACGCCGATCCGGGCGCCAAGACTCAGACCCGCCATGATCCCGTAACGCCGCGAGCACCGTACCTACGGTAATATGTCCAGCCTGTGCACCCAGGAGTGCCATCGTGCGACTTCGCCGCTGATGGCTAGCACTGAATGTGGTATAGAGAAAGTCGGAGTAGCAACGCGCAAAATGGAAATCCCCTCGCCCTCGACACCATCCCCGGCGTACGGCCACCTCGACCAGTTCATCCGACGCAAGATCCCACTCTGTCCCAATCGTCAGGCCGTTTGAGATCGTGTATACCCCTTCCACTTCCTTCGCCGCCCACTGACGCCCCGCCGTTTCTAGCACCCACGCGGTGTGTGGATCGGCAATGAGAAAACTGTTGTGGTAAACCTGCCGGTGGTGGCGACTGCAACTTCCCCCCTGGCCATACCTCGCCAATAGCTTGGTGATGACGGAGACTGCTTCCCTGGCACTGGCAGCCCGCTCGAGCGCCAACCTCAGGAGATCCATCCCGATCAGCCCTGGTTGGCGTTCATGGGGTAGTTTGGTAAAAACGGCTTCGTTACCGATCGCCACGCCATGCTCATTGACACCCATCTCCGCACCCCAAATCCAATACGGTTTGGAAAGCAGGACCGCATAGGTGTGCTGCACCTGAGGGATTTCAATGTAGGTACAGCGGACATGGCTGCCTGCCGGATGATCCGCGGAGGGCACATGCACCAAATGCTGGGCCTCGTTGGGCTCCCGGTCTGAATTCTTGCCGAAAAGTACAACGCCATCAGCCGTCACATTGCCAGTCGCCACCACGGTGTCACACATAGGAAAACTCCTTGAGAGTGAGTGACATACCCAACCACAATGATAGGCCGTGCAGGTCAGTGGGCAAGGTGAACACCAAAGGTAATTAACTATTTTACAGGATTTTTACGCGTTGTGCACAC